>NZ_JBDPNU010000011.1:0-3132 GCF_050468105.1 Fictibacillus sp. NRS-1165
TAACCTTATAATACGAACGGGCCCGTTTGTTGAAGAAACTTGTTGAGACTTTTTGCGTAATTTAGCCATTATGTGAAACAAGGGATACTTACTAAGGTTATTCAGAATATAGTGTAGAAACAATTAACATGAACCTAATTACTTTTATATGAACGATTATTCCTTGACAAGTATATTCCTATATATTCAAAATTTGGATTGTTTCTTTAAGAAGGAGATCTACACCTTTTTATTGAACAATAGAGCAGGAATGTAGAAGAAGAATAGTCCAAACTGTACTAAGCGCAACATTGTGTCGTCGATCCGAAATTCAGTATAAATCTTAGCTAAAAGTTTCACAATGAGGTCCTCATGATCTTTATAAGCTTTTCTGTCAAATAAAAGCTAATCTATTATGTATCAAATAATACTCTCTTGCCCTATTTCTATATAGCAATTTTGAAAAGAATTTTTAAGATTTTTTATTCATTGTGTTGATTTTGGTGTTTCCCGTTCGTTGTATTTATAAAGAGGCCAATTAGGGGATTTGCCTCTAAAAAGAAGGAGGAAATTTTTATGCTATTTATGCTGATTGTCAAAGCCTCGAAGAATTCGGAAGGCGGAAATCGCCCGAGCTCAGAGCTCAATGAAGCCATGAGGAAGTACAATGAGGAATTAGTTAAGGCAGGCGTGCGGGTTGCGGCTAAAGGACTTCATCCAAGTTCAAATGGAATTCGCATTTCGTATCCTAAACCAGGGGAAAAGCCGGTGGTTACGGATGGCCCATTTACGGAAACGAAAGAATTGATTGCCGGGTTCATTCTGATTGATGTGAAATCGAGGGAAGAAGCCATCGAGTGGGCCATGCGGATGCCGGACCCGATGGGACATGGGGAAGGTCAGATTGAATTGCGTCAAGTATATGAGGCGCCGGAGCTGTCCGAAATGTTGGCAAAAGAAGCTGAATTACGCGAGAAATCAGAAAAAAGAAGACCATAGTGACAACCTATAGAACCCATCGTACCATTGAAGGAATCTGGACCGTCGAATCAGCCAGAATCATAGCCGGTGTTGCCCGAATAATTCAAGATGTCAGTATTGCAGAGGATTTAGCGCAAGATACGTTGGCCATTGCACTTGAAAAATGGCCGGAATCAGGCATACCGGAAAAACCGGGAGCCTGGCTCATGACTGTTGCCAAACGTCTGGCGATTAATCTTCTGCGTCGAAACAAATTACGTGATCAAAAATATGAGGAAATCGGCCGCAACATGGAATTCAAAGCAAAAACGGACTATGATTCAATTGACGAGGAGATCAATGACGATCTCCTGCGTCTCATCTTCACCACTTGTCATCCGGTACTTTCCAGGGAAACTCGAGTCGCTCTAACGCTTAAACTGTTATGCGGCTTAAAGACAGATGAAATTGCGCAAGCTTTTCTTGTGTCTGAATCAACCATTGCACAACGAATCGTCAGAGCTAAGCGTACGCTTTCTGCTTCAAAGGTACCTTTTGAAGTTCCCTGTGGACTTGAGCTTTCAAGCCGGATGTCATCAGTTCTGGATGTGATCTATCTCATGTTTAATGAAGGATATTCTGCAACTGGTGGTGAGAACTGGATTCGTCCAACGCTGTGCAGTGAAGCTATTCGTCTTGGCCGGATTCTGGCGGAAATTCTCCCTGAGGAACCGGAAGTACATGGCCTGATTGCTCTCATGGAAATCCAGGCGTCACGTTTCAAAGCGCGCATTGGCCCATCGGGAGAGCCGATATTGCTTCAGGATCAGAATCGGGCCCTTTGGGATGATCTTTTGATTCACCGCGGCTATTCGGCGCTAAAGCGGATTGAGCAAATCGGCGGTGCCTATGGTCCGTACTCACTGCAAGCATGTATAGCTGCTTGTCACGCCAAGGCACGAACGGCATCGGAAACGGATTGGCAAGAAATTTCCGCACTATACGATGCCCTCTCCCAGGTGGCACCATCTCCCATAGTGGAATTGAACCGCGCTGTTGCTATTTCCATGGCTTATGGACCGGCCGCTGGGCTGGAGATCGTGGATGCATTGGAAGACGAACCTTCCTTGAAAAAGTATCACTTATTGCCAGCGGTTCGTGGCGACTTGCTTGCAAAGCTGGAGAGAAATGAGGAAGCATGCGCTGAGTTCAAGCGTGCAGCATCGCTTACACAGAATGAACAAGAGCGAGCCTTGCTTCTAAAGCGGGCAGCCGATTACGTTTAATTCTAAACGTTTCTTGCTGAAAGATTTCTCGCAGAAATCTAACATCAATTTTTCGATTTACGAGTCTGGTCAATATAACCATGCCAAGTTGGGGTTTACAAAAAAAAACGCAGCTGCCACGCATCTGAGGAAAGATTTTCAACTCACTTCAGATGCTTTTTTGTTTTGCAGGGAGGAAAATGTGGGATAACTAACGACCGCAATCCAAAACTTAGAGCATTTTATAACAAAAAGCGTGAAGAAGGGAAACCACATAAGGTGGCCATCATTGCTTGTGTAAACAAGCTCGTTCATTGGATTTATGTTTTATTAAAACGCAAAGAGGCTTCCAAAAAATATATAAATTACCCAATAAAATACTTTATTGGAAATAATTTAAAGTTACTGTATTTGAAGTTTATTTTGTTGGTCATTTTTATTGTAACATGACTTTTTCCACCTTTTTAGTCCTACCTGCTGACCTTCTATTAGCTGGTATCCTTGAAACATGTATCAGGGAAGGATAGGTGTTAGGTGCTTCTAATACATGAGATGAGCCACGACAATTCCTGTTTAATTTTCCTGATGTTCGTTCGATTCTAGAAACGAATCGAACGATTCATCCAATAATCTTTCCCGATTTGTGTCTTCATTGACATCTGTATCCATTTCCATTGCTTGTTTAAGTATGTGGTATGTATCATCTTTTTTATTTTTATGAGGAATTGGATTATGGCTGTTATTTTCTTGATTTGGCATATAATCTCCTTCTGTAACAGCTAGTTTATATTAGTATGAACAATTGATCCAAAATAAAATCCATTACTTTAATTCAGCTTCCTTCACGAACTCGATTCTAATTTCATACTTTTCATTCATCCGGTTGAATTGCAAAAACCGATCTTATCATGAACTGAGCCCTTTAAAA
>NZ_JBDPNU010000012.1:0-247395 GCF_050468105.1 Fictibacillus sp. NRS-1165
ATCGCTAGGTCAGTCTAGCCGGCAAGCTTTTTTGTCCTATTTCGTTACCAATACCGGGCAGCTGGCTTCTGACAGTACTCTTTGGCTGACACTGCCGAGAACCAAACGCTTGAAACCGCTGAGACCGCGGCTGCCCATAATAATCAGGTCCATGTCATGGGTGGTGGCATAGCTGCAGATGGAGCGTGCGGCTTCTCCTTCGAGCAGTTCGGTTTTCACACTGATAAATGTCTCTGGAACAGCGTCTCTCGCTTTTGCCAACAGCTCCTCTCCATGGCTTTTCTCCATGGTGGCGGCCTGTCTGACTTCCTGTTCGATCGAATCCTGATAGGCTGCCATCGAATATCCTTCTCCATATAGCGGATAAGGCGTCTCGTTCAATACGTGGGCGAGCGTCAATTCAACACCCAGGTTCTTTGCCAGCTCGATTCCATGTTCCAGTGCCTGCTGGCTTCCTTCCGATCCATCGAGCGCCACAAGAATTTTTTCATACTTCATGATCGTTCTCCTCCTTTTTTCTAGTGAAAATAGCAGTGAGAAGCATTCGTGTATGTTTTTATCCAATGGCTTGGCGGTAAAAGAAATGTTTATACTTTTCCATTACCTAATCCGGCAGGTTTTAAACCCCTGCCTTAAGGTGCAAGGTGATTCTTTATGCGACTGCTTCAGCATGACATCGATTTATTGAAAGAGAGGATGACTCAAACTTTGTGCCATCCTCCTTTTTATGAAATATGAGCTCCCTTTTCCTTTTTTTCCAAGAGCCATATCGCCATTTGCAGCGTTAGGGCATCCCTAAAACTCCTGGGGTCATAACCAGTTTGTTCTTTAATTTTATTGAGCCTGTAAATCAATGTATTTCGGTGAATATGGAGGCAGTCTGCCGTTTTCTGCATGTTAAGGTGATGTTCAAAAAACACCTGAAGAGTTTCGATAAAAGGGCGCAGCGACCGGTGGAGCACGCGCTGGAGGAGCCTTGTTCCTGCTGCCGTTTCTGTCTGATAAATAAGAGCTTTTGCTTCAAGTTCGGCAAAAGAGACCACTTCCTGATTGCTATTGCTGATTTCAAGCGCAAGAGAGCAATCTTCATAGGAGCGGTGAAACATTTGAAGATCCGCATAAAGGGTACTGAAGGCCAGGCGGAAGGTCAGTTTAAGAAATTTCAGCACTTGATAAATCGCTTCTATTCTCTTGTGGACGATTTCATCTTTCATACCGGATAAGGCGATGCATAATCGGTTGGTGTTCACAAAGCCGATCAGGCAGCCGGCTGCACCGGCTGCTTTTTCAAGTTGTTGAAGAATGATCGTATCGGAAAGAGAACGGTCCTCCAGCTGAATAACCAGGGTATGATAGGGAGGAGCAAGTTTAATTTGAAGAAGGTTAAGCCGGCGCTCGATATGTTCCATAGCAGGGTCTTCTTTAAGAAGGTTTTCGATGATCATTTCTTTCGTGCGCTGCTGCCACTCTGCCTGTGTAGCCATGTAGGCCTGTTTGATCAGAAGTTCGGTTGTCATTTTAACAAGTCCCCCAAAATCCCTCATTTCCTCAGGATCTCCAGTAATTCCGATCACACCGACAATTTTTTCATCAAAAATAATAGGGAGGTTAATGCCGGATTGTGCTCCTTTCCATTTTCCCTCATGATCCGTCGGTATTGTGAAAGGCTGTTTGGTCTGCAACACCTCGAGTGCCCCTTCATGCATGTGATAAAGGCGGGACGGGTCGCACGAAGCAATGATAATTCCTTTGCTGCTCATAATATTGACGTTTCGGTTTAAACGGGCAGACGTTTCCTTGACGATCATCTCGGCAATTTCCGTTGTGAGCATAACAGCCTCCTTTAGTTAAATCATACAAAAGAATCAAATATTAAACCTGTGTTTCTGGTTGTTTTGACCATAGATTTCTAATATTCAGATAAGTATAATATAAAAAAATGCAAACTGAAAGCGTTTTCTAAAGAGGAGGTTTAATGATGAAGATTGTGATCGCTCCCGATTCCTATAAAGGAAGCGTATCAGCGGTGGAGGCGGCAGAAGCTATTGAACGGGGGGTCAGGAATGCCGACCCTTCCATCCAAACGATCCTTGTTCCGGCGGCCGACGGTGGTGAAGGAACGCTGGACACATTGGTTTCAGCAACGGGAGGAAGGAAAAAAACTGTACGGGTAACGGGTCCGCTTCACAATGATCTGAATGCTGAATACGGCATTTTAGGAGATGAGAAGACATGTGTCATCGAGATGGCTTCTGCCTCAGGCCTCTGTCTTGTTTCTCCTGAACACCTTAATCCTCTGACAGCGACGACATACGGTACAGGACAATTAATGAAACAGGCACTGGATGACGGGTTTCGTTCCTTTGTGTTGGCCATAGGAGGCTCTGCTACAAATGACGGCGGAGCGGGAATGCTTCAGGCATTAGGTTTAAAGTTCCTGGATGAGAACGGCAGCAGCATTCCATTCGGTGGCGGTGAGCTTCATAAAATAAAAAAAATAGATCTTTCCGGCTTCGATCAGCGGGTCAAAGAATGCTCTTTTCTCATCGCCTCAGACGTGCAAAATCCGCTCGTCGGCAAGGAAGGCGCATCAGCCGTATTCGGCCCGCAAAAAGGGGCAACAGAAGAGATGGTGAAAATTCTCGATGATAACCTTGTCCACTGGGCGGACCTGGTGGAGCAAGCGACAGGAGTCAGGCTTCACGATATGCCTGGTGCGGGAGCCGCAGGGGGCATCGGGGGTGCGTTTCAAGCGTTCTTTCCGGCACAGATGAAGCGGGGAGTGGATGTTGTCACCGAGTATGCCGGGCTGCCGCAGGCTTTGGACGGAGCCGACTTGGTCATCACGGGTGAAGGAAGGGTCGACTACCAGACAGCTTCAGGAAAAACACCGATGGGGGTCGCGCAGCTGGCCAAAGAGAGTAATGTTCCAACCCTTATCCTTGCCGGATCCGTCGGAGAGGGTACAGAAGTTCTCTATCAATACGGAGTCATCAGTATCACAAGTATGATTCAGCAGCCATTATCACTCGGGGAGGCCATGAAGCGTGCGCCTCAATTGCTGGAGTATAGTGCAGAGCAGCTCGTAAGAACGTTTATTCAGCCAAACGGAAAGCGAGGGTCTAGACGATGAAGCTTAAACAAACGATTGATAGAGTGCCCGGCGGTCTCATGGTCGTGCCGTTATTGTTCGGTGCGCTGCTTAATACGATCGATCAGCTTCACCTTCCTCCTGTGATGAAATTTTTAGAGTCACTTGGTGTAGCAAAAACACCGGAAGGCTATTACGAGTTTTTGAGAATCGGCGGCTTCTCGCAGGAACTGTTTAAAGACAGTGCACTCGTACTGATCGCTCTGTTCCTTTTTTGTGCAGGAAGCCAGATGAATTTACGGGTTGGAGGAGCGGCTCTGAAAAAGGGAGTGCTCCTCGTTGTTTCCAAATATTTGACGGGCCTCGTTATCGGTCTTCTGTTTGGCTACTTTTTTAACCCGATGGACGGTCTCTTCGGGTTGTCCACAATGGCCATTATTGCTGCGATGACGAACGGAAACGGCGGAATGTATGCCGCGCTGACAGGCCAGTATGGAAATCGGTCCGACGTTGGGGCAGTAGCAGTTCTCTCCTTGAACGATGGCCCGTTTTTTACGTTAATGTCATTGGGCCTTCTGGGATCCAGCTTTCCGATCATCGCTTTCATTGCCGTTCTGTTGCCGATCGCGATCGGGATGATTCTCGGAAATTTGGACGAAGATATTCGCGACTTTCTTAAAGCGGGAGAGATCCTGCCTGTTCCGTTCTTTGCCTTTGCTCTCGGAGCCGGTATGAACCTGGCTAGTTTCTTTAATCCTTCGGTCGTTACAGCGGGCCTTACGATCGGGGTCTTAACTACGGTTCTTACAGGATTCACAGGCATTCTCGTGTTTAAATTATTCAGGGAAAACAGCTATATCGCACCGGTTTCTGAAGCTTCCACCGCCGGGAACGCCGCCGGCACGCCCGCTGCCATCGCCGCGGCAGCCTCCGTTGCAGCGGGATCGGGAATGATGAGTGCAGCAGAAGCCCAGTCCTACAAGGAAATTGTCAACATAGCTACGGCACAGATCTCCATCGCCACGTTGACGACCGCTATTTTATGTCCGATCGCTGTCATTTTAATGGACAAGTATCAAAGAAGAAAAGGAATCAATGGCCGGCTGGAGAAGTTTGAATTGGAAAGCAGCTCCAGCCAGGAGGAACGTGTTCCCCCGACCACAGCCTGATCAGCTTATTTAGAAGGAGAGAGCGTAAATGGAAACGACCTTGTTATATGGAAAAGAAGGACTGAAGCTCCGTTTGCCTGAATCCGCTTTTATTGTGGAGCCAAACAACCTAGCTGGGCTTGAAGATGATGAACAGGCTCTGCTGGAATCATTGCGGAAACCAATCGGCACGCCGCCGCTGAAAGAAATGGTCAAACCGACGGATCGAGTGGCGATTGTCATCAGTGACATTACAAGACCTACACCGAACGACAAGCTTGTTCCGCTGTTGATCAAGGAACTGGATCACGTGCCGCTTCGGAATTTTGTCATCATTAACGGAACGGGAACCCACAGGGACCAGACGAGGGAAGAGTTCGTTCAGATGCTCGGCGATTGGGTCGTGGACAATGTCAGGATCATCAATAACCAATGCCATGATAACGAATCCCTTGTGAATTTGGGAAGAAGCCGGTTCGGCTGTGATGTGTGTTTGAACAAGGAGTATGTGGAGGCTGACTTCCGCATCGTTACCGGATTTATTGAACCTCACTTTTTTGCCGGCTTTTCCGGCGGCCCTAAGGGAATCATGCCTGGCATTGCCGGAATTGAGACCATCATGACGTTCCATAATGCGAGAATGATAGGAGATCCGCGTTCCACCTGGGGGAATATGGTGGATAATCCCGTTCAGGAGATGACCCGCGAGATCAATCAAATGTGCAAACCTCATTTCATGCTGAACGTGACCTTGAACCGGGAAAAAGAGATCACGAATGTGTTTGCCGGTGAATTGTATGAAGCCCATGACAAAGGCTGCGCGTTTGTGAAAGAGCATGCCATGATTCAGTGCGAAGAACGGTTTGACGTCGTCATTACCTCAAATTCGGGTTATCCGCTTGACCAAAATCTGTATCAGGCCGTCAAGGGGATGAGCGCCGCCCATAAGATCGTAAAAGAAGGGGGAACGATCATTATTGCTTCTGAGTGTTCAGACGGGCTGCCGGATCACGGAAACTACTCAAAGATCTTTCAGTTTGCCCAAACACCTCAAGCTCTGCTTGATCTGATCAATGATCCGGAGTTTAAGATGTTCGATCAATGGCAGGTGCAAAAACAGGCGGTGACCCAGGTATGGGCGGATGTTTATGTATATTCAACACTCACAGATGAACAGGTGAGAGGAGCCATTCTTGAGCCCACTCATGATATCGAAGGGACTCTTGAGGCGCTGAAAGAAAAGTACGGACCGGGAATGACGATTGCAGTATTGCCGCTAGGGCCGCTTACCATTCCTTATGTCGAAGAACGGAGGGGTCACATTGCTGCACACTAAGTTTGAGAGAC
The DNA here is from genome assembly GCF_050468105.1 of Fictibacillus sp. NRS-1165. Taxonomy (NCBI): domain Bacteria; kingdom Bacillati; phylum Bacillota; class Bacilli; order Caryophanales; family Fictibacillaceae; genus Fictibacillus; species Fictibacillus sp. NRS-1165. The sequence continues at coordinate 5,587 of NZ_JBDPNU010000012.1, forward strand.
TGGAAGAGATTTTACGTGAGATGAAGACGGTTGTTGTTGCTTTTTCAGGCGGGGTCGACAGTACCTTCCTGCTGAAGGTGGCGCTTGATACGCTTGGCAGGGACAACGTGCTGGCGGTGACCGCCGATAGCGAGACCTACCCTTTTGAAGAGCTGGAGGAGGCGAAACGGCTAGCATCCCTTCTCGGTGCCAGGCACCAGATCATTGAAACGTCAGAACTGAGCATTCCAGGCTACTCCGAAAATACGTCCAACCGCTGTTATTTTTGTAAAAAGAGCTTGTTTGAGCATCTCATACCGATCATGCAGGAGCACGGCTATGAAAACATGGTGTTTGGCCTTATTGCCGATGATATGGGAGAACACCGGCCCGGCACAAAAGCAGCGAGGGAATATAACGTACGGGGTCCGATTCAGGAAGCGGATCTGTATAAGAGTGAAATCCGGGAGCTTTCTCAAGCCATGGGTCTGACTACGTGGGATAAGCCTTCTTTCGCGTGCCTCTCTTCACGGATTGCGTATGGCGAAGAGATCACCATTGAAAAGCTGCGGAAGATTGACCGTTCAGAACAAGCCATCCGCGCACTTGGCATCCGCCAGGTACGGGTGCGCACTCACGGGGATATGGCCCGGATTGAAGTGGAGCCCCAAGAGATGCCAAAGCTTCTTCATCATCATGAGGAAATCACCTCCAGGCTGCAGGAATTTGGCTATATGTACGTGACGATGGACCTTACCGGCTATAAGAGCGGAAGCATGAATAAGGTCCTTGCCGAAGCAAAAACAATGTGAGAGGGGCGGATCGGATGAAAAAGTTTGAAGACTTGGGCTTCAGTAAAGTAGATCTGGATCGCGAGACGCGTACAGGCTATCCCGAGGTCATTTACGGAGAAGGGAAGACGGCGGAACAAATCGAGCAGATCATGGCGACGCTGATTGAAACCCATGGCAAGGTGATGGTTACGAGGCTATCAGAAGAAAAGGCAGCTGTGTTAACGAAAGCCTATCCGGATGCACATTATCATGCGGTTTCACGGATTCTTCTATACGGTTCACCAAGGGATAAATACGGCGGTGATGTAATGGTGCTATGTGCAGGCACATCAGATCTTCCTGTTGCCGAAGAAGCGGCAGTTACGGCGGATTGGATGGGCTGTAATGTAAACCGTCTGTATGATGTCGGTGTCGCAGGCATCGACCGTTTGCTTGCCTACCGTGAGGAAATCACAAAGGCCAGTGTGCTTATCGTCGTGGCTGGAATGGAAGGGGCACTGCCGAGTGTCGTAGGAGGCATGGTTCAGCGGCCCGTCATTGCGGTTCCGACTTCTGTCGGCTACGGGGCACATCTGCAAGGATTGACGCCGCTTCTCGCCATGCTCACTTCCTGTGCTTCAGGCATGAGCGTCGTAAATATTGATAACGGATTCGGGGCTGCCTACCAAGCGGCGCTGATTCTTAAACTTGCCACAGAGGGGGTCCAGCATGAAACAGCTCTATCTTGATTGCCAGTATGGGATATCGGGCGACATGACCTTGTCTGCGCTCATTGATTTAGGAGCAGACCTTGCTTATATTACGGAGCATTTAAAAAAATTGCCGATCGATCCGTTTTCTATATCGGTGAAACGGGTCGATAAAAGAGGAATCTCCTCCAATCTGCTGGATCTTCAGTTCAGCGCGGCTGAATTGGTGATGGCAGGTGTAAATACAGATGCAGGACATCACCATGACCATGAAGAAGAAGGCCATTCCCACCATCATGCCCACTCTCATCAAGGGCATTCGCACAGCCAAGACCATTCTTCGCTCAGCCACGGGCATTCGGACAGCCATGAGCATTCGCATGACCATTTACATACCCATCATCACCACCACGAACATCGCAAAGCATCCACAATTTTAGAGATGATTCGAACGAGCGAACTGCCTGCTAGGGTAAAAGACAGGAGTCAAAGGGTCTTTGAAGTGATCGCTGAGGCAGAAGGTAAAATTCACGGGATGGATCCAAAAGAGGTCCATTTCCATGAAGTCGGGGCGATGGACTCCATCATTGATATTATTGGCGTCTGCCTGGCTCTTGAAAGTCTGGAGATTGATAGAATTACAGCCTCACCGGTGCCGACAGGCCATGGGAAAGTCAAGATGGCTCACGGACTCTATCCGATTCCGGCTCCAGCCACTGCGGAAATCCTGAGAGGAGTTCCTCTTGAAGATTTTCATGTAAGAGGTGAATTAACGACGCCAACCGGGGCTGGCTTTCTAAAAGCTTTAGCGGATGATTATGGATACATGCCAGCGCGCGCCATCGACAGGATCGGCTACGGCGCCGGCCAGAAAGATTTTGAGCATCCGAATGTCCTGCGTGCTATTTTATTTGAATGATAGTTTACCTGATTTCGCTGATGGGCCCGTTTTATGAAAATGATGTGTTCTGTGAGTAAATGGTGGAAAACGGTGAGTAAACTCTGACTTTCCGTGAATAAGTCATGTCGAACCGCAAGTAACGCTTTAGGGCATAAGTGAGAATATTCAGATCGATCAATTATGGCTGGATCCCAAAAACACCTCACAAAAAGGAACCTCAGCCGTCTGAGGACCCTTTTTCGGTGCTCTATGAAGCTCTTATTTAGAAACGATCTTTCTCATCGACTCTGCAACGGATTCCTTCCGTACTTACTTTTAAAATAAAAATAGTACAATATCTCTAGTTTTCAGAAAAGCAAAAAAACAAATTGACACACTTTGACACGATGTACTATGATTATCACAGAAAATGAAAACACAGAACTGAGTTTTATATTATAAAACAACCAAGGCATTGCACCCAGAGAAGAACGTCCAACGCACATTCTATTGAGGGAGCAATGCCTTTTCTTCGGAGAATAACGAGAACTTGGTTTTATAATGTAGAACAAAATCACCTGAGAAGTAAAAAAACAAATTTTTTTGCGCAGAGATGTTACCGCTTTCAAAAAACAAAAAAGGATGGGTGAGCTCCATGAAGTTAAAGAAAGGTTTAGGGGTTATGATGGTCGCGGCATTATTATCATCTCTTTTGTTATCAGGCTGTGGAAGCCAGTCTTCATCTTCCTCCTCAGGAGAAAAGACAAAGACGATCAAAATCGCCAACTACTTTGCTAAAGATCATCCACAGAACGTAGCACTCAGGGAGAAGTTCAAGCCGATGGTGGAAAAGGAATCGGGCGGTACGCTGAAGGTTCAGATCTACGATAACAGCACGCTTGGGGCGGAAAAGGAATTTTACGACGGGGTGCGAAACGGCACGATTGAAATGGGGATACCGGGGCTGATCATGCAGGCCGATATTGAAAAAATGGCGGTGCCGGAGTGGCCGTTTCTTTTTAAGGACTATGAACATGTGAAGAAGGTACTGAACGGGCCGATCGGCAAGGAGCTTACAGAAGACATGGAAAAGAAGCATGGAGTAAAGCCCCTGGCATGGAGCGCAAATGGGTTCAGGATGTTTTCGAGCAACAAAGCCCTTCAGGACATGAACGATCTTAAAGGGCTTCGGATGAGGATGCCAAATATCCCTAACTATATCAAGCTAGGGAAGCTGCTGGGGATGAATGTGACGCCGATGCCGATTTCTGAAGTGTTTTCTGCTCTCGAACAAAAGGTGGTGGATGGCCAGGATAACCCTGTGGCTACTTTACGGGCGTCCGGCTGGTATGAGGTTCAGAGCAATGTACTGGAATCCAAGCATATGTTTAGTCCGAACATCTACATCATTAACAGCAAATTTTTCAATGGACTGTCCAAAAAACAGCAAAAAATCATTGAAAAAGCATCCAAATCCGCTGCTGACTATGAATTTGGCCTGATGGAAAAAAGTTATGATGCTGATAAAAAATTCCTGTCAGGCAAAAACGTGAAATTTACAACACCTGATGCAGCGTTCGAAAAGAAAATGGAAGATGCAGCACAGCCGATGTACGACGAATTCTACAAGCAATATGATTGGGCCGAGGATCTCGTTAAAAGGATAAAAGCTGAACAATAAGATCGGGATGAAAGGAGGGAAAAAGATGGAAAAGGTCTCAAAGTACTTAGAAAGACTGCTGAATATATTTATGGCCGCAGCATTGGGGATGATGGTCATTCTTGTATTTGGAAACGTTGTATTGCGCTACCTTTTTAACTCAGGGATTACATGGTCGGAGGAAATGTCGCGGTATTTGTTCATATGGCTCACATTCCTCGGTGCGATCGGTGCCTTTAAAAGCAAGGAGCACCTGGGGGTAGACATGCTGGTCAGGCGGTTGCCCAAGGGAGCAAAGAAAGTAGTACTCGTAATCAGTGATCTGCTCATGCTGTTTGTTCTCTTCCTTGTTCTTGAAGGCAGCTGGAAAATGACCATGATCAACATGGACAGCAAAGCGCCTGCTACTGGCCTGCCTCTTTCCTTTGTTTATGGGACCGGAATTCTGGTCAGTGTGGCGATGGGGTTGATCCTTATCAACAATCTATACAAAGTGCTATCCAACAAGCTGCAGGAAAAAGATCTCATCCTGATCAGCGATTCAGAAGAATTGATAGATTTTCAGGAAAATGAACTTGGGAAGGAGGAGAAACAAGCATGATTGGAGTGTTTATTGGTTCACTGCTCGGAACGATGGCACTTGGAATGCCTATAGCGTTTGCGCTGCTTTTAAGCGGTGTTGCACTTATGTTCTTTCTTGGCATCTTCGACAGCCAGATCATTGCTCAAAACTTAATTAACGGAGCTGACAACTTTCCCCTGATGGCCATTCCTTTCTTTATGCTGGCAGGTGAAGCCATGAACGCCGGCGGCCTTTCTCAGCGCATCGTCCAGATGGCCATGTCGATGGTCGGACATATCAGAGGCGGCCTCGGTTATGTGGCTATTATTGCAAGCGTTTTATTTGCCAGTTTGTCAGGATCTGCTGTTGCTGATACCGCTGCATTGGGAGCAATCTTGATCCCGATGATGGTGAAGAGCGGCTACGATGTTAACCGTTCGAGCGGACTCATTGCCTCGGGGGGGATCATTGCACCGATCATCCCGCCAAGTATTGGTTTTATCATATTTGGAGTAACGAGCGGAGTATCCATCACCAAGCTTTTCATGGCTGGAATTGTGCCAGGAATGTTGCTGGCAGTTGGGCTTTGTGTGACATGGGCCATTGTCGCACACAAGGATAAGGTCAAAGTTCAGCCCCGTAAATCGATGAAAGAAATCCTGATCTCGATGAGAAAAGGGTTTTGGGCGCTTCTATTGCCGGTCATTATTATCGGCGGCCTGCGCGGCGGTATTTTTACACCGACTGAAGCAGCGGTTGTTGCGGCCGTATATGCTCTGTTCGTCGGACTGGTCATCTACCGTGAACTGAAAATTTCAGAGCTTTACGGCATCTTGGTGCGGTCGGCAAAAATGACAAGTGTCGTAATGTTTCTTGTTGCCGCAGCGCTCGTATCCTCGTGGCTGATCACGGTAGCTAATCTGCCTGCTCAAGTCATTGGGCTGCTCGAGCCGCTCATGGACCATCCGCTGCTCATCCTATTAATGATCAACCTGCTAGTCATTCTGATTGGGACAGCGATGGACATGACCCCGACGATTCTTATCCTTACCCCTGTTTTAATGCCTGTTATCCAGCAGGCGGGGATTGACCCTGTTTACTTCGGGGTTCTGTTTATTATCAATAATGCGATCGGCCTCCTGACTCCTCCGGTGGGTACAGTATTGAACGTTGTTTGCGGAATCAGCAAGATCAGTATGGAGGACATCATGAAAGGGATATGGCCGTTTCTTCTGGTGGAAGTGATCGTGCTGGTCCTGCTGATCTTATTCCCGTCCCTCGTTATGGTTCCGCTTGGATGGTTTACCTGATTAATAAGGAGTGAAAGTTATGAGCAAGTTTAAAGTGGTAGTCACAGACTGGGAATATGATGATCTGCGGTATGAAGAAGCCGTTTTTCATCTCTATCCCGAAATTGAACTGGTTGCGGCACAATGCCGGACAGAAGAAGAGGTCATCGAGGCGTGCCGGGATGCGGACGCACTGGTGAATCAGTACGCTCCCATCAGCAAGCAGGTCATAGAGAAGCTGGAAAAGTGCAAAGTGATCACGCGTTACGGTGTCGGTGTAAACACGATTGATCTGGATGCTGCGACTGCAAAGGGAATCTGTGTCGCCAATGTCCCGGATTATTGTATGGACGAAGTGGCGGACCATGCGCTGGCTCTTCTGCTTTCTGCCAAACGAAAAGTCGTGGCCGCTAACCAAAACGTGAAGAAGGGTCTGTGGGATTTTAAAGTCACCCAGCCGATCCACCGTCTTCGCGGCCAGGTGCTCGGGCTTGTAGGCTTTGGCAAGATTCCGCAAAGCCTTGCTGAGAAGGCCAAGCCTCTCGGGTTTAAAGTGGTGGCTTTTGATCCGTATTTTTCAAAAGAAGATGCGCTGAAAAAAGGGGTCGAACTCGTCAGCCTTGAGGAGCTATGCCGTATATCAGACGTCATTTCCGTACACGCTCCGTTAATGGATGGAACGAGAGGGATGATCAATGCCTCACTGTTTTCCGTGATGAAAGACACCGCTCTTCTCATCAACACTTCCAGGGGGCCGGTCGTGGATGAACAAGCCTTAATCGATGCATTGGAATCAGGAAAAATCGGAGGTGCGGCTCTGGACGTGATCGAAGAAGAACCCATCTCTGCCGGTCACCCGTTCCTCTCTATGGAAAACGTCATTTTAACACCGCATGTCGCGTGGTATTCCGAGGAAGCAGCAAAAGAGATGAGGACGAAAGCGGCGCTGGGAGCCGTCGATGTGCTGATGTGCAAGGAATATCCGAAGTATCTCGTCAACGTTCAAGTGAAAGAGCAATCACACCTTAAGTCCAGTCAGCCGGAAAGCCGTTATGTGATGAGTTAGCCATTTCAATTCAAGGGGGAAATAAGATGAATCATTGGGTGAAAAAGCTGGCATTGGGTATCGTCCTTCCAGGGATGCTGGTTCTTGGAGGCTGCGGCGCCAGCAAGTCTGGAGGATCCGCTTCAGGATCAGGAAAGAGTGGAATTCAACAACGAACGATCAAAGCAGGAATCGGGTTGAATGAAGACCATCCTGAAGGACAGGGAATGATCAAGTTCAAAGAGCTGGTGGAGAAGAAGAGCGGCGGGAAAATGAAAGTCCAAAACTTCTTCAGTGCCACTCTTGGTGATGATCAGAAGATGACAGAAGCACTGCAGGGCGGGCTTCAGGAGGTGACGGTTCCTTCTACATCTCCTCTTGTTGGAATGATCAAGGAATACGGTATATTTGATTTTCCTTTCGTCTTCAATACCGAGGAAGAGGCTTATGCGGTACTGGACGGAAAAGTGGGACAGGAGCTTTTGAAGAAACTGCCTGAGCACAATCTGATAGGACTCGGATATTGGGAGAACGGCTTCCGTAACCTGACGAACAGTAAACATCCAGTAAAAACGGCGGAAAATTTTAAAGGGCTGAAGATCAGAACGATGCAAAACGAGGTTCATCTGGATGCCTTTAAACAGCTGGGGGCCAATCCTTCACCGATGGCTTTTTCAGAAGTATTTACCGCTTTGGAAGGGAAAACGGTAGATGGCCAGGAAAACCCGCTCGCAACCATCAAATCGAACAAATATGATGAAGTTCAGTCTTACTTAAGCATGACGAAACACGTCTACACTCCGTTTGTTTTTCTCGTCAGCAAAAAATTCTGGGACGGGCTTTCTGAAGAAGAGCAGAAGATTATGAAAGATTCCGCGGTGGAAGCCGGTAAATATCAGCGTGATTTAAACCGCAAAGAAAATGAAAAAGCGCTGAAGGATCTTGAAAAGGCAGGAATGAAGGTCAATGAAGTATCAGATGCGGAAAAAGAAAAGATGAAAGAGATCATCAAGCCGGTGACTGATAAATACGCCAAAAAATTTGGAGAAGATCTGGTCAATCAAATGATGGATGAAGTAGATAAAGCAAGAAACCAATAAAGAGAAGCACCATTTGAGGAGGAAGATGGATGGAAATCATATCACAGCTTCTTCATGACATACCCCTTCCAAAAATGTTGAGAGTAAAGCAGGTCTTCCATGCACCAATGCTTGAGGACACAGCAGAGGAGGTTCGGAAAACCCTTCAGGATACCGGCCTTTTATCCAGAGTATCTCCTGGAGACCGGGTGGCCATTGCGGTTGGAAGCCGGGGGGTCGCCGACCTTCCTATCCTGGTCAGGGAAACTGCAGCTGCTGTTGAATCAGCCGGAGGGGCGCCTTTCATCGTTCCTGCCATGGGAAGCCATGGGGGAGCGACGGCAGAAGGCCAGCGGGAGGTGCTGGAACAGCTTGGTGTTACTGAGGCATCCGTGGGTGCGCCCATCCTTTCGAGCATGGAGGTCGTGCAGACTGGCATGCTGCCAAACGGCCTTCCGGTGTATACCGATAAACATGCGTATGAAGCGGATAAGGTCATCGTCATTAACCGGATCAAGCCGCATACCGCGTTTCGCGGTCCTGTCGAGAGCGGATTGATGAAGATGATTACGATCGGCCTTGGAAAGCAAAAAGGAGCAGAAGCTGCCCATGCCTACAGTTTTAAACACATGGCCGAACATGTTCCGGAGATGGCTAAGATCGTTCTCTCCAAGGTTCCTATTATTTTTGGACTGGGATCCATTGAGAACGCTTATGACCGGCCGGCCAAAATCGTGGCGGTTCCGGCGGAAGAACTGGAACAGAGAGAGCCTGGCCTTCTGCTGGAAGCGAAGCAGCTTATGCCAAAGATCATGTTTGATCCGATCGATGTGCTGATCGTCGACGAGATCGGAAAAGATATTTCGGGCGACGGAATGGACCCGAACATTACAGGCAGGTATGCTACCCCATATGCGTTTGGCGGGCCTAAAGTGTCACGGATTGCCGTACTCGGCCTGACCGAGAAGACACATGGAAACGCAAACGGAATCGGCATGGCAGATATGACAACAAGGGCATTGTTGAACAGCATCCATTGGGAAAAAGGGTATGCCAACGCCTTGACGAGTACGGTCACCGACGTCATCAGAGTGCCGATGGTACTCGAAAGCGAGGAAATGGCTGTTAAAGCGGCGATCAAAACCTGCAATGCGTACGATCTTTCAAAAGCCAGGGTCGTCCGAATAAAAAATACACTGGAGTTGGAGCATATCTGGATCTCGGAAAGCCTGATGGAGGAAGCGGCAGGACAAAAGGAAATCGAAGTGCTGTCCGAACCGGCGGCCATTCATTTAGCTGGCGAAAAAGGGTGATTCTTCTCGCTGTTTACAGCATGATGGTTCTTTCCTATACGGTGAACCTGTTTTTGGACAGCATCATGCTTGATGAAGTGACGGGGATCCTTGCCCTGCTTTCTCTCATTCTTTCCTTTCCCAAGGCATCAGGCTTGTACAAAACCACCGGCACGGTTTTCATGGTCGTCGGCTTCTCGCTTTATCTGTATTTGCAGAAGCCGTTTCTTGAACTTCCGCATTACATGAATTCAACGGTGGTTCTGCTCGTGATCTTCTATGTTCTTCCTTTTATCAACAGCATTATCATCGTTGGCCGGTACGATAAAAGCGTAAATAAATTGCTCAAGCGGCGCGCCGGCCATCTTGGACAGCTCTATTATAGAAGCTCTCTTGCCAGTTTTCTGCTGGGATCATTCTTAAACATAGCCACCATCCCGCTCGTGGAATCCGTATTGCGCCGCAATCTTCAGAAGGTGGAAGACCGTGTACGAGATCTTTTCATCAGCCGGGCGATGCTCAGGGGATATGCCCTTTGCCTGGCATGGAGCCCGATGGAAATCCTGGTGGCGATCAGTGTGGATATCACACACTCTGATTATGGTCGCTTGCTGCCATGGCTTTTCTTGTTTTCTATGATTCTCTTAATGATTGACTGGCTGATTGGCCTGCGTTACCGGAGATACAGGATTGAGCAGTCTGCCGCGATGGAGGATGTGCCGCTTGATCCGGGAACACTCAATAAAGCAGCCATCCTTCTTGTGTATCTGAGCGTGTTTATCATCACTGTAATTGCAGCCAAAAGGTGGCTCGAAGTAAATTTTCTCATGTCCGTTGCCCTTGTCATCATCCCGTATTCAATTATCTGGGCGCTACTCATTAAGAGGATTAAATCGTTTGGTTCTTATAGTTTAAGAGAATGGCGGAGGAGAGCCGGTTCGCAGCAAAATTATATGGTTCTGTTTTTGGCCGCCGGTTTTATGATAAGTACGCTGAAAGAAACATCCTTCCTGGACTATTTGCAGCAGCCGTTTGCTTCTGTTCAGCATGTGCCCTTTTATCTGTTTCTGATGATTCAGGTCATCTTTCTGGGGCTTGCCATGATTGGGTTTCATCCGCTCGTAACGATCAGCATTCTCGGTGAAGTCATTCAGCCTCTGCTGGGCCAGATCAATCCACTTAGCTTTGCGATCGTCCTGATCTCTTCCGGTCTTTCCACCGTTATGGCAGGACCTTATAACATTACCGTTTCGTTAACTGGAAGTTTGCTGCATCAGAATCCATACCGCATTTCATTCTGGAACATTGGCTTTGCCTTTCTATACAGCAGTGCAGGAACCATCATCGCCCTGCTGCTCTTGTGAAATGGAAATGTGGCATTGCCAAAAAAGGAGGCCAAATGACAAAGATCACGGGTTTTCAGCTCTTTAAAGTAGCTCCCCGGTGGCTGTTTTTAAAAATTGAAACAGACGAAGGCATCTCGGGATGGGGAGAACCGATTGTTGAAGGCAAAGCGAGTACAGTGGAAGCATGTGTGAATGAACTGAGCCACTATTTTTTAGGAAAGGATCCGCGCTGTATAGAGGATCATTGGCAGGTCATGTACCGCGGGGGATTCTATCGGGGAGGGCCGGTTTTTATGAGTGCCATCTCCGGAATCGAGCAGGCGTTATGGGACATCAAGGGCAAATTATATAATATGCCTGTTTATGAAATGCTGGGAGGCAAGGCCCGTGAAAAGATCAGAGTGTATTCGTGGATCGGCGGTGACAGGCCGAGTGATGTCGCGGCTGAAGCAAAAATAAAATCAGAGCAGGGCTTCACCGCTGTAAAAATGAATGCAACAGAAGAAATGGACTATATTGATTCTTTTTCAAAGGTTGAAGACGCCATTAACCGAATAGGGGCCGTCCGTGATGCAGTAGGGAAGGATTTTGGAATCGGGATTGATTTTCATGGGAGAGTCCACAAGTCTATGGCTAAGATTCTGGCCAAAGAACTGGAGCCCTACCGTCCGATGTTTATTGAAGAGCCGGTGCTGCCTGAAAACAACGAAGCATTGAGGGAAATTGCCAGATACACTACCGTTCCTATCGCGACAGGAGAGAGGCAGTACACAAGATGGGGGTTCAAGCAGCTGCTGGCAGACGGATATGTTGACATCATTCAGCCAGACCTTTCCCATGCCGGCGGTATTCTGGAATGTAAAAAGATAGCAGCCATGGCTGAAGCATACGACGTTTCGGTTGCTCCTCATTGTCCGCTTGGGCCTATTGCATTGGCTTCTTCATTACAGCTCGATGCCTGTACGCCTAACGCGATCATTCAGGAGCAGAGCCTCGGCATTCATTACAACGAGGGCAGTGATTTACTGGATTATCTTGTGGATGCCTCTGATTTTAAATACGACGAGGGTTTTGTCGAGATTCCTCAAGGAGCCGGCCTTGGCATTGAAGTAAATGAGGAACGTGTGAAAGAGGCTTCTGAACGGGGCCATGAATGGAGAAATCCTGTATGGAGAAATACAGACGGCAGTGTAGCTGAGTGGTAAAAGAAAAAGAGGCGGTGAAAGAACATGGAGTACCCCTATATTCAGAACACCTATAACCCGTATCGTGACAATGTTCAGGGAAAGGCCAATGAACCGATTTGTGTCGCTGGCCTCCTGGACCGGTCAAAGCAGATCGTCGGACACGCCTACGAAGGAGAAGCGCCGGATTGGACACTGGAGGAGATCTACAATCGGCTTCATGAGAATGCGCCGAGGATCGCTATCATCGGAGGTTCGCCTGACCATCCGGCACATATCATGGATTTTCAGACGTCTGCCAGAGCCGCTTTACGGATATGGCAGAACGGCGGTGTTCCCTTTTATTTCTCAACGCCTGTTATGTGTGATGGGACAGCTCAAAGCAACCAGGGGATGAGCTATTCGCTTCAAAGCAGAAACGCGGTGGCGGAAATGGTGGTGAATCAGATCGAAGCTCATAGTTATCATGGCGCTTTCGTCATTCAAGGCTGTGATAAACAGCCTCTTGGCGTTGTAAGCGCCCTGGCTCATCTGGATCGCATCCGCAATTACAGGGGGGAGGCACCTTTTTTTGCGACATTCGCACCAGCACACGTCTTGCAGGGAGGTACCATTCCTGCAGATTTATTCGAAGAGCTTGAAGCCGTAGCGAAAGCTGCAGAAGACGGAGGTGCTGAGGATATTGCCTTTGATCTTCGCGATGCCATGGCCTACATCCTTCAATGCTCTTCCAACACTGCCTTTCAGGGGGTGCTGCAGCGGGCAAAAGAAAGAGGATTCATCACCCAGGCCGCACATGATGACTATGAAAAACGCCTTGCAGTCCATACGTGTGACGGGCTTGGCGGTGTATGCGCCTTTAATGGAACAGGCAACAGTTCCCGTCATCTGGTAGCGGGAATGGGGCTCGTCCATCCTGAACTGGAGCTCCTTACGGATCCGCCAGCACAGGAGCAGATCAATAAGGCACTCGATTCACTGTCTGTCATGATTAATCAGCCGGCCTTTGGCGTTTCGAATATCATGGCGTCAAATATCAAGAATGCGATCCGGATCCACAGCGCTTCAGGAGGATCGACCAACTTGATGATGCATATAGTGGCGGGCATGCTGTATGGCGGCTACACGTTCAGCCTTCATGAACTCGACCGCATTCATCACGAGGTGCCGGTGCCCGATTTGTTCGATTACAGTTTGACCCAGGGCAGGGATATTTTTGCCTTGGCCATGCAGTGCTGCTCAGGCAACAGCCGGGGCATGGAGTCACTGTTTTATGAACTGATCCAGAACGGAGTTCCGATGGATGTGGATGCACCGACCGTAACCGGAACAAGCTGGCGGGACCGGCTGGAGAAGGATGGAAAGAGTCCCATCGAAAGGATTGCACAGAACCCTGTCATCCTTTCAAAGCCGAGGCGGCCATACAGTGGAGTGGATGTACTGACGGGGAATTTTTTCGAGAGTGCTGTCGTGAAAATCAGCGGGATGACCACCCTGCAGCTTGATGAGTTTGATAAGAAGGCAGCCTTTGTCCTTTATTATGAAAATGAAGAGGATGCGAATGAAGGCTTGCTTGATGCCGATCTGTTGGAGAAGCTGAAAAATGATCGTCAGTTCTCTCAAGAGAATCTTCTTGCGGCTCTGAAGCAGAATGCGCCCGAACAGTATTCGGCGTATGCTGAACTTGCCTATGACCCGTTGTTCGAGGCGATGGTGGAGGAAAGTATTCTAAAAATAGCCGTAGTGGTATCGGGGCAAGGACCTGCAGCGTTTGGCATGCCTGAAATGTTTACCCCGATGCAGCATATCAATGCCAGCCGTAAGCTGAAAAAACTGGCGACTCTCATCAGTGATGGACGCTATTCAGGCGTAACGTACGGAGCTGCTGTCGGCCACATGACGCCTGAAGCGAAGGAAGATGGTGGGATTCTCTACCTTCAGACAGGTGATGTTTTGTTCCTTGATTTTAGGGAGCGTTCGATTCAGTTCATGGAAGAAGATTCTTTTCAAAAAGGCGAGCAGGTATTTGCGTTTGATCATATACGGCAGCAGCGGAAAGCCCTGGCAGAAAGACGGATGAAGACGATCCGCAAGCGTCAGCGGTCGGTGGCAGCGAGCAACCGTTTGACCAGCCATACCGATGCGGCGCACGGAGTTGTCCCGCTGCAAGTGTTTGAAGAAGCTGATCTCGATTATAGAAAAGATATCGCTTCCCTGAAATTGGCTGAACGTTAAGTAATCAAAAACAGAAAGGTGGAATGGAAGTTGGAACAGACAAGAAATGCGATTGAGAAACTAGGATTCCCGGGACGAGACTGCCATGAACTTCCGGATTCATCAAAAGCTTTCCCGGATGGGGCACAGTATCGGGTGGAGATCCCCAGTGTGGAAGGCCCGGCTTCTTTTGAGGCTGTCGTAGAAGCGTGTGAGAAGTATGAGGTGGACATCCACAGGATTTCACAGGGAAGCGGCATCATGCTGCTGACGGATGAAGAACTTGAACAGATGTCAGCCATTGGGAAGCGGGAAAATCTTGAGGTGAGTTTGTTTGTAGGGCCGAGGGGAACATGGGACGTATCAGCCATGCAGTGGGCGAGTGCCGGAAAAATAGCCGGACTGCGCGTACAGGGAATGGACCAGCTCGTTTATTCCATAGAAGATATAAAGAGGGCATGCAACGCAGGAATCAGGAGCATCCTGGTAGCGGATGAGGGGTTGCTGTCGCTCGTGAACGAGTTCAAGAAAATGGGAGAACTGCCGGCGGATCTTATCGTCAAAGTTTCCGTACAGGTCGCCCAGGCCAACCCCGTTTCCATCCGCCTGATGGAGCAGATCGGGGCCGGAACCTACAATGTGCCGACCGATCTGACGCTGTCGAGGCTGGCGGCGATCAGGCAGGCAGTTGACCTTCCGATCGATATTTATGTTGAAGTGCCGGACGATGTCGGCGGGTTTATCCGGCATTATGAAATTCCTGAGATCATCCGTGTAGCCGCTCCAGTTTACATCAAATTCGGCTTGCGGAACGCACCGAACATTTATCCTTCAGGTTCCCATCTTGAACCGACATCGATTGCCCTTTCGAAGGAACGAGTGAGAAGAGCCAAGCTTGGACTGGAGATGATCAAGCGGTATGCTCCTCATCTCAAGGTCTCCAAAAAGGGCGCTGAAGGCATTGCCATCCCCGTGTACGGTGAAAAAGTATGGACGTCGTAACGTTCGGTGAAACGATGGTCCTCTTCCATCCATCATCAGCCGTCCCTCTCCGCTTTGCGGGACAATTTGAAAAAACGATTGGAGGAGCAGAATCAAATGTGGCCATCGCCCTATCGAGGCTGGGACATCAAGCAGGATGGTTCAGCAGGCTTGGGAATGATGACTTTGGTTTATATGTCCGGAATTTTATCAGGGGGGAAGGAGTCGACACCTCCAGGGTGGTATTCGACCAGGCAAGCCCTACCGCGGTTTTTTTCAAAGAAAAGCGTACAGAACAGGAGCCCAAGGTGCATTATTACCGCTCAGATTCCGCGGCCAGCCGGATGATACCGGAAGACCTTGACGAAGACTATCTGGCCAAGGCAAAGTATCTGCATGTAACCGGTATTACTCCGGCGTTAAGCGAAAGCTGCCGAGATTCAGTGTTCCATGCCATTGCTCTGGCAAAACAGCACGGAGTGACGGTTGTTTTTGATCCTAATATCCGGTTGAAGCTCTGGAGCAAGGAAGAGGCAAAAGAAACCTTAGTGGAAATCGCTTCGCGAAGTGATATCGTCCTTCCGGGAATCGAAGAGGGGACCCTGATGACCGGCCGATCTCAGCCTGAGGAAGTGGCCCGGAACCTTTTGAGGAATGGAAGCAAGGCGGCCGTTGTGAAATTAGGGGCTGAAGGCGCCTATTATGATAATGGCAATGAAAGAGGTTATATTGAAGGTTTCCATGTTTCCCATGTGGTGGATCCCATTGGTGCCGGGGACGGTTTTGCCGCAGGTTTTCTTTCCGGCCTGTTAAGAGGATGGACGTATGAGGAGGCAGTTAAGCTGGGTAACCGGGTAGGGGCCTATGCTGTAACGGTTTCTGGAGATGTGGAAGGCTATCCTTATTTTGATCAACTATTAAAGGAGAATGAGGAAATCCTTAGATGAGAGGAGCAACGGTATGCTGTCAAAAGTGAACTTGCTTCAGGAATTAACGAAAAGCGGCATAATAGCTGTCATGCGCCGGATGCCGAGAGCACAAATCGCTCCCATCGCAGAAAGTATTGCAGAAGGAGGAGTCAGCGCAATAGAAGTAACGGTGGACTCTCCGGATGCCTTTCGGGTGATCGAAGAATTGTCAGATCAGCTTAAAGGCCGGGCGATCGTAGGGGCGGGAACGGTTATTGACGGTGAATCTGCCAGATTGGCCATTCAAAGCGGCGCTGAGTTCTTGTTTAGCCCCTCCTTGCATGAGGAGGTCATCCGCATGGCACTCCGCTATGGAAAAGTAGTGATGCCGGGAGTGATGACCCCATCAGAAATGATTCAAGCGATGGAGTGGGGAGCTGACATGGTGAAGCTTTTCCCGGCTTCTGTCCTGGGTTCGAAATATGTAAAGGACATCAGAGCTCCTTTTCCACATATCCCAGTCGTTCCAACAGGAGGGATTCATCTTGATAATACGGCCGCCTATATCAAGGCCGGCGCTGCAGCAGTCGGCATAGGAGGGAGCCTCGTCCCTTCAGAAGCCGTTCGAACCAAGGATTATACTTGGATTCAGCAAAACGCAGAGCAGTTTGTTTCAATCGTTAAAGGTGCACGTCAATCACTCTCGCTTACTGACAATATACGTTAATGTGATTCTTTCCAATATGAGGTATGTTACTATTAGGGAAAGACAAGCCTACTAATCTTCTGTTAAAGGGTGATTGAAAAATGCCGATTATTCAGTCCGTAGACCGTGCACTTCGAATTCTGGATCTTTTTGATGAATATGAAACCGAGTTGAAAATTACGGATATCAGTTCAAGAATGAACCTTCATAAAAGTACCGTCCATTCCTTGTTAAAGACGCTTCAGCATTATCGATACATTGAGCAGAATCCTGAAAATGGAAAGTACAAGCTGGGAATGAAGCTGTTCGAAAGGGGCAACTTTGTCATTCATAACCTGGACATTCGTTCCGTTGCAAAAAAGCATTTGATGGAACTTTCCATGAAAACAGGAAACACGATCCATCTCGTTATTTTAGATGGAAAAGAAGGCGTTTACATCGAAAAGGTAGAAGGTTCCGCTGCCACGATCCTCTATTCAAGGATCGGACGCAGAATTCCGGTTCATTGCAGTGCTGTCGGAAAAGCTCTCGTTGCGTTCAAAGGCCAGGATGAGCTGGATTCCATTTTAAAGGATTATGAGTATATCAGCCAGACTCCGAAAACGATCACGAATGAAAAAGACTTTCTGGCAGAATTGGATAAAGTAAAGGAAGAGGGGTATGCCGTCGATAACCAGGAAAACGAACCTGGCGTTTCCTGCACCGCCGTACCGATCAGGGATCACTCCGGGAACGTCATCGCGGCCATCAGCATGTCTCAGCCTGTTCACCGCATCAATAAAAAAACGGTAAACGAGATTGTCAGTATGCTGAAAGATACAGCGGAGAAAATCTCCCATGAGCTTGGCTTCGGTGTAAAAGCTTCTTCCAGCTGATCATGACAGCACTCCTCATGGCAGGAGTGTAACCAATTATGAAAACTCAGTTTTATAATATAAAACCAAGGAGAGTGACCAATGAGAATTTTACGATACAAAAACAAAAGAGAAACAATTGTATTAGCAGCGCTGGCAGATGATGAAAGAGTATACGACCTTCCTCATTCTGACTTTATGGAGCTTGTTTACGCTTCTGAACGTGAAGGCAAACCAACGATTCAATATGTGAAGGATCTGATCGCGGGACAAGAGCCGATTGAAGAAGCTTTTGATGAACTGCAGCTCGCCGTTCCGATTGCGGCGCCGGAAGTTTGGGCGTCAGGTGTGACCTATGAAAAGAGCAAGGATGCCAGAAACTATGAAGCTACCGCAGGGAAATTAGATGCGGACACATTCTACGACAAAGTATACGAAGCCGAACGCCCGGAGATCTTTTTTAAGTCAACAGCGGCCCGTACCATTGGACCCGGGCAGCCCGTCTATTTACGCAGTGATTCTGACTGGCAGATTCCTGAACCGGAGCTTGGGCTAGTGCTGAGCAAGAGCGGAAAGGTTCTCGGTTATACGGCAGGAAACGATATGAGCTGCCGGGACATTGAGGGTGAGAATCCTTTGTATCTTCCGCAGGCCAAGGTGTGGAAGCACTCGTGTGCCATCGGTCCGGTCATCTTGCTGGCTGAAGCGGTAGATGATCCGTATTCCTTTGACCTTGCGTGCCGAATCTACAGGGCGGATGAAAAAGTGGTGGAAGGAACGGCCAATACGAAGCAGCTGAAAAGAAGATTTGATGAGCTGGTAGAGTTTCTTGCCCGTGATAACGAATTGTTTGACGGAACCGTTCTTCTGACAGGAACTTGCATTGTGCCGCCGAATGAATTTACTTTAAAGGAAGGCGACCGGATTGAGATTGAGATTTCTTCGATCGGTGTTTTGAACAACCCGGTGAAAAAGCAGGAAAGCAAGATCCCAACGGCTCATTAACCCTTAAAAAGACTGAATCTTCAGGGAGATGGGAATTCATTGAAACTTTACGGAAAAACCGCGCTTGTCACCGGGGCATGTTCAGGAATCGGCGAGGCCATTGCCAAACGGCTGTCAGAAGAAGGCGCCTATGTGGTTATCGGTGATATTGATGAAGTGGAAGGAAAAAGAGTAGCGGAAGACATCAATGCTGGCAGAGAGTCGGCTGCAGAGTTTACTTCCGTTGATGTGACAAAGCAAGCGGACATGAAGCGAGTGGTAGAAAGGGCCGCCGAAAAGTTCGGCACCCTGGACACCTTGTGAATAATGCAGGTGTGGGGATAGCGGGTGCCCGGGAACAAATGAGATGCGCCAGCCGATCGGCCGGATGGGAACGCCTGAAGAAATCGCGAATGTCGTGCTCTTTCTGGCAGGTGACGAGTCTTCTTTTGTCACAGGAAGCCATTTTGTGGCGGATGGCGGCTTAACGGCGAGGCAGTTGTCGGATCTATCAGGCGCTTGCGCTTTTCTTTAAAGGAGGCAGTGGATATGAACTATAAAACGATCATGATGAAACCGCTGGACCATGTGGCAATCGCCTTAATGGATCTTCCACAAGGGGCATTGGTCCATGTCCGGTGCGAAGAAAAAGTACACGAGGTGGAACTGAAGCAGGACATTCGCTTCGGCCATAAATTTGCGGTGAAACCGATTGGACAAGGCGGGGAAATTTTGAAATACGGTGAAGTCATCGGCAGGGCGGTTGCTGACATTGCAACCGGAGAGCATGTTCACGTTCATAATCTGGAAGGCATAAGAGGAAGGGGGGATAAAGTTGAATCCAGAGTTTAACACCAACGAATTGCTAGGGTACAGGAGGCCGGACCGGAAAGTGGGCGTAAGGAATCATGTTTTGATCCTTCCGACGATCACGTGCGCCACCCAGGCCGCAAAACAAATTACGGAACTTGTGCACGGAACTGTGAGCTTCATCCATCAGCATGGCTGTGCACAGGTGGGAGAGGACTATGACCAGACGTTTCGCACGTATGTAGGAATGGGATTGAACCCGAACGTGTACGGTGTAGTGGTCCTTGGCCTGGGCTGTGAGACCCATCAGGCAAGAAGCGTAGCTGGAGAGATCGCCAAGAGCGGCAAACCAGTGGAGGTCGTTTCGATTCAGGACCATGGAGGCACCTTGATGACGA
The DNA here is from genome assembly GCF_050468105.1 of Fictibacillus sp. NRS-1165. Taxonomy (NCBI): domain Bacteria; kingdom Bacillati; phylum Bacillota; class Bacilli; order Caryophanales; family Fictibacillaceae; genus Fictibacillus; species Fictibacillus sp. NRS-1165. The sequence continues at coordinate 25,241 of NZ_JBDPNU010000012.1, forward strand.
TCGCTGAAGGGGCACGGGTTGCGGCGAGAATGGTTCAGGATGCCTCCGCTCAGCGCAGGGAGCCCTTCGATTTTAGCGAATTGATCATTGGTACGGAATGCGGAGGATCGGACGCCTGCTCCGGCCTCTCTGCAAACCCGGCGGTCGGAGTTGTGAGTGATATGGTCGTGGATGCCGGCGGAACGGCCATCTTGGCGGAAACGACAGAGCTGATCGGTGCTGAACATTTATTGGCGAAGAGAGCCGTGAATGAAAAGGTAGCGAAGCGGGTGTATGAAGTGATCGAACAGATGGAAAGCAGGGCCATCCTGATGGGAGTTGATATCAGAACCGGTAATCCGAGTCCCGGAAACATTGAAGGGGGCTTGAGTTCACTGGAAGAAAAATCGCTTGGCGCTTCCAACAAATCTGGCAGCCGTCCACTGCAGGAGATCATTGATTATGCACAGTATCCGACCCAAAAGGGTCTCGTTTGGATGGATACACCGGGACATGATATCGAACAGCTGACAGGTATGGTCGCCGGCGGGGCTCAGGTTGTTCTGTTTACGAGCGGCCGCGGCACGCCGACAGGATCACCGATCGCGCCAGTGATCAAGATCTCCACCAACACGGCCATGTTCGAAAAGATGAGGGATAACATGGATTTGAACGCCGGGACGATCATCGATGGAGAAGAAACCATTCAAGCGGCGGGAAAACGGATCTTTGAAGAAATTAAAGAGGTTTCTTCAGGAAAACTCACAAAATCGGAAGTGCTCAAGCAGCATGATTTTGGTATTTGGAGAATCGGGCCTACGTTTTAACCGCCTTCTGAAAAGCAGAAGGATTTAAGCAAGTTTTTTCCTATCTGCTTTTCGATGTCCAAAATAAAAGAAACTCAGATATATGCTTTAACCGAATCTAATAAATTAAAGGGAGAGATGAAAAATGACGGTACAAACACAAGTGAAAACCTTTCTGAACTATGTGAACGGTGAATGGGTAGAAGCATCCACAAATGAGACGATCCCTTGTATAAATCCAGCGAACAAATATGAAACGGTCGGCTACGTTCAAAAATCCGGCAAGGAAGATGTGGAACAGGCGGTATCTGCTGCTAAGAGAGCGCAAGTGGCCTGGAAGAAGCTTTCAGGTGCGGCAAGAGGCGAATACTTATATAAAGCAGCGAGCATCTTGGAAAGCCGGGCGGATGAGATCGCAGAAACGATGACGTACGAGATGGGAAAAACGTTCGCTGAAGCAAAGGGAGAAACGTTGAGAGGCGTTGCAATCCTTCGCTATTATGCGGGAGAAGGGATGCGCAAGACGGGTGACGTCATTCCTTCCACCGATAATGAAGCACTCATGTTTACAACGAGAGTGCCTCTCGGAGTCGTCGGGGTCATCTCACCATGGAATTTTCCAGTGGCGATTCCGATCTGGAAGATGGCACCCGGGCTTATTTATGGGAACACGATCGTGATTAAACCGGCACAAGAAGCGGCGGTTACTGCCGTTAAGGTCACCGAATGCCTGGCTGAAGCGGGAATTCCTGCCGGAGTCGTAAACATGGTGACAGGCACCGGCTCTGTCGTCGGACAAGCGATCGTGGAGCACCCGGATGTGAATGGAATCACGTTCACTGGTTCGAACGCGACAGGAAAAGCGATCGGACAGGCAGCTCTCTCGCGGGGAGCCAAATATCAGCTGGAGATGGGCGGAAAGAACCCGGTCATAATTGCCGCTGACGCGGATCTTGATCTTGCCGTGGATGGTACGATCAGCGGGGGGCTCCGTTCAACAGGGCAAAAGTGTACAGCGACGAGCAGGGTCATCATCCATGAGGATGTTTATGATGTCTTCAAAGAAAAACTGCTGGCTAAAGTCAGAGAGCTGAAGGTCGGTCCTGGACTCGACGGGGAAACGTGGATGGGCCCTTGTGCCAGCGAAAAGCAGCTGGAGACGGTGTTATCTTACATCGAAAAGGGACAGGCAGAAGGGGCGGCGCTCCTCTATGGCGGACGTCAGCTGACCGAGGATGTCGCAAAGGATGGTTTCTATGTGGAGCCAACGATCTTTGAAAATGTAGAGACAGGCATGGCCATCTCTCAGGAAGAAATCTTTGGACCAGTACTTGCATTGATTAAAGTAAGTACGCTGGAAGAAGCGATCGAGCTGGCGAACGATGTGGAATACGGATTGAGTGCTTCGATCTACACGACCAATATCAGCCACATGCTCTCCTTTATCAATGATATGGATGCAGGACTTGTCAGGATTAATGCAGAAACAGCAGGTGTGGAGCTGCAGGCGCCGTTCGGCGGGATGAAGCAGTCCAGCTCCCATTCCAGGGAACAGGGGCAGGCTGCCATCGAATTCTATACGTCGATCAAAACCGTATTTGTCAAAGGATAATAAAGATGAGGATTACATGATGGTGCCAGGCACCGTCATGTAATCCTCCTATTTCATTTAAAAAGGAGATGTCATATGAAAACGCTGACGTTTAAAAAAGATGGAGAATGGGCGCTTGGTGTAAAAACCGAGCGGGGTGTTCTGGATGTAAAGGAAGCTGTCCATCTATTGATGGCCGATGCTGAGGGGATTCCAGAAACCATGGATGAACTGATTTTAAAGGGAGAAAAGGGCAAGGAAGCTCTTCAACGACTGGCAGATACAGAAATCGCGTCGGATGACGTGTTTTACCGTGAGGATTCACTTACTCTCGGACCATGTGTGGTTTCTCCGCAAAAAATAATCTGTGTGGGTTTAAACTACAAAAAGCATGCGGAAGAGTCGAACATGGCATTGCCGGAAACACCGATTTTATTCAGCAAGTTCACCAATACCCTCGCAGGACACCTGCAAGAGGTCAGATTACCGGAGCGTTCCCTGCAAGTGGATTACGAAGTGGAGTTAGGGCTGGTGATCGGGAAGACGGCCCGCAATGTGGAAGTTGCAGAAGCAAGAAATTATGTTTATGGGTATTGTACGGCCAACGATCTCTCGGCAAGGGATCTTCAATTTAAAACCGGGCAATGGCTGCTCGGTAAAACGTGTGACGGCTTCAGTCCGGCCGGGCCTTACCTAGTGAGTGACGATGAGATAGAAGATCCGAACCGCTTGCCGCTGAAGACCGTCTTAAACGGATCTGTCCGCCAAGATTCCAATACATCGGATATGATTTTTTCCTGTGAGGAGATCATCAGCTATATCTCACAGCATATGACTCTCTATCCCGGTGATCTTATTTTAACCGGTACCCCTGAAGGTGTGATCATGGGTGAGCCTGAGGGCGAGAGGAATTGGCTCAAGGACGGAGATGAAGTGACGGTAGAAGTAGAAGGCCTTGGTCAATTAACGACAATTATGAGAAAATAAACAAAAAGAGAATAGGAGATACATATGGAGTTTACGACCATCTTAATCATGGCATTGCTGCTCGGACTGAAGCATGCCCTTGATCCGGACCACATTGTGGCGGTGACGACAATCGTCAGCCAAAAGAAAAAAGCCCGGTTTTCCGCTCTTGTCGGGGCCTGGTGGGGAGTCGGGCATATGACGACAATCGTCTTGATCGGCAGCGCTATTATTTATTTCAACCTGCTCATCTCTCATTCCGTGGAAAAACTCCTTGAAGGCATTATCGGTGCCATGATCATTTACCTCGGTGTAAAAGCATTTTACTCCCTGAGCACAGAAAAAAAGCAGGAGCACACCGCAGCTCGTGACAAAAACGGCTGGATGCTGAGACCGCTGATTGTCGGTTTACTGCATGGCCTCGCAGGCAGTACCGGTGTGGCTTATTTATTCCTCAGCACCATCGATGACAAGTATATGGGCTTATTATATCTGCTTGTCTTTGGTGCAGGAACCCTTCTGAGCATGGTACTCGCTACCATTCTGATCGGCATGCCTTATTCCTGGGCTTCGGATCATAAGAGGCTTAACCTTTTATTAACACGAAGCACCGGTCTTCTGAGCGTCATCTTTGGAATCTATTATCTTTGTGAGATCCTGTTCCTTTCCTGAAAGGACAGGGTCTTTTTATTTATAATGGCTGATGGCCATGTTTTTTGCCCCGTCATAAATCGTTTGAAGCGGGAGATTATGCTTCTCGGCCAAAGCCCTGCAGTCCTCAAATTCCGGTGAAAACTTAATCTTTTTTCCCTGATAGATTCCGATCTTGACTGAAACCTCGCCCCACGCTGTTTTTGCTATGTAGAATTCCCTTCCGAGACGGTGACAGGAAACAGGAAAAAAGCGAAGGCCGAAGCTGGTCGTTTCTTTGAAAATAATCTCTTCGAGTTCCGGCTGTCTGAGGGGAGTAGTAAGAACAGACAGTTTATAAGCTGGACGATTCTTTTTCATATAGATGGAAGTGTAATACACATCATTGGCACCCGCAGACAGCAGCTGGTCCATCGTAAAGCCAAGCACTTCACTGCTGCAGTCATCAAGGTTCACTTCAATCATAATCATCTCGTGATCAAGCTGTTCACGAGCGTGCTGGGATGAAAAATCAGTCATGTGGAAGGACTCCTTTTCTCTAAGTAATGTTGTTTACATTATACCAATTAAACACACGTTTAAGAAAAAAGCTTGTGGTCATCCTCTTTAGTGTTGAGGTATGATGATAAGAGATTGACTGGAAGCGTTAACATGGAGGGGATTTTGATGCTGAACAACAATGGCCAGCAAGACGTGAATGCAACGAGTTCGGAGACCAATATCCATACGGATTTTAAAAATAGTATGACCTACGGTGAGTATTTGCAGCTGGATAAAATTTTATCAGCGCAGCGCCGGCTTTCCGGCCATCATGACGAGGTGCTGTTCATCGTTATCCACCAGGTGAGTGAGCTGTGGATGAAACTCATTCTTCACGAAATGCATTCAGCGATTGAATCGATCACGAACGACGACTTGTCCAGTGCGTTCAAAAAGCTGGCGAGGGTGTCAAAAACGCAGTCACAGATCATTCAGGCGTGGGACGTACTGTCCACGATGACGCCTTCCGAATACATGGAGTTTCGGGATTCGCTCGGACAGGCGTCCGGGTTCCAGTCTTACCAGTACCGAATGATCGAGTTTGCGCTTGGTTATAAGACGCCGCATGTATTGAAAATCTATGAGAAAGATCCTGAACTATTAGTAGAGTTGAAGAAGGCTTATGAAGCGCCAAGCCTCTATGATGCGGCCATCCGTGCATTGAACAAGGCTGGTTTGGCAATCGATGAAGAAGTGCTCAACCGTGACGTAAAGCGCACGTATCAAGAGAATGATTCGGTTCGCCAAGCGTGGACCACGGTCTACCGTTATCCAAACCAATATTGGGATCTGTATGAGCTCGCTGAGAAACTCGTAGATATTGAAGACTGGCTTCAGCAATGGCGCTTCCGCCATATGAAGACGGTTGAGAGAATCATAGGGTTTAAGATGGGGACTGGGGGTTCCTCTGGTGTCGGTTATTTGAAGAAGGTGCTCGACCAAAGATTTTTCCCGGAACTGTGGGATATTCGGACGATATTATAAAAAGTAGGGGCCAAGGGGTGCGAAGTGACCATCTTGGTTTTTATTTTGGTCTTTATAGGTACATCTATCTATTAACTGATGATTTAAAATTAATATGAAAATAGTATATGTAGTCTATATTCTCGTTCCTCACGCTCTATTATACTTGCAATGTAACAATATTTTACAAAAGGGGGAAATTCAGTGAAAAAGAAGTATGTCATTCCAATGGTTTTAACCGCTTCACTTTTTGCATCTCCATTTGCGGCCTCTTCCGCATCCGCCATTGCCAGCACTGATTCAAAGCCTGTGTTCATTACTGAGGTAAAATCTCCGAAATTCAGCCACAAAAATGCAGCTAACGCCATTGCCTACTTACAGGAAAATAAATCAAAATTCGGTTTAAAGGATCCAAAAGGACATCTTAAAGAAAAGAAGGTGGAATCGGATAAGCTCGGAATGACGCATGTTCGTCTGCACCAATCCAAAAATGGTTTACCTGTTGAAGGTACAGAAGTCATTGTCCACTATAGAAAGGACGGAAGTATTGCCAGTGTCACAGGCTATTACAATAATACGGCAGAGGAAGCCGAATTGGATACAACAGCAGCCATCTCCTCGGGCAAAGCTTTAGAAATCGCGAAACGATCGGTAAAAGCTCCTGACTCAATTGACTACGAGCCGACGACTCAGCTCGTTGTTTATCCATACAACGGAAAAATGCACACCGCCTATAAAGTAAACGTAAACTTTCTTGGTGAAAACCCGGGTAACTGGTTCGTTTTTGTCGATGCCAAAACAGGAAAAGTCATCGATCAATATAATGGATTAATGCATGCAGACGAATTGAAGGCTTCTAAAGGCTCAGGGATCGGTGTAAAAGGAGCTCACCGTAATCTACATATCTCCCACCAAAATTTAAAGGATGGAAATGGAACCACCTTCTTCTTAAAAGACATATCTCATGATAATCTTGCAGGAATTTCAACGTATGATTTTAAAAATCAGTGGCGTTCGGCTGAAGTGAACCTCCCAGGCGTGCTGTTTGCCAACAAAAGTGCTTCGTACAAGAGTGACTATGACCGTGCAGCCGTTGACGCCCATTACAACTCCGAGGAAGTATACCACTATTATAAAGATGAGCATGGACGCAACTCCATTGATGGTAAAGGGATGGAGATCATCTCATCTGTCCATTATGGCGTGGACTATAACAACGCGTTCTGGAACGGCGAGCAGATGACCTATGGAGACGGGGACGGCACGTTCTTTATTCCTCTGTCTGCGGCACTCGATGTTGCAGGGCACGAAATGACCCATGGAGTAACCACCCATTCTGCCGGCCTCCTGTACCGTAACGAATCCGGGGCGCTAAATGAAGCGTTCTCCGACATTTTCGGTGCCTTGATCGATTCAGATGATTGGGAAGTAGGCGAGGATGCGATGGCACAGGAAGCAGTGGAAAGCGGACGGCCATCTCTCAGAAGCTTAAGCCAGCCGGACAAGTACCCGGTGAATGCCGCCTATGTCCCATATGGCAACGGAAAAGGGATGTATCCAAAACACATGGACGAGTTCTACAAACTGCCTCTCAGTCTTGATAACGGCGGTGTTCATATTAACTCCTCTATTATCAACCACGCAGCCTACCTGACTGGTGTTCAGATCGGCAAAGAGAAACTCGGAAAAATCTACTACCGCGCGTTAACCACTTATCTAACGCCAACCTCTAACTTTAAAGACGCACGCAGAGCGCTCATTCAATCAGCAGTGGATCTGTATGGTACAGGAAGTGAAGAGACTGACGCAACAGAAGATGGTTTAAATAAGGTAGGAATTACGGAATAAGTCGATTCAGGAGCACCTATGCCATCCCCGTAAGGGAAGCATAGGTGTTTTTCTTATTAAACACTCGTTTAATGCTGTTTAAAAATCGCAGGGTTCACATTGAAATGTCTGGACACAATTTTTTGGAAGAAGGCGGACTCCCGTTTGATGTAAGGAAGGGAAGGAACAGGCTTAGGAACGCCGAAAATGGGTCCACTGACATTAATTGTGAAGCGTGAGGAACCGATGAAGCTTCCTGTCACACGGATTTGGTCAGCAATCAGCAGGATGGCGAGGCCGCTGTCAATGACATCGATAAGAGTGGTGGCAGCCTGTCCGCTCCCAATGCCTTCTAATCGCGGTCAAGGGTCCTCCTAAAGAGGGACGAAATCCACCTGTTGTCACAAATACCCCGTTGTTTGAAATTTGTCCAGTGAGAAGCAAGGCCGCTGTTGCCAGACTCAGCCCCCTCTGAAGGGCGGTTATAACCTGTAAATCGCTATCAAGTTTATTCGCTGTTTTTCCATGACCTGGTTCCTGTCAGTGCGCTTGTTAATCCGTCCAACTTTAAGTACGTAAAAAGAAATGTTCAGATTGTCGAAGCCGCATCCACATTTGGCCAAGGCATCACGGTAGCCGACTTTAGGGATCACCCGGTGATCAATCCAGGCCAAAATGATTATTCTGTTATTGCCAATGACTTGGATTATGATGCATTTTTAAAGGATGTTTACACTGTTATCCGGTCTTAAAATACGCCTGTTTACAAAAAGTTCACGTAATCTTAAGAGATGCTCAATCAATGCTTTACCAAAAATTTAACTGTCTTAACATTGATCTGTTACTATTATCCTAACTTTATGCAAGCAGAAAATTTTCCTTATTCCTTAAACGGCATGGCCTTTTTAAGGCTTAATTGTTCCATTCATTTACATCGTAGGTAAAAATACCCTTTTTACAATTCACTTTCTCTGATATGATCATAGCGGATTTCAATTTTTATCCAATGATAGATTAAGAGACTGTGAATGAAAGAGGGGAAAGGGCAAGATGAAGGGAATCATGAGAACGATGGCATTGTCTGCTGCATTGATTGGAATGGGATCGGGAGTGGTTACACAAGTGGAGGCGGCTGATCACAGAACGAAAGTCGTAGACGTAGCCCATCGAGGGGCTTCAGGCTATGCACCTGAACATACGATCACCTCTTATAAAATGGGTGAAAGGCTTCATGGAGATTACATTGAAATTGATCTGCAGATGACGAAGGACGGCAGCTCATTGCGATGCATGATGAAACTGTAGACCGGACAACGGACGGAATGGGCCGAGTGAAAGATTTGACGCTGGAACAAATTAAGCAGCTGGACGCCGGTTCTTGGTTTAATGAAAAGTATCCGCAATATGCCAATGAAGATTATGCTGGTCTAAAGGTTCCGACATTAGAAGAGATCTTTAAGCGGTTTGGCAAACATAGAAACTATTACATTGAAACAAAAGCGCCAGATATTTACCCGGGCATGGAGGAAGAGCTTCTTCGTCTTGTGGATAAATACAGAATCAATAAGCGCACTTTATTGATTCAATCGTTCAGTAAGGAAAGCCTTCTGAGGGTGAAGGAACTGGATACGTCGATCAAACTCGTCCAATTGCTGTCTTATAAAGAAGCAGCAGTCGCAACTGACGCTGAAATCGCCGCATGGAAAGAATATGCCGTTGGAATCGGGCCGAACTTTACGTATCTCGATCAAAACTATGTTCAAAAGGTAGTAAAAAGCGGGCTTCAGCTGCATCCGTACACGGTGAACGAAACCGCTGATATGAAGCGCCTGATCGACTGGGGTGTAACGGGCATGTTCACGAACTTCCCAGATCGGCTTCATCAATTGCTGAAGGAACAGAGAAAATAAAAAAAGAATGAAAAAAGCCGCTCATGGGGGATGAGCGGCTTTTTCGCTGCACCAGCCTTTATGCGGCGTTGAGCTTTTGTGCCTTTTTTGCTTTTGCTTGGACGAAAAGCATCATGATGGCACCGATTAACGGACCAGAAGCGAGTACAAGGAATCCGTAGAAGTAGCTTGAGGTAGCATCCACCACCATGCCGACAACAAGCGGGGAGATGAGTGAACCGAGCTGCCAAATCGCGTTGACGAGGCCCATCGCTGTCCCGACAAGCCGCTCTTCCACCAGTTCGCCGATAATGGCGGTCATCACGGGACTATAGATGAACGCTGTGACCCCAAGGATCGCCGTGAGTGTGAAGAGAATTCCTGTATGTGTGTTTACACCAAACCAAATAAGCACGGGTGCGAACAAAAATAGCGCCCAAAACGCGATCGTCTTTTTATTAAGATAGTCGGACACGAATCCGATGAGCGGCTTGCACAAAAGACCCGCCATGCCATAAACAGCCATCATTTTGCCCGCCGCAACTAACGAAAGGTGGAGCGAATGGTTTAAGTACGCATTGGCCCAAGTGGCGGTTCCCCAGGTTGCCCAAAGCCCGCCAAATCCTGCAATTCCTGCGAGAATGAGGTTTTTATTTTTTAGAACGGTGAGGATCTCACTCATGGAAGAGACAGATTTCTTTGTTCCTTGATAGCTGCTGGTTTCTTTCAGGAAAAAGAAGCTTAGCACGATGCCCGCGATGGGCAGAAGCCCTGCAACGATAAAAGCAGAACGCCAGCCGTGAGCGGCAGCAACCGAAGGTACAAACAAGTTCACAACAGTCACTCCAAGCGAAGTGGCTGTCATGAAAAAGCCGATCGCGATCCCTCTTCGTTTAGGGGAGATATGATCGAATATAGCAGCGAGAGATGCCGCAAAGATTGCACCAGAGCCGAGCCCTGCCAGAAGCCGGAAGACAAATCCCTGCTCAAAAGAATGAACGGTCGACATCGTAAGGGTGAAAATCCCCATCATAAAATACGAACTCAGCAGCACTTTCCGGTAGCCGAACCGGTCGGTCAGTATGCCGCCCGGAAACTGTGTAATCACATACCCGATATAAAACGCAGTCATGTAGCTTCCCGCATCGGCCGCTGACAATCCCATCTCTTTTGCAGCAAGAGGAAGGACAGGAGGCCACGAAAGTCTGTCCACAAACGAAAACATATACGCCATCCAGACAAGAACAATGACAGCCACTTGCCGGATCCAATTTTTTCTCATAAATGATATCTCCTTGTAACGGTTTGTGATCAACGGCCATCTTCTTCGTCAGACGCTCCTCTTCCTCATGTACGTCCAGATACATTCTAAGAGAGTCGCCGTTTGCTTCCTTCAAGAGGCCGCTGACAAACCTATCAGTTATTACACATTATTAAATATAACAAATGAAGCACGATTAATCATAAAAAAAACCTTCCTGAATTAAAGTTCCAAGAAGGTTTAAACGGTGAAAAAGGCAAGCACGGATAAAATGACCGAGGTCACAGTCATCGCGGCGAGCGGACGAAGTGCACGGTCTCGAAGTGCATGGAAGCTGATGTTCAAGCCGAGTCCGACCATCGCCATCGTAAGGATGCAGGTACTGAGGTTTGAGATGTCATCCAGCACTCGTGAGGAGACGGGAATGACGCCACCCAAGATATAACTGCCGATCAGGCTCATGACGATGAATCCGATGAGAAACCAGGGGAACTCTACTTTTGCCGCGTCTTCATGCTTTTCGGGTGAGCGTTTTTTCATCCGATACATAAAGAAAAAGCAGAGCGGAACGAGCAGAAAGACGCGCCCCAGTTTTGCGAGCAAGGCCACCGTCAAAGCATCCTGGCCGGCCGGTGCACCCGCCAATGCGACATGGGCGATCTCATGCAGGGAAATGCCCGCCCACGTTCCATATTCGGTGTCCGACAAGGGGAGCCAGGGCAGGAGCACAGTATAAAGGATAGAGAACAGCGTCCCCATCAAGGCGATGATCCCGACGCTGATCGCCGTGTCTTCTTCCCTGGATTTTACGATCGTGGAGATGGCGGCAATGGCCGCTGCTCCGCACACACCTGTACCAACACCAAGCAGCAGGGAGATCGAAGCGTCAGCTTTCAGCCATTTGGATAGTGCGTACATCACAAGGATAGCGAAGGCAACGGATCCGATGCCCCGGACGAGCAGAGGCAGCCCCTGATGAAAAATAATGTCGATGTTTAGTTTTAATCCATATAAAATAATTGCAAAGCGCAGCAGTCTTTTTGATGAAAACTCGATTCCTGACCTGAGTTTTTCAGGATAGCCGGAAACTTGCCGGAAAACGACTGCAATCAGGATCGCACTGGCAAGCGGTCCAATGTGATCGAATCCAGGCAGTTTGGATAAGCCTAATCCCAGGATTGCGATAAAAAAGGTAAAACCAATGCCAGCAAGCCAAAACAGGCGCGAACCTTTTACGATGTTATTCGATTTTTCGGTGTATTCCATAGGCCATTCCTCCTGTATGATTTCATGTTACTCCCGTACGCTGTATAAGTAAAATCACTCTTTTGGATGCTGATGATAACTGATTTGTTATAAATGAGTTAAACTAAGATTTAAACATATGTTTAAAAACGGAGGGGAGAGACTGTGGATCAGGAGCTGTACGTGTTTGTGACAGTCGTTGAAAAAGCCAATTTTTCGAATGCTGCCGAAGCTTTGCATATCACCCAGCCGGCAGTGAGCCGATACATTAAAAACTTAGAGGGGAAAATGAACGCGAAACTGCTGGAGCGCAGCAACAAGATGGTGCAGATGACAAAGGCTGGTGAGATCGTCTATCATCACGCGAAGGAAATTTTATCATTGCACGGGAAGATGAATGTGCTTGTCGCTGACTTGATGAGTGAACCGAGCGGCAGACTGAGCATTGGTGCAAGCTATACATTTGGTGAATATATCCTGCCTCACATCATCGCATCGATCCGTTTGGAATTTCCGAGGATCCATCCGTCCATCATGATCGGCAACACCCGAGAAATCGTTCATCAAGTGGCAACCCGGCAGATTGATATGGGAATTATTGAAGGTAAGATGACAGATGAGCACGTCGTAATGGAGCGGTTTTCGGCAGACAGCTTGGTGGTAGTTGTTTCAGCCGGACATGAGCTTGCTCAGAAGGCAGAGGTTTCGTTCTTGGATCTTGAGAATGAAACGTGGATTGTCCGCGAGCAGGGGTCCGGAACCCGTGAGGCAACTGAGCAGATGTTTACTGACCACCACTTTACTCCAGGTTCGGTCATGGAGTTCGGCAGCACACAGATCATTAAAGAGTCGGTTGAAGCGGGGCTCGGCATTTCTTTTCTTTCCACATGGACGATACGGAAGGAGCTGGCTCTAGGAACGCTTAGAGTCCTTGATCTGACGGGCTTTCCGGTGCAGCGCCAGTTCACGCTGGTCACGCAGGATACGGAATTTCGGACGAAGGCAATGGAAGTGTTTTTGAGGGTTCTGAAGCAGGGATGAGGTTTGTTTTTTGTGCGTTTCCCGAAAAAGTGTAGTACTATTCTACAAAAGAGCAATACATCAAGGGAGGTTGCTGTTTTGCAGAAAAGATATGTCATCGGCATTGATTATGGAACAGAATCCGGGCGAGTTCTGCTCGTGGATGCTGCTACTGGAAAAGAAATCGCTACAAATGTTACCGTTTACAAACATGGTGTAATGGACAAGAAACTTCCTGGGGGCACAGTGCTGGAAGCGGATTGGGCGCTGCAGCATCCCGAGGATTATTTTGATGTTCTGCGTGAATCGGTTCCCGCTATCCTTCGACAGGCAAAGGTAAGTGCAGAAGATGTGATCGGTCTTGGCATCGATTTTACTTCTTCCACGATCATGCCGCTAACTGAGGATGGAGAGCCTCTCTGTTTGAAGCCTGGCTGGGAGAACCTGCCGCATAGCTGGGTGAAGTTATGGAAGCATCATGCTGCACAGCCTGAGGCGGACGAGCTCACACGGCTTGCAGAGGAAAGGGGCGAGGGCTTTCTCAAGCGCTACGGCGGAAAAGCATCATCGGAATGGATGTTCCCTAAAATTCTGCAGGTCTTGAGGGAAGCTCCCGAGGTTTTTGAAGAAACAGATCTGTTCATGGAGGCAGGGGATTGGGTCACCTCGAGGCTTGCCGGTCATATCGTCCGAAGCAGCAATACGTGCGGCTATAAAGCGTTTTGGAATAAAGAAGAGGGCTATCCTTCCGCGGATTTTTTTAAGGCGCTGGACTCTCGGCTTGAAAACATCGTCGAGACAAAAATGCGCGGCCCTGTTTTGTCCATCGGTGAAAAAGCAGGAGAGCTAACAGAAGAAATGGCCGCTCTAACGGGATTGAAGCCGGGGATCGCGGTCGCGGTAGGTATTATTGACGCGCACGCCGGTGTTCCGGCTGTCGGGGCTGTTCAACCAGGCCAGCTTGTAATGGCGATGGGTACCTCCACCTGCCATATGCTGATCTCTGATGTGGAACAACCGATAAAAGGTGTATGCGGCATTGTAGAGGACGGCATTATTCCAGGCTTCATCAGCTATGAAACGGGGCAGGTCGCAGTCGGAGACTCCTTTGCGTGGTATGTTGACGAAGCCGCCCCTGACTATGTAAAAAAAGAAGCGGCAGATGCCGGATTGAATGTCCATCAATTACTGGAAAAGAGGGCAGCAGCCTATAGGCCGGGCCAGTCGGGGCTTATTGCGCTGGACTGGTGGAACGGCAATCGCTCTGTTCTTGTGGATGCAAATTTATCTGGAGCAATCGTTGGTTTAACATTGGCCACCAAGCCTGAAGAAATTTATCGTGCTTTATTGGAATCCACAGCCTTCGGAACAAAAAGGATCATCGAGAGTTTCGTTGAGGCAGACGTGGCAGTTGATGAAATCTTTGCGGTTGGCGGACTTCCTGAACGCAATCACCTTTTGATGCAGATTTATGCAGATGTGACGAAACGGGAAATCAAAATCGCCGACTCTCGCCAGACAACCGCACTTGGTGCTGCAATGTACGCAGCAGTTGCAGCCGGAAGTGAGGCAGGAGGCTATGATTCCATTTTTGAAGCAGCTGAGCATATGGCCAGTGTGAAGGAAGAAACCTTCAAGCCCATTCCAGAGAACGTAAGGCTGTATGAAGAGATGTACCGCTATTATTTAGAGCTGCATGATTTCTTCGGACAGGAGAACGGTTCGTTGATGCATGGACTGAAGCGCCTGAAAAACGGTGCAGAAGCAGAAGCACTGCAGAATAATTAGGTTCGGCGTCCCGCTTTGTTGAGCGGGACGTTTTTTTTGAAGGGCTAGTTGTGTGGGTGCGGATGCAGTGTTTGGCATGTAACGTGCAGTGTTTGGCATGTAAAAGGGGCAAAGCGGCACGTAAACCGTAAAAAGTGGACGGTAATCGACAAAAAGTGGACGGTAAACCTACAAAACCTGCACGTAAACAAACATGCACACAAATAATCAACAAACGGTAGCAGGAATCCATCCCAACCAACTGGAATAATTACCGAAAAGAAAGGAGAAGTGATAATTTGATCATAAAGGAGCGGACATTCCCGCAATATTTAACTGCTCTCGAGGCCCTATTAAGGCGAATCCCCAAAAATCATCCCAAACGGCCAGATATTGAGTCGGATCTAGCCAAAAGGCAGGCGGGCTACTGGGGCGAAAAGGCGTTGGACTATCCTTTGGGCTTTTTACCAGAGAAGGAATATAGCATCTTCCACGACCTCAGGCTTCCTGACGGAAATCGGCACTTCCAACTCGATACCCTCATACTTTCCCAGCGTTTCGCGTTAATCTTAGAGGTGAAAAACATCGCTGGCACCCTCATTTTTGATGTTAACTTCAAACAGTTAATCAGAATCACTAAAGAAAAGGAGGAAGCATTTGCTGACCCTATCCTTCAGGCTGAATTGCAAAAAATACAGCTTCAGACCTGGTTTTCAAAGAATAAACTGACTCAGCTCCCCATCGAAACCTTGGTCGTAATCAGTCATCCCAAAACCGTCATAAAAAATTCTCTTATTAAGCTTTCCCCCGAGTCCTCCAAAAAAGTAACCCAAAACAAAGATATCCCCTTCCGAATCGCCTCATTCCAGCAAAAATACGACAAAGAAGTGCCCCTAAAAGACATCAATAAAATTTCCAGACAGCTTCTTAAATCCCACACGCTTTTTACGCCGGACGTTCTTTCACTTTATGAAATTGCCCCTCATGAAATGCTGACAGGCGTGCATTGCCAAAACTGTAATCACTTGCCGATGACCAGGTTTTATGGAAAATGGTTTTGTACAGACTGCTCATTTTCCTCTAAAACGGCTTATCTTGCAGCGCTCAGTGATTATGCAGCCCTGATCGGAAACCGCATTACAAACCGCGAGCTGCGCCATTTTCTTCAGCTATCCTCACCTTCTGTCGCCGCAAAAATCCTCCATTCTATGAACCTCTCATCTTCGGGAGGCCATCGAAACCGCTCCTACCAACTAATTTCTGAAAAAATGAAATAAAACAAAAATAAAATTGACAAAACGAAAGTAAATGATAGAATTCTACATAACTTTTATTTTGGGGAGGATATGTATGGACTATCAGCAGCTTTTTAGTTTAAAAGGGAAAACGGCACTTGTGACAGGCGGAGGAAGAGGATTGGGGAAAGCAATGGCTGATGCACTTGCACAGGCCGGAGCAAACGTAGTGATCGCGGATATGGATGAGAGCACAGCAAAGCAGAGTGCTGAAGGGCTCGCGGGTCACCAGGTAAAAACGCTGGGTCTTCAAATGGATGTTACCGAAGAGGCTGAGGTGAAAAGCTGTATTGATGAAATTGTAAGCGATTTCGGTTCCATTGATATTCTTGTTAACAATGCGGGGATCTGCCAGAAGATTACGGTAGAGGAACAGAGTTTGGAAGATTGGAAGAAAACGATGGACGTGAACGTGAATGGGGTTTTCCTGCTCTCTAAATATGTGGGTAAGGTGATGAAAGAAAAAGGCGGCGGCTCGGTCATTAATGTCGCTTCCATGTCGAGCTTTATCGCCAATACGGAAGCGCAGTGCGCGTACAATGCCTCAAAAGCAGCGGTAGCTATGATGACCAAATGTCTTGCCTCCGAGTGGGCACCCTACAACATTCGGGTGAACGCGATTGCGCCGGGCTATATGAAAACAGAGATGACCAAACCGATCTTTGCGCCGGAAGGAGAACTTGCGCATGTGCTCGATCTTGTACCGATGAAACGGCTGGGAGAGCCGCATGAACTGGGCGGCCTGGCGATCTATCTCGCATCCAATGCTTCCACCTTTGCGACGGGATCAACCTTTATCGTCGATGGTGGCTATACGATCTGGTAATAAAAAAAGCAGCCGGCAAAATTTTTGTCAGGCTGCTTTTCTTTATTCGGTTTCCACTGTAATTAATTCAACACCATGCTGTTCGAGAGCGGGTTTATCGCTTTCGGCGTCACTGCTGTCCGTGATGATGATGTCGAGGTCATCGAGAGCGGCGAAGGATGCGATGGAGTTTTTATGAAATTTCGAATGGTCGAGCAGGGCAACGACTTTCTTGCTCGCCTTAACCATTGCTTTTTTCAATTCGACTTCATAGACGCTGAAGTCGGTAAGTCCGGATTCAATAGAGAACCCGTTGGCGGAAGTAAACAGCAGATCAATATTAATCTGACTCAGGATGTTAACGCCAAGTGTTCCTTCCAGGGAGTGTGACCCTCGTTTTACGATGCCCCCCAATAGAATAACGGTAATATCCGGGTGTTCATTGAGCTCAAGGGCTGTATTGATCCCGCTTGTCACCACTGTCAGCCTGATCTGGCGGTCCTTTAAAACGCGGGCGAGCTCAAGAGCCGTCGAACTGGCGTCGAGCATGATGCACTGTCCATTTTCAATGAGGGCAGCAGCCTCCTTGGCAATCGCTGACTTCTCGGTTCTATTTTTCTTTTCACGGATGGAGAAGCTTGTTTCATTTTCATTCGGCTGGGCTAAAACTGCACCACCGTGCGTTCTTTTCAATAGGCCCTCTTCTTCCATGCGTGTTAAGTCTGTACGGAGAGTCGCTTCAGAAACTTTTATTTCTTTGGCAAGTTCTTTAATGGAGACCCTCTGGCTCTCATTTAATCTATCAAGGATGGCTTTGCGTCGTTCTAGTACAAACATTTTTCCCAATAAAATCACCTGTTTCTTTTTATTATTCTATTACACCATCTTTCATAAACATTGTAAATCAATAATAAAACAAATTAAAACGAAAACAAAATGTAAAAAATTCAAAAATTAATTGACTATTCAAACTTATGAGGACTATAATGAACCCAATACCTCGTAATTATGAAAACAAACGATAGAAAAAGAAAGAATATAAAAATAAAAAAGGAGGAAAGCAAATTATTCTTTGAGAAAATGAAAGCGTTATCTAATCAAAAAAAGGGAGAGATGATGATGACCATGAAAACGGTAGCTGAGCAAGATACAAAGAATGTGAGTATTCCGAAGACCATGAAGGCGGTTGTCGCCTATGCGCCGGGAGATTACCGGTTTGAAACGGTTCCTGTACCTGAAATTGGGGAAGGTGAGATTCTAGTCAAGGTGGAAGCGTGCGGAATTTGTGCCGGGGATCTAAAAGCGTTTGACGGTGCACCAAGCTTCTGGGGAGATGAAAAGCAGCCGGCTTATATTAAAGCCCCAATGATCCCGGGCCATGAATTCATTGGCCACGTCGTCGCTCTCGGGGAAGGAGTAACCGGTTTTGAAGCAGGCGAACGAGTGATATCCGAACAGATCGTTCCTTGCTGGGACTGCCGTTTTTGTAACCGCGGCCAATATTGGATGTGTGAAAAGCACGACCTCTACGGGTTTCAAAACAATGTAAACGGTGCCATGGCTGAGTATATGAAGTTTACGAAAGAAGCCATCAATTATAAAGTGCCTGAGGATCTGCCGATTGAAAAAGCCATTTTGATCGAACCTTATGCATGTTCCTTCCACGCTGTACAGCGTGCGCAGATTCAGCTTGGAGATGTCGTCGTCCTTGCTGGTGCAGGAACGCTCGGTCTTGGAATGATCGGGGCCATCAAAAAATCGGGGCCTGGAAAACTGATTGTCCTTGATCTTTTTGAAGAGCGCTTAAAGCTGGCGAAGGAGTTTGGCGCTGATCTGGTGCTTAACCCGGCGAAGGAAGATGTAAACGCGATCGTTAAAGAATTAACAGACGGCTATGGGTGTGACATCTACATTGAAGCAACCGGGGCGCAGAAGTCGGTGGAACAGGGACTTGCCATGATCCGCAAGCTCGGGCGTTTTGTGGAGTTCAGTGTATTTAAAGAGCCGGTAACGGTGGACTGGAGCATCATCAGTGACCGAAAAGAACTGGATGTCCTCGGTTCCCACCTTGGCCCTTACTGCTATGAGCATGTCATTAAAGGAATCTCCAATGGGGACCTTCCGACAGATGGTGTTGTGACGCACACGCTTCCATTGGAGGAATTCGAAAAAGGATTCGAGCTTGTGAAGAATGGGGCAGAGTCCTTGAAAGTTGTGCTTGATCCGAATCTGTAAAAATTAATGGCTGCCGGCGGGAAGCTGGCCATCGAGCTTGCAAATGAAAGGGCAAAGGAGGAATACAAGTGGATCGTCTTTTGGACAGAATCGGAATGGACCGGAAAATGGCTCTCGGTTATTTCGGGGTTTTGATTTTTATGATGGGTGATGGGCTTGAATTAGGCTGGCTTTCATCTTATTTAACAGACCATGGTCTAACGATGCAGGAGTCCGCTCTTATATTTAGTGTTTATGGTTTTGCTGTAGCGATTGCAGCCTGGCTGTCAGGCGTTCTGGCAGAGGTGCTGGGGCCAAGGAAGGCGATGATCATCGGGCTGCTCCTGTTCGTAGCCGGCTCGGTTGTTTTCCTGACGTTTGGGATTACGAGCATGAATCTTGCCATCATGCTTCCGACCTATGCCTTAAGGGGATTGGGATATCCGCTCTTTGCTTATTCTTTCCTCGTATGGGTGACTTACTATGCACCATCTGACAAGCTTGGAACCGCGGTCGGCTGGTTCTGGTTCGCTTTCAGCGGCGGATTAAACGTACTGGGCGCTTACTATTCCAGCTTTGCGCTGCCTGTGCTCGGTGAGATGAAAACACTATGGAGCGCCCTTATCTTTGTCTTACTGGGAGCGACCGTTGCGATTTTCCTAAATAAAGACAAAGAACACAAAAAGAAATTTGAAAATAAAGGCGACGCTTTAAAATATCTGTTAAAAGGCGTGACCATCGCATTTGAAAATCCGAAAATAGGCATGGGTGGAATTGTGAGGACGATTAACACATCCGCTGCTTACGGTTTTGTAGTCTTCATGCCAGCGTTCATGATGGAGATCGGGTTCACTCGATCGGAGTGGCTGCAGATCTATGGATCGCTCTGGACGAGCAACATCATCTTTAACCTTATTTTTGGGATCGTTGGCGACAAGCTCGGCTGGAGAAACACGGTGATGTGGTTTGGCGGCGTGGGCTGTGCGGTTTTTACAGCAGCATTCTATTATGTACCGCTCGCAGCTGGTCCCAATTACTTTGTAGCAACCGCGGTTGCCGCTTGCTATGGCGCATGTCTTGCAGGGTTCGTGCCGCTATCTGCGTTAATTCCTTCGCTTGCTCCAGAAAATAGAGGTGCGGCGATGTCCATTCTTAATCTTGGTGCAGGGCTAAGTACTTTCGTGGGCCCTGCCATCGTAGGCGCATTTATCGGAATGGTAGATACAGTGGGAATCATCTGGATCTACACAGGCTTATACATCGTGAGTGCTGTTTTGATGAAATTTGTAACTCTGTCTAAAAAGGAAGCAGAAGAAGCTGAACGGATTTCCATGCAGGAGTTCAAAACCGCACAAAAGGCATAAGCCGGTTGGTGAATTTAAAGGTGAACAGAACGTCTTTTACGAGGCGTTCTTCTTTTTACCAAAAAAGTAATAAATGAAAGTAAATGAAAATAAATAAAAATAAATAATTGACATAAAACAAAATAAATGAAAAAATAAACGAAAGAAAACAATAATTAGAAAATTTCGTCTTAAAACTAAAAGAGAGAGAAAGGGAGTTGTATAATGAGGATAGGATTGGGTTCTGACCATAATGCCTTTGACATGAAAGAAAGTATTAAAACCTATATACAAGAGCTGGGGCATGAGGTAATAGATTACGGCTGCCATTCGTGTTCCGAGGTCGATTATCCGGAAGTAGCGTTTGAGGTAGGAGAAGACATCATTCAAAATAAACTGGACAGAGGAATCCTGTGCTGCGGAACCGGGATTGGTGTAGCGATCGCTGCGGGAAAAGTCCCTGGCATCCGGGCAGCCCTTTGCCATGATACGTATTCTGCAGAACGAGCACAGAAAAGCAATAATGCTCAAGTGCTCACCATGGGATCCAAGGTCATTGGAATAGAACTGGCCAAACAGGTGGTGAAAACCTATCTCGATTCTCATTTTTCTGGAGGGAATTCCGGAAGAAAAGTGCAGCAGATCACCGATAAAGAACAAGAATTTCTGAAAGGGGATAGTGTTCATCATGAAAAAACTTATAAATAATCCAAACCGTGTAGTAGAAGAAATGATCGACGGATACGCAAAAGCACACCCGCAGCATGTCAGAGTGCTGGAAGAAAACAGCCGCTCGATTGTAACAGCCAGGGAGACGGCAGAAAGCAAAGTCGGTGTTCTCATCGGCGGCGGCTCAGGGCATGAACCAGCGTTTATGGGCTACGTGGGGCAAGGAATGGCAGACGGAGCTGCCGTTGGAAACATTTTTGCATCACCCCCGCCGGATCCGATCCTTGAAGCAACAAAAGCGATCGATAAAGGGGCCGGCGTGATCTATGTATACGGCAACTATGCTGGAGATCTGATGAACTTCGGGATGGCCGCAGAACTGGCAGAATTGGAAGCGGACATTCAGGTCGGCAAAGTCATTGTCACAGATGATTTGGCATCCGCCCCGAAAGAGGAAAAAGAGAAGCGCAGAGGCATCGCTGGAGAATTCTTCGTCACAAAGGTAGCCGGTGCTGCTTCAGAAAAAGGCTATAGCTTGGGGGACGTCGTCCGAGTGGCTAATAAGGCGAATGAACAGACACGTACGATGGGTGTCGGACTATCCCCTTGTTCGCTCCCGCAAACGGGTAAGCCAAGCTTCGAACTGGAAGAAAACGAGATGGAAATTGGTCTTGGCCATCACGGTGAACCGGGTGTTGAAAAAGGCGATCTGCAGCCGGCCGATCAAGTGGCCGACCGTTTAGTCAGCGACATTTTAGCCGACATGCCATTTGGTGAAGGCGAAAAAGCAGCCGTACTCGTCAATGGCTTGGGATCAACGACAAAAATGGAGCTTTATATCGTTTTCCGCAGGGTGGAACAGATTTTAAATGACAATGGAATAAAGATCCATCGCTCGTTCGTCGGCGATTACAGTACATCCCTTGAGATGGGCGGTTGCTCCGTCACGCTCATCAAGCTTGATGATGAACTGCTGGAATTTATCGATGCACCGGCTGACTGTCCGATGTATATCCAACGCTAAGGAGGAAATCACATGTCATTTACAGCGAAAGAATGGAAAGCCTTTTTACAGGGCGTGGTGGATACAGTAGAAAAAAATAAAGATTATTTGTCTGAGCTAGACCGCAAATTGGGAGATGGAGATCACGGGGTGACCATGTCGATTGGCTGGCAGGCTGTTCAAGACAAGCTGAAGGGTGAACTGCAGGATGAAGAGGACTGTGGAAAGATCAGTATCATGGCAGGGAGAACGTTTCTAAGCGCTGTCGGTTCAACCGTCGGGCCTCTTTATGCGACAGGATTCTTAAGAGGCGGCAAGGAAATTCAAGGTAAGAACGAGCTTTCCGGTGAAGACTTATACCGCTTTTGGACCGCTTTTATTGAAGGAATCAAAGAAAGAGGACAGGCGGAGGTTGGCGATAAAACGATGATCGATACACTTCAGCCGGCACTGGAAACGCTGAGACAGGAGTTTATGACATCCGGTGATTTTACTGCAGCATTTGCGAAAGCGGTTACTTCTGCTAAAAAAGGCATGGAATCTACCAAAGATCTTCTTTCTAAAAAAGGGCGTTCAAGCAGATTGGGAGAGCGTTCGCTCGGCAACCAGGATCCCGGTGCCACTTCTTCTTACCTTATTTTATCCGCTTTTGAAAGCATCATCACTTCTGTCCAGACCGTGTAATCGCAATATCCCGGGGACCGCTGAACTGAAAACAACCAGGAAGGCGGCCCTCTTTTTTTATGTCCAAAACCGGAAGGAGAGGAATCGAACATGAACATGAGCCTGGATAAAAAAGAAGATATTCAGACGCTGGCGCTGGATTTTCTTTCAGTTGCCCAGCAAGCGGCCATTGCTTCCTATCCGTGGGTAGGAAAGGGCAAGAAAAACGAAGCCGACGGAGCCGGGACGGAAGCGATGCGCACCCGGATGAATACGATCGGAATGGAAGGAACGATTGTCATCGGAGAGGGAGAATTGGACGAGGCGCCCATGCTTTATATCGGAGAAAGGGTAGGCACGGGGGCTGGTCCCTCTGTTGACATTGCGGTTGATCCAGTGGAAGGGACGACGCTGATGTCAAAGGGACAGGATAACTCGCTGACGGTCATTGCGGTTGCGGAGCGGGGGCACTTGCTGAACGCGCCGGACATGTATATGAAGAAAATGGCTGCGGGACCTAAAGCGAAGGGACGAATTGATATTGAGGCTCCATTGACGGATAATATCCTTGCTGTTGCGGACGCATTGGGAAAAGATGTGAGTGAGGTAACCGTCATGATTCAGGACCGAGACCGTCATCAGCCTCTCATTCAAGAGGTGTTCAAAGCAGGAGCAAAAGTGAAGCTGTTTTCTGATGGCGATGTCACAGGCGCGATTGCTACGGCGATCGAGGAGCTTGATGTAGATCTGCTGGTTGGAACAGGCGGAGCACCAGAGGGAGTCATTTCGGCAGCGGCGCTGCGCAGCTTAGGCGGTGATTTTCAGGCTCAGCTCGTCTGTCAAAGTAATGAAGAGTTTAAGCGCTGTGTGGCGATGGGCATGAGCGATCCAGGTAAAATCCTGAGGATGGATGATCTCGTGAAAAGTGACCAATGTTTCTTTGTCGCGACAGGCATTACAGACGGCATTCTCTTGAATGGTGTCCGCAAAAAAAGCGGAGGAGCCCTATTTACCCACTCGTTCATCACCGTGGGCGGAAAAGGCAGCTATTTTCAATTTATCGAGACCCGCCATTAAGATGGCGGGTTCTATGATGAAAACCACTCCCGCAGAGGAGTTTTTACTTTTAGAATTATGAATTCTGGGGCTGTAAGGACTCGGGCTGAATGGGAAAGGTAAGTATGAATACCGTTCCTTTTCCGACCTTGCTATGCACTTTAATGTTGCCTTTCATTGCTCGGACGATGCTGTACACGACCATCATTCCAAGACCGGTGCCTTTGGATCCTTTCGTTGAGTAGTAAGGCTCACCCAAGCGGTCCATCTGGTGTTTGGTCATGCCGACTCCTGAATCTTCAATCCGGACCATGGCCTGTAATGGTGTAGCGATGGATTCGATGGTAAGCTGTCCGCCGCTCGGCATCGACTCAATGGCATTTTTTACGAGATTTAAAAAGCACTGGCGTATCTTTTGCCGGTCTCCATAAATGGATGATACCGGTTCCAGTTTTTCTGTAATTTCTACGGAATATTGGTTAGCGAACGGATGAAGTATTTTAATGACATGATGAAGTTCGTCGTGAAGATAGATATGGCTTAAAGAAACGATGGAAGGTTTAGAAAACGTCAAGTAATCCTGAATCACTCTTTCTGCAGATTCCAATTCACTTTTTACGAGGGACAAATATTCGGTGCGCTTTTCATAATAGGTATCCTCTTCTTGAAGAAGCTGGACAAAACCCATCGCCGTAGTCAGCGGATTTCGTATTTCATGCGAGATCGCTGCCCCCATCTGTTCCACGGCTTCAAGCCTGCTTGTTTTCACAACATGCTCCCGCAGCACCATATTTTTATCAATCAGCTCCAAAAAATACAAAATCATGCCGACACCGAGCGGCGGAATGACCATATAGGCAAACCAGACGTCTACAAGCTCTTTTGAAGAGAACATCATCTGGGTGCATATCATCGTTAAAAAGCTGATGATCAATGTATAGAGGGAAGCTAAAGCGACCCTGAAGTTAGACGAGAGATTAAGGAACCAGGGCGAGAGGCGCCACAAGGAAACGCCGAGCACGGCATAAAGCAGAATATTTAAGAAAAATCCGGTGTCAACCCCGTAAAAGGCCCTTAATAGTACAGCCATCAAACAAAAGAGGGGAGCATACCCCGTATAAAAACCGGCGGCGATGACCGGAATATTTCGAAGGTCCAAGTACATGCTGCTGCTGAGCTTATAGGAGAACAAATAACAAAGAACAAGGGATACAGTGAAATAGACATAGGTCATTTTACGGTAGCGCTCCTGGGCGTGGGATTTTCCAGTTCCAAGCAGGCAAAGAAAGAGCAATACAATGAGTAATGAGAGGTTAAACCAGAAGTGCACAGTGATCTCCATGTGCTATTCACATCCTGTTGATTTTAGGTATATTTTACCTTTTGTACACAAAGTGGACAAGATTTTTTAGTAAGGCAGGTATGGAAAACTAGAGGCAATAGTTAAAATATACCACTATGACCAGATACCGTCGGGTTGACACTTTCTTTATCTGTCTGATATATTAGCATGGTAAAGTAATAAACTATAAAACAGATTTCACTATGAAACGCGGTGGTGAACAGCCATGCGTTTTTTTATATTAGAGGGGATAGATTTAGATGCATACAACGGATACAACGAAAAAATGGGGGTTCTGGCTTTTAGCGGCCTTCGTTATCGGAAATATGGTGGGTTCAGGCATATTCATGCTTCCGAGTACACTGGCACAAACGGCGAGCCCGCTAGGAGTTACCTTTGCCTGGCTCGTTACAGGCTTCGGGGTGATGATGATCGCACTCATTTTCAGTAAGCTGTCGATTCGCCGTCCAGACTTAACTGCAGGACCGCAAAGCTATGCACGCGCGCTATTCAAATCAGAGAAAAAAGGGAACTTAGCAAGCTTTAGCATGGTTTGGGGGTATTGGGTAGCCAACTGGATCAGCAACGTGGCCATGGTCACTAGCTTTGCTGGCTACTTGTCTGCGTTCTTGCCGATTATGCGAGCTGAAAATGTTGTGTTTTCCTTCGGTTCACAGGATATCCGGCTCGGTAAAATCATAACGTTTGGCGTATGTACGGTATTGCTCTGGGGCATTCACTTTATTTTGGTAAGCAGCATGAACAGAGCAGGGAAATTGAATTTTGTTGCGACAGCATCCAAGGTTGCTGGTTTTGCACTCTTTATTGTTGCTGCCCTTTTTGCATTCCAGTCTTCCAACTTCGGTGATTTCTATACACCTGTCGTGGAGGAAGGCGGAACATCACATGGTTTGTTCAGCCAGGTGCAACTGGCAGCCATCTCAACGTTATGGGCGTTTATCGGCATTGAATCCGCCGTTATTTTATCAGGGCGCGCGAAGTCACAGCGGGATGTAAGCCGCGCTACGATCTTCGGCCTTATCGTTGCGCTTGTCATCTACATGGCGATTACGCTTCTAACGATGGGGATCCTGCCTCAGGACGTGTTAAAAGCATCGGACAAACCATTTGTTGACGCGCTTACTGCTTTGATTGGAAGTGCGGGCGGACAGGTGATGGCGATCCTTGCACTCGTTTCCTTATTTGGGGCAACGATCGGGTGGATTTTGTTAAGCTCCGAGGTTCCTTATCAGGCGGCAAAATCGGGAACGTTTCCTGCCTACTTTGCAAAAGTGAACAAAAAGGGAAGCCCGACACGAGCGCTTACAGTCACAAATGTGATGTCACAGATTTTAATTTTCTCTACCATTTCAGGCACCATCAGCCAGGCGTATACGTTCTTAACGACAGCAGCCACGCTTGCTTATTTGATTCCTTATCTAGTTTCAGCTGTCTTTTTCCTGAAGCTGACGTTAAAAGGGGAAACTTCCGGTGGATCACGTGTCATGGACGTCATTATCGCGATTTTAGCACTTATTTACTCGGTATGGGTCATTATTACAGGTACAGCGGATATTAAAACATTTGCTCTGGGGATTGGCTTGTTCCTTGCAGGTTTTATCATCTATCCTTTGATCAACAGGAAGAAGAGCAGAGAAAGCTCAGGAACTGCGGTGTCAGTAAAGAACTAAATCATAGATAAAAGGGAAATAAACGGTGCCAGACACCGTTTATTTCCTTTTTTCATTATTATTCCCGATTTCAGGCTTCACCCATAGCTTTCGGAAATCCGCCCAGCCGAAGTCATTCAGCCGAACGCCCTTCAACAGCACCGGATAGTTCCATTGTTTGGCGATGTGATACAAGTGGAGGAGGATCTTTTCGTCTTCCATGTACGTTTCGATCTCCTCTAAAATTAAATCGCGTTCCTCATAACTTTCCTCACGGGTAAACCTGGCCAGGTGATCGTCCAATATGCCGATTTGCTCTTCAGACAAAAGAGTACGCATGCTCCGCTCACTTTTTATAAAAGAGAGGAAGCCGTATTGGGTATCGCGTTCGAGAACTTCGCCCTTGGAGAGGATTTCAGCGTCCAACGGCTGAGGGTCCAGCAGGGTGTAAGGAGAAAGCTCAACGGAAATGCCGGCCCGAGAAAATGTTTTCTGAAGCCATTCTGCTTCCCGGAGGCCCTCGCTCGTATAGTCCAAGTACTTAAAGGTAAGAGTCTCTCCCTGATAGGAGCTTTTGCTCAATAAGCCCCTCGCACGGTCGATGGAAGCTGGATGAAACGCTGAAAGCTTGCTCCGCTCCGCCCACATGCTGCTTGCCGGACTGTTTCGCCGTCCGCCAAGCTCTGCGATCATGCGGTTCCGGTCGATGAGCTCATCGATGGCCTGGCGGAAATAAAGGTCATGGTGCGGGCCATCTTTTTGGAAATTAAAGACTAAATATTGAGAGCCGTTGTTGTCTACCCTCATCTCGCGGTTTTCCATTCCCTCACTTCCCGGCAGTTCATAGTGCACGATCCGGTCAGCGTTCAGCTCGACGAACCATAGCTCTACACGGTCAAGCAGTGCCCTGCCGTTAAAGTGTTCATCAAAGGCTTCAAGGATAAATACTTTTTCGTTATACTCCGTTACTTTAAACGGACCGGTTCCAATGAGCTCCTTGCCGGTTACAATCGGTACATCATGCGGCAAAATTGGTGCATGGAAGGAGCTCAAGTAATGCAAAAAGAACACGTTCGGCCGTTTTAAAATAATCCTCACTGTGTAGTCATTGAACGTCTGGATGGTATGGATCTCGGAAAACAGATGGAGGTATGGTGATCTTATCGAAGGATCCCGCAGCCGGTCCAGCGTATACTTTACATCCTGTGCAGTAAGGATTCGCCCGTGGTGAAACCGAACGCTTTTCCGCAAATAAAAGGTCCACTCGGTTCTTTCAGGATCCACGTCCCAATGGTGGGCAAGATGAGGTTCAAACTTCTCGGTGACAGGATTAAAGTTCACTAGCGTATCAAAGATCTGCCGGACAAAATGAGCTTCTGCTGCCGAATAGGAATGAGCGGGATCGAGTGCGGCGAGCGGACGCCTCATCGGAATCTTCAAAAGATCCACCCGGCTGGATACGGTCTGTTTGACATGAAGCCCGAAGTTGTCCTGAATACGGCTCTGCAGCTTTTTCGCTAAATGCTCAGGAAGAAGCGGGCGGTTCAGGAATTCCGCAGCCTCCGTGATCAGATTTTTTGCCAGCAGCTTTGAGAAATAGGCGTCGACGGCCTCTTCCAGACTGTAATGGAAAAGCACTTTCGAGCGGTTCCCGCGCCCTTTCCCCGGGATCCACGTGAGCCACTTTTCCTCGCCCATCCTTTTTAGGAGAAGATTGACGTTTCGCTTTGTACAGAAAAATAAGGTTTCCAGCTGGCTGATGGTGACTTCTGCAGGGGCTTCCTCTTTTTGTTCGGGATGCTGCAAGTGCAGGGTGATGTAGTAATCCAGGATCTCCATGCCGGTTTCCTCCATAAAAGGTGAAATTCTTTTCTGAATTTTACACTTTTTCTTCCCCTTTTACTAGAGGAAAATAAACTCCAGATAGAACAACTGGTAAAAGGAGGGAGAAAGAATGTTTCGAGATTTACATCCGAATATAAAGATAAGGATTATAACGTCATTTATGACACGTGCCGTTGGAACGATGATTTTTCCGTTTATGGCGATCTACCTGTCGGACAAAATGGGTCAGGCGCTCGCGGGAATCATCCTGCTGATCAACGTGTTTGTCTCCATTTTGGTTGGGTTTTATGGAGGGTATGTCGCGGACAGGGTCGGCCGTAAAAAGGTCATGGTCATCGGACAGCTGATTACTGTGGCCGCATTCCTGTTTATGACGGCCGCCAATTCCCCCTGGTATGATTCCGCCTGGGTTACATCGTTCATGATGCTCATCCAAAGCATCAGCTCAGGGCTGATGAATCCGGCGGCTGAGGCGATGCTGATTGACGTCAGCACGAAGGAAAACCGGAAATTCATGTACAGCATCAACTATTGGGCGGTCAACCTGTCCATCGCGCTCGGTTCCATTGCAGGGGGATTCCTGTTTAAGTCTCACCGTTTTGAACTGTTTATAGCTATAACAGCCGTCAGTATCCTCACGCTGTACCTTGTCACCTATGTGATGAGGGAGTCCTACACCAAGACTGCCGCAGATCCTGAAAAGATCAACGTGTTCAGGGACATGGCCAACAACTACAAAACGGTCATGAAAGATAAAGTGTTCTTGTGGTTTTGTTTAGCATCCACTCTCATCGTCGCGATTGAGTTTCAGACAGGAAACTACATCTCCGTACGGCTTGAGGACGAATTCACCTCTCAAATGGTATCGTTCGGCGACTGGTTTACCTACCAGCTCGACGGCTTGCGGATGATCAGCTGGATCCGGACATTGAATACAGTGCTCGTCGTTGCGGGAACCGTGCTTGTTACGCGCTGGATGAGAAGATATTCGGACCAGAAAGTCATCTATACCGGCTTTTGGATGTACACAGCCGGTTACGCTGTGCTTGGCTACAGCAATTCGGTGGCCCTGCTGCTCGTTTCCATCTTTATCGCTACGATCGGCGAGCTCATGTACGTACCGGTCAAGCAATCGATTATGGCTGATATCGTAAATGATGATGCGCGAAGCTCCTATATGGCGGTTCAGGGCTTAACCTTCCAGATGGCTAAAATTCTTGGAGCGGCCGGCATCACGATCGGATCATTCGTCCCATCCTGGGGGATGGCACTCGCTTATCTCGTGTCCGGGATGCTTGGAATCTACTGTTTTACAAAAGTTACGGGACCACTGAACAAGACTGTTAAAAAAGAAACAAAGAAAGCAGCAGCTGTTTAAAAAAAGGAGGCGTTTTAAGAGCGCCTCCCTCTTGCTTAAAAATACATCGTATTGTACGATATAAAAAGAGGTGAAGAAAATGGATGTTTCATTCTTTAATGAACTATGGACAGATCTGTATTATTTGCTGCATTACAGACATGAAGAAAAATTAACCCACCAAAACGTGAGGTGCATGCAGGCGGTAAAAAAGAAGAAGGATGCGACGGTTGCTGATGTGGCCGATGTTTTGCAAGTGACGCATCATTCTGCATCCGAGCATGTGAAACGGCTGATCGATAAAGGTTATTTAGAGAAAGAACGATCAGCTTCAGACAAAAGGACGGTTTTTGTAAAACTGACTGTGCTTGGTGAAGACGCACTGAAACGGAACACCGAACTCGATGAACAAAAACTCCAGGCTGTCCTGGACCGTTTGAGCAAGGACGAGCAGCAGAGTCTGATGGACGCATTTGAGAAGCTTAGAACGGAGGCAAAACATGTATACGGTCGTTAAAATTACAATATCGGCACTGGTCATTGGTATGATTACTGCTCTTGCCAAACATTCACCGCGCTATGGCGGGATCATTGCCGCTCTTCCGCTGATCAGCCTGCTGAGCTTGTTCTGGCTGCAAAATCAGGGAGAGCGGGCCGATCACCTCAGCCAGTTTTTGTACGGCGTTCTGTACGGTTTGCCGAGCACTATCGTTTTAATTTTCGTTGTCGCCGTATGTCTTAAGCATTCTGTACCATTCTTTCTGTCGATTGTACTTGGCATCGGCGGATGGGGACTATGCCTGCTGATTCAAAAATTCCTCTTGTCAGGGGCTCTGCTCAATTTTCGCTAGGTTACGTCTCTGAACGGTACGTTTTCCCGAGTTCTTCTCCAAGGCCAAAATAGTGCCTGAAATTATAGATTAAAGGCCGCCATTGGGCAGGATCGATGTGGTTTGTTCCTGTGATGATTTCTGGATGAGCATGAACGTTTACGGCCTGTGTCTCCACGATAGCAAAGAACGGTGAATAATCAGGAACACGGATCTGCTCCACTTTTGCTTCGATCTGAAGCGGGCATTCCTGGATTCGGTCCGGCTGGACGCTCACCGATGGTGTGGATGTGAAGCCAGATTCAGTAAACTTGTCTTTTTTGCAGGTGAACCCCAGCATCTGTTTTTCGTAAGGAACTGGATCTTTCCCCGTGTAGGGAGCGAGTTTCTCGACCTTCTCCCATAATGAGGCGTCCGGGATGTTCAGTACGCATTCTGGTGTGTTTTCCAAGTTTTCAATGGCCTTCCCGCCGAGCCCTATACCTAAAATGATGCTGTTTCCCAGAGCCCAGGACGATGAAATGGGGCTGATGTTGGTTGTGCCATCCTCGTTTAGCGTGTTCAGCAGGATGACGGGAGTGCCATAGTATAGGATTTTAGGTGTAATCGTTTGGATTTCTTTCATGTTGATCGCTCCTTTTTTGACTTAAATTATTGTAAAGCAGGAATTCTTCGATGTTCATCGAAATATGGATGTAAAAGGAGGCGATGGTGGATGGCACAATCGAATGTAGCCGAGATTGCTTCGATCGTGAGTGAATCTTCACGAGCGGCGATGCTGACAGTTTTGATGGACGGCCGGTTTCATACGGCCAGCGAACTTGCCTTTATGGCTGGCATCAAACCTCAGACAGCGAGCTTTCATCTTTCAAAAATGCAGGAAGCCGGTTTGATCGTACAGGAAAAACAGGGCCGGCACCGTTATTACGGCATTCAGAACGAAGAGGTCGCGAAGGTGATGGAGTCTTTTCTTTTCATAGCACCGCCTGTCAAAATTAAATCGCTGAAGCAGTCCTCACAGGATAAGGCGATGAGGTATGCACGAACCTGCTATGACCATCTGGCGGGGAGCCTCGGAGTCCAACTCGCGGATGCACTTTTGAAAACGGGTGTTTTACGTGAAGACCACGAGAACTTCCGTGTTACGGAAAAGGGTGAGCTATTTTTTAAAGAACTGGGAATTCCACTCGAAACGGTAAGCAAGAAACGCCGGTCGTTCTCTTACCGGTGTCTGGACTGGAGTGAACGGCGCCATCATCTGGCAGGTGCACTCGGCCAAGCGGTTTTAGAACGGTTAATAGAGCTGGGATGGATTCAGCGTGTTCCTCAAAATCGTGCGGTAAAGGTGACCGAAGAGGGGAAAGACGGCCTGAAAAAAACGTTCGGCATTGATCATTCGAAGGAGGGAACGTAAGTGGCAAGCCATAAACAAATTTTTTCTGAGGCAGGCAAGGGAATGCTTCAGCAGGTGCGGGAGATCTGCAAAGGGTTTCCGGAAGTGACGGAGCAGATTGATGGCTTTGGCCATACGTCCTTCCGTGTGAAGGACAAGCCTTTCGTCATCATGGGGGAAAATGAACAGGGAACTTCTTTGGCGATGAAAACACTGCCAGAAACACAGGAGATCCTTTTGCAGGACGAGCGTTTTTTCAGACCGGCTTACATAGGCCAGCACGGCTGGACCTCCATTTACACTTCGGACCGTCTAAATTGGAACGAGATTCAGAGCTTGATCCTTGAGGCATACTGCCGGACGGCACCAAAGCGGCTGGTGAAGATGCTCAAAGACAAATAAACTAGTGAGGGAAAGGAAGTTCGTATCGTGAACGAAAAAATAGAAAATTATCTTGCAGAGAACAGAGATGCCCATTTGAGACAGCTTAAAGATTTTCTTGCTATTCCGAGCATCTCGACACAAACCGAGCATAAGGGAGATATGGAGAAGGCAGCGGAATGGACCGCACAATCCCTCCGCCAGCTTGGTATGGACAATGTTAAAGTATATGAAACAAAGGGGCATCCGGTCGTGTATGGCGAGTGGCTGAAAGCGGAGGGAAAGCCAACGGCGCTCATCTACGGGCATTACGATGTACAGCCGGTAGATCCCGTAGAGCTATGGAACAGCCCGCCGTTCTCGGCTGAGATCCGTGATGAAAAGCTCTATGCCCGTGGTGCGAGTGATGATAAAGGGCAGACGTTTATGCACTTTAAAGCGTTGGAAGCGATCCTGGAGACAACGGGTACACTGCCGCTGAATTTCAAGTTCTGCATTGAAGGCGAAGAAGAGATGGGAAGCCCGAACCTGCCCGCTTTTGCGGAAGAACACAAAGATTTGTTGGCAGCAGACCTAATCGTGGTTTCAGATACAGGCATGATCGAAAAGGGGAAGCCGGCCATCACCTATGGACTCAGGGGATTGTGCGGTCTGCAGATCGACTTGAAGGGACCGAGCGGAGACGTTCACTCCGGTCTTTATGGCGGGGCCGTTCAAAATCCGATTCATGCACTCGTTAAAATTGTAGATTCCTTCCACAGTGAAGACGGGCATATCCTGGTCGATGGCTTCTATGATGATGTTTTGACCGTGACCGAGCAGGAGAAGGAAGAGTTTGCTACCCTTCAGTTCAATGAGGAGGAAGTAAAGAAGGAGCTGGGTGTCAACGAGTTATACGGTGAAGCAGGCTACACTTATCTTGAGCGGACATGGACCCGTCCGACCCTTGAAGTGAACGGCATCTATGGCGGCTACCAAGGCGGAGGTCTGAAAACGGTCCTGCCTTCAGAAGCCCATGCGAAGATCTCCTGCCGTCTTGTGCCGAACCAGGAACCTGACAAGATCGTGGAGCAGCTGAAACAGCATATTACGAAACATCTGCCTCCTGGGGTCGAAGTAGAGATGACTCGGTTTGATCAAGGCCATCCTTACTTGACGCCGATCGACCATCCTTACGTTCAGGCGGCAGGTGATGCCTATGAAAAAGTGTACGAAGTGAAGACTTCCTATATTCGAAGCGGCGGCTCCATCCCAATCATCGCCACATTTAAACAGTTGTTTAACCTGCCGATTGTGTTAATGGGATTCGGCTTGCCGAGTGAAAACTTCCATGCGCCTAACGAGCACTTTCATCTGGAGAACTTTGATAAAGGGCTGCGCGTTCTGTGCCATTATTGGGAGGATGTAGCGAAGATCGAGTTATAAATCAGGGAGTAACGCCCAGGCTGGAGGAGCCTGGGTTTTTTCACGGATAAAAGTGAGGGGGATTGAGGCAGAGTCTGGTGTTAAGTGGCCATTTGGGCCTGAACCGCCTGCTATAAAAAAACGGACTCCCGCAAAGGAGTCCGTTTTTGCAATCGATTAACTTGCCGGCACTTCTTTTTTTACTTCTGCTTTCTGTCCGCGGTTGCCCATCACATACCGGTCGCCACCGACGAACAGGGCGACGATGAACCCGATGGCACAAGCGGTTAACGCGAGGTAAAAGCCGTGATGCAAGGCTTTTTCCAACGCATCTCTTAAAAAGCCGACGACTTGAGGAGGAAGCTGATTGTCCTTTTGCATCAGGATTTCCGGCTTAGCCATCTGCTCAACTTTATCCGCTGGCAGCTGGGACGTTGCCGCGAACTCCTTCATTTTGTCTTTTAAATCATTGTTAACGATCGTAGCGGTAATGGCAGCTCCCATGACACCGCCGATGCTTCGCCAAAAACCGACGACAGAGGAGGCGATCCCGATGTACTTACTATCAACGGACTGTGCGACAGCGTTTTGTGAAACGCTCATGAGCGGCCCCAGGACGAGAAGGCCCAGTACAATCATGACTCCTGTTACCATCCAGTTGGCGGTTTCATGAGTAATGGTGCCGAGCAAATAAGCTTCGATCACTCCAAAACCCATCGCAAAGGCCATGATCGTGCGAAAACGTATTTTGGTACAAAGAAACCCGGCGATGATCGCTCCAACCATGATAGGAAACATCATGGGCGTCAATACGCTGTTTGAGTTTTCATTACCGATAACGGCGACCGAAAGAATTGGCAAGTACGTGATGGCCGAGAACATGATGGCACCCTGGCAAAAGACGACGATGCTCGTTCCGAGGACCATTTTATTTTTAAAGATGGTTAGCGGAAGGATCGGTTCCTGCGCTTTTCGTTCGACGAAGAGGAAGAGCACAAGTGACACGGCAGCACCGGAGAAAAGTCCGATGATCTGTACGGAATCCCATGCATAATCCTTTCCGCCCCACTCCAATCCGAGCAATAGAAGGACCGTAGATGAGACGAGCAGCAGCGTTCCTAAGTAATCCACCTTTGGTTTAAGATCGGATTTGGACTCCTTTAAGGCGATCGCCAGCGTGATGATGGACAGAAGACCAAAAGGAATGTTTACGTAAAAGCACCATCTCCATCCTAATAAAGAAGACTCTGATATCCATGTGCCAATCTGCGGGCCGAGAACAGAGGAAATACCAAAAATCCCTGCAAAAATTCCCGACATCTTCGCGGCTTGCTTCGGATCGGTCGAGACAGAGTAGATGATCGTGAAGGAGATCGGAAAAATTGCTCCGGATCCTACCCCTTGAATGACACGGTAAAAGATCAGCTGATCAATGTTCTGTGCGGTTCCGCATAGGGAGGATCCAATAAGAAACAGGCTGATTCCAATCAAATAAAACAGTTTACGTCCAAACAAATCGCTCATCTTGCCGAAGACGAGCATCGTACTGGTCGCTGCCAGCATATACGCTGTGAAAATCCAGCTCATTTTATCAAAGCCGCCAATATCTTTGATCACTTGACTGATACTGGCTGAAACGATGGTGTTATCCAACGAAGACATGAAAAGCCCCAGTGCCATTGCCAAAACAACAAATCCCATTCTTTTATTTTGAGCCATACCTTCACCACTTCCCCTTATATTCAATAAATACCATTATTTAGAATACCATCATCCATGATGGCTGAACAGTAAATTTTTTATAAAGGAAAATAGGTTTCAAGTACAAGCACTAAATTGAAAATAATCATAGTTTACTAGAAGGGGGTGATGAAGTTGCAAAACAAATGCAATTGCTGTTCGGATCGAAAACAGAAGAAGTCTAAACGTAAACCGGTAAAGGTTATTACGTTTGGAGGACATAAAGGCTGTTGTTCACGTTAAGAAGAAAGCTTAGGATGCTGTCGATTATTTTCCGGGAAATATGATGCGATCTGTCGTTTAGATTCAGGGTTTGGCGGATACACATAAGTATAGGCGATGGAAAAATAAATGTAGACATATATTGCAACCATCTGCGACACGTTTTTTAACCAAAATAGACTAATCCAAACCCAGAAGAAACTAATCATAAATTGTCTGTTAGAAAATATCACGAATTTCTATTTTATATAGCCATTTTTCCGTATAGTTGCATAAAGATATGTACTACAAGCCTGTTTTGAATAAAAAGGAGAGGCGTGTAAACCAATGGCAACCTACCACAATCAGGTATTTGTGTCCGTGCCGGAACACGAAGTTCATGATGAAAGTTCACCGATTTACTTTACTTGTATTCAGGAAGGTTTGATCGTGCGTGCCACTTATACAGGAGAAGGCATTCAATATGGAACATTAGTAGGAATGGTTGATAAAGAAGGGGAACTTCATTTTAAATACCATCACGTGAACAAGAACGATGAGCTGCGGAGCGGCGTGGGGAAGCTGGTGCCTGAAAGGCAGCCAGATGGCCGCTTAACGCTGACTGGAACCTGGCAGGGGATCGACGGTGCACAGCAGGAAAAAATGCAGTGCTGTGCATTTCAGGGTCAAGGTGCCAGGCACCTCAATTACACAAGTGTGTAATCGTGGTGCCTGGCACCAATTTTTTAACGACAGAGCTGAAGGGGCTGAGATAAAACCTTGATGGCTTCCTTATTGTTTGAAACATCCAAATAGATTTTTGTTTTCTCCCCTAGATAGATCGCTTCAATCTTAACCTTACACCACAATGCTCCCTGAATCATTCCCAGTTGTCCAGGTGCCCCTGAAGCAATCTCAAGGATCTGAATAACGTGCTTTTCTGTCCAATGCACATGAGAGGAAGAAAGGATGTTTCTGACGGCTTCGATTTCGTTTGGGCTCTCACCTTCTGTGCTGCCCACTACAAATCTAAAAACGTTAAGAGGACTGTAAGGGTCTGGTTTCAACTGTTGGAATCCATTGATATTGATCCCGCTTAGAGCAAGGTGCTTGAGTAATTTCGCAAGGGTTCGATCATCAGCCATCATTCGAAACTGGGTTCTGACATTATACTTTAAACCATTCTGCATAGGCTCAATACTCCTTTACTGGCACATATTAATATAAAAATATGTTATTGGGGATTGTACTCATAACTAAAACCAGACGGAGCAGGCAGAACATCACTTTAAAAAGTCATAAGAAAACAAGAAGAAGCCCCTTCCTATTTAGAGGAGGGGCTTCTTAACGTAACTCTATTACTTAAAGATATCATATGAAACGGTTCCGCTTTTGATCGTAAGTGATTTTAGTTTTTGAGTGGTCTCAGGATTGGCTTTAAGTTCCCC
Source organism: Fictibacillus sp. NRS-1165 (assembly GCF_050468105.1). NCBI lineage: Bacteria > Bacillati > Bacillota > Bacilli > Caryophanales > Fictibacillaceae > Fictibacillus > Fictibacillus sp. NRS-1165. The sequence continues at coordinate 62,405 of NZ_JBDPNU010000012.1, forward strand.
CATGAACTTATCATAGGCTTCCTGGACGGAGGAGACCGTATAAACCGCACGCTGCCGCCTTTGATCGGTTGAAGCTTCTACTAAATAGAGATCAAACGTATCTTTGTTCAAGAATCGCACCCCCATAGCTTGATAGTATTATTTTCTTCAATCGTATAGATAGTCCTGCCTGTGGTGGGGCTGTTACAAAAAAGTAAACTTACCTCCTAGTAAATGGAGAGTTGGAGGCTGTTACCGATGAACAATGTCTTTTTTTGTCCAGTTACGAGGAGAATGTTGCGATTTTGTCGCACAATTTATCATCCAGGATGTACCAATATAGAGTAGAATAAAAGTGGGTGATCGAATTATGCTGAAAAAGTTAATCAAAAACATGGATTATAGTTTAATAGCAGCCACATTGTGCTTATGTATATTTGGTCTGGTCATGATCTACAGCAGCAGCTACTGGGTCGCGTTTAATTATGGAAGAGAAGCAGACTTTTTCTTTAATCGCCAGCTTATCTTTGTGCTTGGCGGCACTCTGGTTTTTTGTCTCTCCTCTATCTTTCCGTACAAAGCGTATATGAAGCTTACTAAACTCGTATTAACCATAACCGTTTTTCTGCTCATACTAGTTTTTCTATTGGGTAAGGTCGTCAATAACGCGCAGTCGTGGATCAGTCTGGGAGGATTTAACCTTCAGCCGGCTGAGGCAGCCAAGATTGCGATCATCATCTACTTGTCATCGATTCTATCAAAAAAACAGTCTTACATTTCCGACTTTAACAAAGCGATTGCTCCTCCGTTAATTGTCGTTGGGTTTATTGCCTTACTTATTCTCATGCAGCCTGACTTCGGTTCGATGCTGATCCTGGTTTCAATCGCAGCTTGTATTCTCGTTTGTGCGAGGATCCGTTTCCGTCATGTTGCGATACTGGGAATAGCTTCTGCGGTACTGATGGTTATTTTCTTCCTGTTTGTGGCGAGTGACGAGCAGCTGTCCCGATTTAAGGGAGCTTATTCACCATTTGAGCACCAAAAGGAAGGCTATCAGCTCATCAATTCATATGTGGCCATTTCAGCCGGTGGAATGGAAGGGGTAGGGCTTGGCAACGGGCGAACAAAATACGGATACCTGCCAGAGGGGCAGACGGACTTCATCATCGCCAATGTATCTGAGGAATTTGGATTTGTGGGTGTTTTGGCTTCGATAACCGGCTTGTTTTATATTGTGATCAGAGGATTTATTATCGGCCTTCGCTGCAAAGATACATTTGGCCGGCTGCTGGCATTTGGTGTCGCCAGCATGATCGGCATACAGTCGTTCATTAACCTGGGGGCTGCCACAGGAATCCTGCCCGTAACCGGCGTTCCGCTGCCTTTTCTGAGCTATGGAGGATCCTCACTTCTCGTCATCATGTTTTCGATGGGCATTCTCACAAATGTTTCTGCGTTTGTGAACCTGAAAAGAAATCCGGTTCCGGAAGATGCCTTGGAAAAAGACAAGCCTTTACGGCCGGTTCGTAATAACGTGACTTCGTTTCCTTATCAAAATAAAAAGAAGCCAGCTCATTAAGAGCGTAAGTGGTGCCCGTAGGCGGTGCCAGGCACCGCGATTACACAAGTGTGTAATGCGGGTGCCTGGCACCACTTTTTTGCGATTCTTAGTCAAAAAGGTACAGGCAATTAGAAACGGTGAATGTAAAATGCGTAAAGCCCACATTAAGCAGATTCGTTGAAGATTTTAGGAAGCCTGCTTAAGATCTTTTAAATTCCCCCATATTTTACCTCGGATGAACTCCTTTTAAGCCCCTCTTTCTCTATTGGGATAAAATATCCTTTCCATAAAGAACCATAGTTAATAAAGTGAAGTATGATGGAACTTCTTGGGATAAACACACCCGATTTGTACTGTTGTTAAATGATTGTAAATGTTCCCCAGAGTTCAACTAAAGTCCCGTTCTATCAACATGTTTTCCTGATATACTCAATTTGAAAATTTCACCTGTTCACTGGCTTGTTTGTTTGCTTATTGATCCACATTATACTTTTCAGATTTCTGACCTATACAGACCTGCCACTTTCCTTACGAAAGTTATAGCATTAGAGCGCGCACCAAGGAATCGGCCATTTGCGGGATGGCTGTCTTTTGGTGATTGCCGCGTAATTGAAAAATAGGCAGACGCTAAAACAAACGGTCGTGAATCTCAATGAAGTCTATTAAAGAATGCGTGGGCCTGAGCTTAACGGCCCGAAAAGGAACAAATGTATGATAATACGGGAATATCAAATACACAACTATAGGAGGACGCTATGATTGACATTCATTCACACATCCTGCCAGGAATTGATGACGGAGCACCTAATATTGAAGTGAGTCTGGAGATGGCCCGGTGTGCACTAGATCAGGGGATAACATATGTGATCGCAACACCTCATCATCGAAACGGTATGTATGAGAACGAAAAATCTTTTATTTTGGAGCAGGTCGAGCAGTTAAACAACCGTTTAATGGAGGAAGGGCTTCCCTTGACGGTACTCCCCGGCCAGGAGTTAAGGATCCAATACGAAATTCCACAGAACTTGGAACAGCTGCTGTCTTTAAATCATACGAAATACATGTTTATCGAGTTTTCATTTACAAGGGTGCCTAATTATTCGCATGAACTGTTCCATGAAATGCTCGTCAAAGGCTTTGTACCGGTGATCGTTCATCCTGAACGGAATACAGAGCTGCAGGAAAATCCAGAACTGCTCTACGAGTTTGTCCAGCAAGGGGCTTTGACGCAGGTTACAGCGGGAAGTGTGTTAGGATACTTCGGAAAAAAGTGCAAGTCATTCTCTCAAGAACTCATCAGCCACGGCCTGACTCATTTCATCTCATCCGATGCGCATAACGTTTCAACGAGAGGATTTTGTTTAAGGGAAGCGTATGAGGAGATTACAAAACAGTTTGGTGTCAGCAAAACAACCTATTTTCAGCAGAATGCACATTCCTTAGTGGAGGGCCGCACAATCCCTGCAGGGGTACCTGATCCTATTAGGAGTAGAAAGCTTGTGGGTATTTTATAACTACTAAGTATAAAGGTGCCAGGCACCGCAATTACACACTTGTGTAATGCGGGTGCCTGGCACACCCTATTTTGCGTGTTTTTCTTTTTTCATACTCTTTGTAAGGTAGCCGCCTTTAAAGCTGCGGATTTCAAAGGAGACGAGGAAGGCTTTTGGTGCGATTTCATCGACGATTCGAAGGAGTTCTTTTTCCCGGCTTCTTTTCGCCAGTACATCCAGACGAAACCGTGCATTGTCTTGGCGGCCTTCACCCTGATAGACAGTAACGCCGAATCCTTCTTCGCGAAGACGGTTCACCAATTTTTCTGATCGGTCGAGCAGGTTTATCTGGTGGGTGACGTAGCCGATCGCCAATTTATTCTCGAGCACTCCGCCCAGCAGGAGTCCTACTCCAAATCCGAGGGCGTAGGCGATGATGTTCCAAATGTTCGACATATCCTGAAACACGATTCCGAGGGAAAGGACGTTGATGGCCGCTTCCACCACCCCGATGACGCTGGCTTTTCGTGTTTCGCCTTTCACAAGCAAGATGGTACGGACGGTCACAATTGGGAGCAGAGACAGCTGCATGAGAAAAATAATGAGGGGTTGCCACATATGTTGGACCTCCTTGATCATTGTTCTGGTATTAGACAGTGTTCCATAATGTTTTACCTTAAACAGACGCCATGAAACGCGATATTCAAAAGTAAACGCTTTCAAAGAGAATGAATAAAAAAAACAGACGGAGGGATTTAACGTCTGTCTTATAAGAAGCGGGAGAAAAGATTCGCCACTTGTTCTTTTCCCTTTTGCAGGAGAGGTCTCTTTTGGTAGCTATCATACGTCAGAAGCTCTGAACGCTGGATATCCTCCTCGATCGTTTCTTTCACTCTATTAATGAACGAAGCGGTATAGATGAACCCATTCATTTCGTCATTTATATAAAAGCTTCTCTTGTTAAAGTTTCCGGATCCGATGTCACACAGTTTATCATCGACCACAACAACTTTCGAGTGGTAAAATCCCTGGTAGAATCGATAGATCTTGCATCCATGCGGCAAAAGCAGGCCGTAATAGCGGAAAGCCGCTTCTTTTACAAGCGGGTAATCACCATTGAACGGAACGAGAACCTTCACATTTACTCCTCTTTTTAACGCGCGGATCAATTCATCTGTCAGTTCTTTTCCAGGGATGAAATAGGGTGTGCAGATGTAAAGCTCTCTCTTTGCTCGTCTTACCATCGCGAGGAAGGTTTCCTGAAGATGAGCTCCGTTCGTACTTTCAAAATGATGTTCAATTCCGCCGGTCTCCCGGACATGCTCCTGAGGTACGTATGTTTGCTTTTCACCGGTTGCCATATTATAATCCCGGTAAAATTGGTTCCTTAAATCGTCCACGCTTTTCCCGAGAACCTTCAGGTGATGATCCCTCCAATAGCCGAGCTTTGGGTTATTTCCTAGATAGTCTTCTCCGAGGTTAAACCCGCCAATATACCCGATCTCACCATCAATCACACTTATTTTCCGGTGGTTATGGGTAAGGGAGGTGAACAGCAGGTAGGGAAGAGAAGGTTTGTGGGAAAAAGCTACCTTTACTCCTGCGTCCCGGCAACGTTTGATCTGTTCTTTCTTCACATTCTTTGAGCCATAATGGTCGAGCAGCAGGCGAACGGTGAGACCTTCATGGGCCTTCTGGCGAAGGATAGCGAGAAATTCATTGCAGATCTTGTCGTCACATAGAGTATAAAACTGAATCTCCACTGAGTCTTTTGCGTTTCGAATGTCTTTAAAGTAGCTGGTATACAGCTCATTTCCGTCCGTAAAAAGGCTGAGCTTGCCCGTACGCTTCGGGTAGCGCTTCACTCGATGCCGGTTCAAGTGCTTCTTGTAACCAAGGTAATAGCTGAGCCATAGTGAAAATACGAGACATATAAGAATGAGAACTGTGATCGTGAGGGCAATCATTGTATGGGAAACCTCCATAGTTATTAAATCATGCATATCCTTCACAGTTTTGCTCAATATCGACGGATTCATTCAATAGACGGTCCTAGAATTATGAGGCTTTTCATAGTATATTGGCTTATATAAATGCACGTAAGTCACGGAAAGCCAGGTGGATTCATGAAACGCTTCATCTTTTACTGGCTGCCGGTCCTTTTAGTAGCCGGCGGTATATTTTACTCTTCCGCTACACCTTATGAAAAACAGGACATGCGGCCGACACTGTCACATTATTTGGACCATAAAATGATTGCCGATTTCTTCTCGTCCGCAGGATTTGAGTATGCCGGGGAGGAAGTCAGTGTGCAGGCGCTCGGACCTGCTGGTTTTGTAGAATTCCTCATTCGGAAACTGGCTCATTTCTCGGTCTATTTTTTGTTAGCCTTTCTTTTGTTCAGAGCGCTTCGCTTTACCTTTAATAGAGGAAAAACGTTCATTCTGTCGTTTATCCTGACGGTAGCCTATGCGGCATCGGATGAGATTCATCAGCATTTTACTTCCGGACGCTCACCGCACGTGGAAGATGTAATGATTGATGCAACGGGTGGATTAGCAGGATTGCTTATAGCCGTGCTGATTTACTGGAGGCATTTTCGCCGAACAACCCATTAATTTTTCGACAAAAATTTTATTCCCTATGTAAGGTGGACCATTTTCTGCTGATAGGTGTAATGGCAGAGATGATAGCTGGGGGAAGGTTGAATTTATTAATTGATATCAGGGAAATAAGAAAAATTCCCCTTGTGGATGTTAAGGGGAATTTTTGTGTTAAACAAGTGTTTAAATAGGTTGTCGTTACATTTCGTTGATGGGATTCGACAGTCTTGATAGAATTACTCACTACTTCACAGTCCGTAATATTTGTTTTAGTGACGAAAACTTTAGGTAATATATGAAGATAGCACTTATGAGGTACTGGAGGTTCACTCATGCTGATGTTTATCGCAGGCTGTTTTGTCGGGTCCATCCTTACTGTCTTTATCATGAGCCTGATGATTGTATCCAAACGAGCAGATGAAACAAGTGAAAAACAGTATAAAGATAAAGAATAGGAAGGTGCCAGTCATCGCAGTTAATCCCAGTGCCTGGCACCTTTTCCGTTTTAACCCTCTTGCTGGCGTTTTTTAATCTCCTTCAGTGCGACCAGCTTTAAGGCTTCCATTTCTTTTGGGGACAGCTTTTCGTTTAGAGTGGCTTCGATCTCCTGTCGTTCTTCTGGTGATACACCGTCCAGCGCTTTATTCTTCATGTCCTTCAGATTATCCATGCCCACTTTTTTAATGACGGTCTTCAGTGCTTCCTCTTTAGTATGAAATGGCAGGTCCTTCTGTTTGGCTAATTCATCAAGATCTCCGCCATCCTTTATGTAATTTTCTATTTCAGGATCATCCATCAACTTGTCCGCATCTTTATTATCGACGATTTCAGCTGCTACTTGGTCCACCAGCTTGTTGGCTCCGTAGTGGACGATCGCGTTATAGGCAAAGTAACCAATCGTTCCAAAGAGCAGGACAAACACCAAAACCCATTTCAGCATCGAAAAGCCCCCGTGTTTTTCTTGGATTTTAAAAGGGTGCCATGCACCTTCAAATGCGGTGCCTGGCACCCACAAATGACACCAAAACCAAAACCTTCTATTTATACATTGTTTTCATCTGTTTTTCTGTTCCTTGAATGAAGACCGGATTTTTCGCAGGGTCCATCCACTTCAGCAGCTTCACTACATTATCTTGAGATACCGCTGTACAGCCGGCGGTTGGCTTATCAGACGCACGCCACACATGAAAGAAGATCGCACTTCCTTTTCCTTTAACGATCGGGTTCATGTTGTACTCAATGACAGCACCGTAGTGATATAACGGTTCAAGCTTCATGCGCTCAAACGATTTCCAGCGCTTATTAGGATCGCCCTTATAAACGATCCATTTGTTGTAATCCTTAGAGGTTACATCGTCGACCCAATAGTCATACTGATCGGTTTTCGTATATGATAGTTTGACGCCTGAAGGCTTGTTCACCGTTCCGAAGCTTCGGCCGATGTCATAGATGCCGGCTGGTGATTTGCCATCGCCTTCTTTTTTGTTTGTACTAATGCCGTTTTTCCCGAGAACAGCAGGCATGGAATATTTCTTTACCCATTTTCCTTTTACATTCTCATATGCGGTAATCTTGGCTGTAAACTTGTCTTCCTTGTCTGCTGTTACAAAAACAGCCTGTTTTGCTTTTCTTTCCTTATATACCTTTTTGAGCAAAGCATTTTGGTGGGAAGGCATGGAAAGCGCATAAGTCGGAGTAACAGCACTCAACACGAACAGCCCGATAACTAGGAAACTCAGAAACTTTTTCATAAATCTTTCCTTTCTACACTGTTTTCCTTCATTATACAATTTATGCTAGGGCATAAAAGCGTTTTATGGAGATTTGAGAACAAGAACCTAGTCGCAAATTGTGGTTTGTGTACTTCTTACTATCGAGGTGCCAGGCACCGCGATTACACAAGTATGTAACGCCGGTGCCTGGCACCTTTATTTGACAAAAAAATACGTATTTATCCTTATGTTCTGGAATATTCCTTTGTTAGTATAATTAGAGAGTTAGGGATAAAAACAAAAAACTTCATACCATAGGGGGAAAAGGATGAAAAAGATAGTATTTACACTTGTATTGGCTGTCCTTGTCGGCTTGTCAGGTTTCAGCTTCACACCTTCTGCTTCGGCAGCCAGCTACGTCAACCCGATTCAGACCTATACATACTCAGAAATGACAGCGGATATGAAGGAACTGGCGAAAGCCTATCCTGGTCTTGTCCAATACCGTATACTCGGCAAAACAAAGTACGGTCGAACCATCTATGCGATCAAGCTCGGAAAAGGAGATGCCACAGTATTCTACAACGCCTCTCACCACGCCCGCGAATGGATCACGACGAACATCGCCATGGAAATGGTCGATGCCTATGCAGATGCCTACAAGAGAAATACAACCTACCAAGGCTATAACGTTCGTAATCTACTGAATGATGTATCCATTTGGATCGTCCCGATGGTCAATCCTGATGGAGTGACGCTACAGCAATCCGGGCTAAAGGAATTTCCGAAATCTGCACACAGCGGCCTCATTAAAATGAACAAAGGGAGCACGAACTTTAAACGCTGGAAATCAAACGCGCAGGGGATCGACCTGAACCGGCAATATCCATCCGGCTGGGCTGAAATTCCGCGAAGTGAAGCGCCAAGCCCTTCCTATCAAATGTATAAAGGAACTAAGCCTCTTGAGGCACCGGAAGCGAAGCTTCTTTACAACTTCACTTCCTACGTCAATCCGGAAGCGACCATCTCTTATCACACGTCAGGACGTGTCCTTTACTGGCATTACCTGAACAAAAAAGAAAACTACAACCGTGACTATGCGATGGCCAAAGCTTTCGCATCGATGACCAAATACACACTCGTCAAACCAAATAACGATAAGAAGGGCGGAGGCTATAAGGACTGGTTCATTACCCAATACGGCCGACCAGGCTTCACACCTGAACTGAGCTATCACGTCGGAGCGACCAACCCTCCGGTTTCAGTCATCAATGAGGAGTGGAACCGTAACCGAAAAGCCGCTCTTTACGTAGCAAACGAAGGAAAGAAGCTGTGGGAGAAGAAATTCACGAAAACAAACACAGTGATCACAACCTTTGCTCCGTTTAACCTGTACGACCGCCCGAGTTCCACGTATAAAACGAGCACGAAGCTGAAAGCACAGAAATTAACGGCGATCGGAACGAAAGGAAGCTATTTCAGGATCAACACCAAGGATTACGGGAAAAAGTGGATCCTTAAAGATAACTATGTTACAGGCACGGTCACTGATTTTCATACCAAGCCAAAAACATTCCTTGTAAAAGAAGCAACACCGCTCTACTATTCACCGATCGCATCCAAGAAAACGACAAGCAAGCTCTATCCGGGTGAGGTTCAGGCCATTAAATCATACGGCAGCTATTATGCCGTGAAGACGAAGTTCAATTACGACCTTTGGATCAAGAAGGACAGCAATACGGTAGATTTCAATCCGGCAGCAGCCAACGAACAGCTGGCGCTGAAAGCTGCAACACCGCTGTATTCATTGCCGCTTGAGGTCAAAAAAACAGCAGCAGCCCTTAAGCCGCAAACCGTAAAGGTAACAAAAAAGTGGAGCAACTGGCTCTATGTTGAAGGTGCAGAAGGAAAAGGCTGGATAAAACAGATACAATAGTATCAGGAAGAAATGAGGACTGCCAAATGGCAGTCCTTTTTTATTTCTTCGACAATGGAACAAAAAAGAATAATATTTTGTAAGAAAACTATTAATATCTGACAAAAAGTGTCGATAATACTTTTGTAGCAAGTGAAGATGAGAAAATAGGAGCAGACTTAATGAACTACTAATATTGTAATTTATTACAGTCATTAGTTATAAATTCATATTAAGTTTATAAATGATACTAGATTTTTATCGGAATTTGTTATATCATATGAAATGTATTACAAGTTTGGAATATTATTACTATTTTGGTATAACTAAATACCTAAAAGGTGTCTCTTTCGACAAAGGCTTTTGGTTTTAAAAATTAATTAGAGCTGGCAATAGGTATATAGTTACATAGCTTCCTTGTCCGGGAAGATTTTTGCTCTCTGATTAATTTTTATAAAATAATTGTGATTTAGGAAGGGGAATTTCAGGTAATGGACAAAAAGAAAGCTCTTAAGATCGCGACAGCAACGACTGTTGCAGCAAGCGCATTCGTTTCTGTAGCACCGGCAACATTCGCTGCTTCTACAACTACAGCATCTAAAGCAGTAACAAAAGCAGAGGCAGATGCTAAGAAAGTAAAAGATCTTTACAATGCCAAAAAACTTAGCTTCAAAAAGATCTCTTACAAAACAGCTACGGCTTCATACAACAAAGCGGTAGCAGAAATTAAAAAGCTTAGCAAAGGCAAAACAAAAACGGCTCTAGAGAACCGTTTGAAATCAGTGAAAAGCATCCACACTTATGCTGCTAACTATAACAAAGCAGTCGATCTTGGTGCTGCTCTAGCAACTGCTACTAGCAACGTGAACGCAGAGCTCAAAAAAGCTTCTTTCGATCTTGCAGGAGCTAAAAAAGATCAAGCTGCTCTTAAAACAGCGACAACGAACTTCACTAAGCAGGTAGCAAAAGGTACTGTTTACGGTGAAAGCCCGAGCGCTCAATTCAACGCTAAATACCTAACTCCAGCTAAAACTGCTGCAACTGCAGTAGATAAAAAGATCAAAGCTGTTGAAGCTGAACTTAACGATGTTAAAATCGCAACTGCTGACGTAGTAGCTCTTGAGTCCGCAGTTAAAGGCCTTAAAGATGAAGCTTCTGTAGCAACCGCAGAAAAACTTCTTACAGCTGCTAAAGCTTCTTTCGCAAAAGTTGACACTGCATCTGCAAAATCCAGCCTTTCTAAGCGCATCGCTGCTGCAGAAAAAACACTTGGAGATTTCAAAACCGAGTGGAACGAAGTTAAAACAGCTACAGCTGACGTTGTAAAACTTGAAGAAGCTGTAAAAGCTCTTAAAGACGAAGCTTCTGTAAAAGCTGCTGAAGAACTTCTTGATGCTGCTAAATTCTTCTTACGCTAAAGTTGACACTGAGTCTGCAAAAGCTGATCTTGGAAAACGCATCGAAGACGCTGGAAAAGCAATCGAAGCTAAAAAAGCTGAACTTGCAGTTCCTAAAGTTGAGTCTGTAAGTGCGGTTAACGCTAAAACAATCACTGTAACATTCAGCAAAGCTCTTGATGATAAAACTTTAAAAGCTAACAACACAGACGTAATTACTGTAGTTGCTGGTGATAATGCTCATGATGCTGGTACAATCACTCAAGAACTTAGTGCTGACGGCAAAACACTTACTCTTAAAGCTGCTAACTACTTTAAAGGTGAGTATACAGTAAAGGTTCCTTTTGAAATTGTTAAAGCTGTAAGCGGTCAATTTGTTAGCCCAGTTAACCAAAAGGTAACAGTTAGTGACACTGCTGCTCCAGTTCTTTCTTCTGCTAAAGCTACAGTTAAGGACACAAAAGATGGAATTAAATCTGTTACCTTAACTTTTAACGAAGATGTTTCTTCTATTGACACTGTGAAAATTGGTAACCAAAACTACACACCTGTAATTGTTGGTAACACAACTACAATTAATGTAGACCTTGATGCAACTAAAGCGTACGATTTAACAGTTGTAAATGCTTCTGATGCAGCTGGCAACATGAAAGATGTTCAATCAGCTCCTGTTACAGTTTCTGTAGACAATGTTGCACCATCTATCACAAGTGTAGTACCAGCAGGTGAAAATAAAGTTAAAGTAACATTAGATAAAGAATTAAAAAATGATTCATTAGTTTTATCTGCTAAAGTTGGAACGTTTACTACTGATATCTTCTCAAGCGCAGTAGTTAATCCTGAAAATAAAAAAGAGTACACTGTTACATTGAACAGCAGCTACCTATTCAAAAATGGAAGCACTGACACAGTAACATTAACAGTAGCTAAAGATGCGCTTCAAGATTCTTTAGGCAATTCTAATGCAAATGAAATTACAAAGTCTGTTACCCTTGCTAAAGATACAACTGCTCCAGCTGTATCAAACGTAGCAACTACAGTAGTTAATGGTAAAGTAACTGCATTTGAATTAACATTTAACGAAGAAGTAACTTCCCTAGACGCTTCTAAAGTTTATGTGGTGAATTCTAAGGGTGAAATCATGTCCCTAGCTAATGTAGCTACTCCATTAGTAAAAGTAGACGATAACAAAAAAGTTGTGTTTACTCTTGCAAATGGTTTAACTGCGGATAAGTACAGCTTCGATTTATCAGAAGGATTCGTAACTGACAAGTCTCTTGCAGCTAATAAAAACACTAAATACTCCTTTATGGTTGATGTAACAGAAGCTGGAAAGCCAGTTGAAACAACGTTTACTATTGCAGATGTAACTGAAGCTGACAATATTGTTACTGTAGATTTTGGAGCAAAAGTAAAAGCAACTGGAACTGGTTCTGCATTAAATCCAGCATCTTACCAAGTTAATGGAGTCACTTTACCTTCAGATACAAAAATTGAATTTGCTCAGGATAGCAATGGAGTAGTTCAATCGAAAGTGGTAATCACTCTTCCAGCAGGATTTGTAAAAACTAGTGATACTAAAGCTGTATTCCGTGTTACTGGAGTACAAACATTAGACAACAAAGTTAGCAATCCTTTCATTAAAACTATTGATATTGAAGACAACACTGCTCCAGAAGCAAAATCAATTTTAGCTACAGATCTTGATGAAATTACTGTAACTTATTCAGAAGCTCTTTCTGCACTTGCGTTAGGTTCTGATGTTGCAGATGAAGTAAAACTTTATGACAGCAAAGGTGCTTCCGTGGCAATTGAAGGAGCAACAGTTTCGGCAGAAGGAAAACTTGTCCTTACTGTGGCTGATTCTTCTGCTGTAACAAAATTAACAACAGTGGAGACAAAAGAAACTGCTGACATTAAAGACCTTGCAGGAATTATTCAAAAAGCAGGTTTAACTGTTAATAAATAAGTTTTTAATGTGCTGGATTAAGGATTGATAAAATCTTAATTCAGCACCCCTTTCCTGGAGAAACCCCAAAGACATAAGTCTTTGGGATTTCTTCTATAGATAGAACCTTGAAGCGATATTTCATACACACGTTTATGAAATATGTACCGCATTGACTCTATGAAAACGCGTCAGCAAAAGTACTCCTTACCCATTTTTAATATGTATCAATACATACAGCCGCCGAAATACGCTATAGAGTCCTACCTCGTTCTTTCGCAAGACTATGTCTGTACTACGTTTTTCAGCGAGTAGCAATTGACCATTGACTCAAAACCGACACAAACCACAAATTCCCAACCCAATCAATCCAAGGCTTTTTTCAATCAAGCCCCTAAAATTAATTTTTCTCAAATCCCTCCACCTGACATTTTCCTGACACATTCGCCCAGTAAAGTATGGGTATAAGGTTCAGCAAGCAAGATCCTTGCCACATACTTAGGAGGAATGAAAATGAAAGTGAATAAGTCAGTTTTAACATTTACCATCGCGGGTTCAGTTTTAGTTGGAGGTTATGCAGCATCAACCGCTTTTGCTGCGAATAACACTACAGCCAAAACAGAGCAAAGCAGCACAGCTTCACAGCAAGCCAAGCCTGATTTTGGTGGCATGAAGCTTGGGTTTGGAGGATTCGGCGCACGTGGAGGCCATGGAGGTTTCTTTGGTGGAAATCCAGACGGGCTTTTGGCGAAAGCAAAATCACTTGGTATTTCCACTTCCGGTAAAGATGCAGACACATTAATGAAAGAAATTAGAGATCTGACCCTGAAACAGGAAGCGAAGAAACTTGGCATCAGTACTTCCGGAAAGACCATTGACAAGCTTGCTCAAGAAGTTGAGTTGAAAAGGCTTCAAAATCAGGCGAAGAAACTGGGTGCTTCTATAAAAGGCAAAACCGCTGAAACTCTGATGAATGATATTCACTTGGCAAAACTGAAGAAAGAAGCCAAGGCACTCGGAGTTGCGACAGCAGGCAAGGATGAACAGACGTTGAGACAGGATGTTCAAAAAGCAGCGCTGACGAAGAAGGCGAAGGAACTTGGTGTTGGCACATCCGGTAAAGATGTACAGACCCTGCAGCAGGATGTGTTCACAGCACAAGAGAAGAAGGATGCGAAAAAGTATGGCATTTCCCTGACAGGTAAAGATATCCGTCAGGCAGCACAGGAAGTTCAGTCAGCGAAAGTAAAAGCTGAAGCCAAAAAATTTAATATTAAAATTGATGGCAAGTCCATCCGGCAAATTGCTTCTGAAGTGATGGATCTAAAAGTGAAAAAACTCGCGAAGGACCTGAACATCTCAACAACAAACAAAACAACGAGGGATTTATTACAAGAAATCAAAGACAAAAATCCTGATAAAATGTGCTGGGCGGCGATGGCTTCGGCATAAAAGGATTTGGTGGTGGCGGATTCGGCAAAGGACATGGACATGGCGGACGCGGCTTTGATAGAGATGGCGGTGCGGCTGACGGCGCTGATCAAGGCCAAAACAGAACAGATTCAGCAGCGACAGGCATTTAATGAGTAAGGATCCCTGGCATTTCTCTCCAGGGATTTTTCTTGTATAGTGAAAGGGTAGAGGAGGACGCCATGAATAAAACCATTTTAGTTGCGGAAGATGAAGAAACGATTTCCAGGGTTCTGACGGTTTATTTAAAGCATGAGGGCTATGAGGTGCAGCATGCATTTAACGGCCTTGAGGCTGCAGCCAAATTCAAAGAGCACACGCCGGAACTTGTTCTTCTTGATGTGATGCTCCCTGAGCTGGATGGCTGGGGTGTCCTTGAGGAGATCCGGAAAAGCAGTGCCTGCCCTGTCATTACGCTGACTGATCTCGGTGATATTGACTATAAATTAAAGGGATTGAATCAGGGTGCTGATGACTACATTTCCAAGCCTTTCGTCGGCGAAGAGGTGATCGCGAGACTCAATGCCGTATTGCGCAGGTCCTCGAAAGTGCTGAAGTCTGATGACCGGACGCAATTCGGAAACTTAAGCATTCATGCAGTATCCCGTCTTGTGAAGGTTGACGGGGAATCCGTTTTTTTGACGCCGAAGGATTTGTCCCTTCTTCTCTTCCTCGCAGAACGGCCTAACCGTACATTCACAAGAGACGAACTCTTGACCAGGTGTGGGGCGTGGATTATGAGGGCAGCGACAGGGCCGTTGATCTTGCGGTGAAGCGCATAAGACAGGCACTTTCCGGCTGGTCTCAAGAATATGGTGAGATCCGCAGGAGATCTATGACTTGGTCACCTCGTTTGAAGAAATGACCCAGCGTCTGACCCAGCTTGAGAAGCTGAGGGCAGAGCTGTTGGCTGGCGTGACGCATGATCTGAAAACGCCTGTCACTTCAATAAGCGGCCTGATCCAGGCAGTGAGGGACGGAATTGTGACAGGTGAGGAACGGCAGGAATTTCTCGATATTACTTTAAAAGAAATCGGCCGTCTCCAGACGATGATTGCGGATCTGCTCGACTTCAACTCGCTTTCTGCAGGCGCATTTACGATTCATCCGGAAACCTGCAATCTGAACGAACTTATTCCTATTATTATTCGGGAGTGGAGCGTTACCCAGCAATCTGATATACATTGCTCCGTCAATGTGCCAGACGAACTCATCTATAAAAAAACGGATCCCCTCCGCCTGCAGCAGATCCTTATCAACCTGCTCAATAATGCGGTACAGGCGATGAACGGAAACGGCCGCATCACAGTAAGTGTTTCTGAAAGAAGCATTGATGTAGCTGACACCGGCACAGGCATTCCTGAAAACGAACAGCCTTACATTTTCGAACGTTTTTTCCGCGGCGAAAAGAAAAAGCTGAAGGTACGCGGCCTTGGTCTTGGCCTTCCTTTCAGCAGGATGCTTGCGAAAGCGCTCGGCGGTAATTTGATTTTAAAGGAAAGCAGTCCGAACGGAAGCACGTTTTCGATGGTTTGGAACAGCAGAGGAGCTGACCCATAAAAAAGGAGTCGGCTCTTTTTTTAACGCTTCATACGATGGTAAAACAGTAAAACAGGAAAGAGGCTGCAAAAAAATGCACACTCTTTCCTTTTTATTACGATTATTTTTCCCTGCCTTTATCGAAAAATAATTCCTAAAAGGCAGACCATCTATGGCCTTTAATACTAATGATCATTTGTACATATGATAAAGGGAGTGCCTGTCTCTGTTAAGTGAAACAGGAGAATCCGGCGAGTTTAAAATCAAAATCGATCTATTGCGCAAGCAGCTTGGCTTTAAGGGAATTGTTGTCACGGATGACCTGGAGATGGGAGCTGTTCACAGATATTACAGCAATGAAGACTTAGGATATAAAGCGATTGAAACAGGAGCCGACCTGCTGCTTGTCTGCCATACGCTGCAAAGCCAGAAAGAAGTGTACAATGGCATCTTATCGGCCGTACAATCTCATAAAATTTCAGAACAGCGGATTGATGAAGCATTGGAGCGCATATTGCGGTTCAAACTAACAAATAAAGCATTGATACAAACCGGAATGCAGGAATTGAGGAAGTAGACTAAAATGAAACAATGAAAAACGGACCGCAATGCATGAAAGCGGCCCGATTTTCATTATTCACTTATTTAATACTAATCTTCCAAGGCCCATTGGCTTGAATTCCAATCGCATAAACAGAGTCATCCGGTATGCTTTCAACCGTGGAGCCGTGATAATTACCGATCTCGTTAGCCAAAAGAACGGAATCGTTGATCTTAACAATGAAGTTTTCACTGCCGGAGTGTGAAAGTGTGAAGTGTTCTGGCACCAGAGTTCATCCGTACAAATCTAACATCGTCTCCATTACCGCTGATTGTTCCCTTTTCCTCTTTCGGAATATCCTGGCTTCCCTGGATGGTCCATGAACCGCTTGCTTTGACATTAAACATATAATTACCGCCATCTGGAATACGGAATAGCAACAAAGCGTTTACCGTGATAGGATCCAATGGTATTGACCAGGAGATCCACCTGGCTTCCATTCTCATCAAGAAGACTGACAATGAAATTTTGCGAACCGGTATATCTCGCTTCAAAAACGACAAAACCTGGGTCAAGTTTGATCGTTTTAGTTGATGTGTCTCCATTACCAGATATTTTCAAAGCATCAGCTTTACGTTTTGCTATTGCAGCTGCTTTGGCTTTAGCTGCCGCTTCTGCTTTCTTCTTTGCTTCAGCCTCGGCCTTTGCCTTTTGCTCGGCTTCTGCTTTTGCTTTAGCTTCTTCCTTCGCTTTTTGTTCAGCCGCTGCTTTCTGTTTAGCCTCGTCTTTAGCTTTAGCTTCTGCTTTCTTCGCTTTTTCTTCTTCAGTGTCTTTTTTTACTGCCTTATTATTTGTACTGGCAGTCTGTGTTGTATCATTTGCACTATCTAGTGAGACTGCTGCTATAAAAACGACCATGCAAACCCCAGCAATTAAAAAATTCTTCTTAGCTTTTCCATTCTTTTTAACGCGGCCAATAAGAGCCAGGATAACAAAAACGAATAGAGCAATTAAACTTGTAAATCCAAAAAACATCCCCACTTTGCGATCTCCCTTTTACCTTGGTTTTAATTTCACAAGAAAAGCTAATCACATGAAAGTGATTAGCTATAGCATTTACGCTCCAACATTCTGTCCTGAGACAGCAGTCGTAATGATTCCCCGAGCCTGAAGCTCTGACTGTGTTTGCTCGTCAGCAGGACGGTATCCTTTTTCCAATAAATCTTTAATATTAATTTTGTTATAAATAAAAGAAAATATAATTCCAGGAATCCAAGCACCAAATCCAACAGTAAAAATACCGGCAAGCAGTCCAGTAATAAACATAATGGCTGCCCATTTCAGATCACCTCTGAAAAGAACGGGAAAGAAACCAAAGAAAAAAGTAGTCCAGCTAAAACCAATCTTTACTTCTTTAACAACCCCGCTTCATTTTGTAACCTTGCACGCATTAAAACACCCCCTTTTGACCTATGTAAAAATTACTAATCAATTATCCCACTATATTAAAAATTATGAAGTATTTTACATGGAAACTCACTATTTTTATGTTAAATAACAAGGGCTGGCACTTTTACTGTTTTTGTTCCTTAATCAGACAATATCTATGCAAGTGTGTTGAATAGGCCAATGGTATTAAAATCTATCAATTGAAAAAATAGATATTTCTATATAAAAATCTGAAAATATGGTATATTTTTTCATGGAAAAACCTAAAAATTAAAAAAAGTCTTACAATGTTTTAACGATTTCTACAAAAAAATATAAAATTCTTAACTTGTTTCAGAGGTCAAATTTGTGAGTGGGGTGGCTGTATTGAAAGGAATTATATTAGCAGGCGGTTCAGGCACAAGGTTGTATCCGATTACAAAATCGATATCAAAACAATTGGTTCCGATCTATGATAAACCTATGATCTATTATCCGCTGTCTGTATTGATGCTGGCGGGGATTAAAGAGATTCTGATCATCTCCACACCGCAGGACATCCGACAGTTTAAGGAACTGCTTTCGGATGGAAGCAGCCTCGGGCTATCCTTGTCGTATGCCGTCCAGGAAGAGCCGAGGGGGCTTGCAGAGGCCTTCATCATCGGAGAAGAGTTTATTGGCTTCGATAAGGTGGCACTTGTGCTGGGCGACAATATTTTCTATGGACAAGGGTTCTCGGAGACGCTCTCGCGCGCTGTATCCGTGGATGATGGTGCCGTCGTGTTCGGCTATTATGTAATGAATCCTGAAGACTATGGCGTTGTCGAATTTGATAGTACCGGTAAAGCAGTGGCGCTGGAGGAAAAGCCTGCGTATCCCCGGTCGAACTATGCGGTTCCAGGCCTTTATTTCTATGATAATGATGTTGTGGAAATCGCGAAAAATGTGGAACCGAGTCATCGGGGGGAGCTTGAGATCACCTCCATTAATGAGGAATATTTAAGGCGAGGACGATTAAAGGTGCAGGTGCTGGGACGCGGAATGGCATGGCTGGATACCGGCACACACAGCAGTCTGCTGAAGGCGAGCAATTTTGTCGAGGCCGTGCAAAACCGCCAGGGGCTTTATATCGCCTGCATCGAAGAAATCGCATACCGAAAGGGATACATCAATGAACAACAGCTGCTAGCCCTTGCGGAACCTTTGAAAAAGACAGACTACGGACAATATTTAATCCGCCTGACAGACCAGAGCAGGCATTTGTCAGAAATTCAGTAAGAGGTGTGAAGAGATGAAAACATACTTAGTAACAGGCGGTGCCGGTTTTATCGGCGCTAACTTTATCCATTACATGCTGAACAAGTATGACAGCATAAAAATCATCAATGTAGATAAATTGACCTATGCGGGAAACCCGGAAAACGTTAAAGAGTTTGATAGTCATGCAAACTATCATTTCATTCAGGCTGACATCTGTGACAAGAGCCTGGAAGATGTCTTTAACCAATATGATATTGATTATGTAGTGAATTTTGCCGCAGAGTCCCACGTGGACCGAAGCATTGAAGATCCGGAAGTTTTTGTGAAAACAAACGTCCTCGGTACATTGAACCTGCTGAATCTGGCGAAGAAAAGCTGGTCTTTTGGGGAGGACCTCTATAAAGAGGGCAAAAAGTTTCTTCACGTGTCTACCGATGAGGTGTACGGTTCGCTGGGAGAGATAGGATTCTTTGAAGAAAGCACGCCGATCGATCCGCACAGTCCGTATTCTTCGAGCAAGGCTTCGTCTGATCTTATGGTGAAGGCTTATTTTGACACATATAAAATGCCTGTCAACATTACACGCTGCTCCAACAACTATGGGCCGTATCAGTTTCCGGAGAAGCTGATTCCGCTCATCATCACTAACTGCCTGAACGGAAGGGAGCTTCCTTTATACGGGGATGGATTGAACATCCGTGACTGGCTGTATGTTGAGGATCATTGCAAGGCGATCGACATGGTCATCAACAGCGGAAAGCCGGGGGAGGTATACAACATCGGCGGGCATAACGAGCGCACCAACATCGACATTATGAAGACGATCATCGGATACCTTCAGACCCGGGTGGATGCGAATATTTCTGAACAGATGATCACGTATGTGACCGACCGCAAAGGCCATGACCGCCGGTACGGCATCAACCCGGAGAAGATTAAACAGGAGCTGGGCTGGGAGCCGGATACGAAATTTGACGACGGCATCGTTAAAACCATCGAATGGTACTTGAACAACAAGGACTGGATCAAGAACATCCAAGACGGCAGCTATCAGACACAAGCCTATGTGAACGCGCAGAAATAAAAAGAGGAAGGGGGTATTCTGTGTCTGCAGAATAGCTCCTTCTCATGTATCGCCGTCTTAACGATCTGAAACGGTATAGGGGAGGAAGAACGATTGAGAGTCTTTATCAAAAACGCCATGAAGAAGCTGATGCTTGGCCATCGAATCAGTCATATCGAGATAGAAGACAACCGCAAGCTGAAGGTTATGTTTGATCAGTTAAGCCACCTGTCCGGTAAAACATATCTTGTACTCAAGGACAAGGCGACGGGGCGAAGGCTGCAGAGTGAGATTCAAGGGAACAAGGCGTACATCAACCTGAACGAATTGCACGAGATGGCGGATGCAGGAAAGATGGATTTTTACCTGAAAAGCTACCTGTTCAACAGGACACTGCAGACACGGATTGCACATAACCATGATGTTCCGCTGTTTGAGCATATTGATGAAGAACGAAAGAAGAAGCTTCGTTTCTATAAAACGATTCGGAATAACCTTTCACTGATGACGGAAAAAACCTCGTTCCGCTGCACGCTCCAGGAGATCAAACCGATGGGGAACAACTTCTATCTTGCGGGTGAAGTGGAACCGCTGGAGGAGATGAAGCCGGCAACCGTTGAGATGGTGCTTGTCAGAAGGGATACGCGCCAGGGATTCGGCTACAAGTTTGAGCTTAAGAAGAAACCGGGCAGCGGGAACATGTACACCTTCAATGGAATGATTTTCATTGAAAAGCTGAGAAGCGCACTCGCGATGAACTCTCGCTGGGACGTTTTTTTCCAGCTCAGGGACGATAAAAACAACCTCATTCACCGTGAAATCATGAACACGCAAGGCTTCAGAAGCTATGAGCGGGAAGAGTACCGTTACCTTGAAACGGCACAGCTGAACGATGAGCATGTGGCGGTCCTTTACGCGACGATGGGAAAAAATAGCCTGGCTCTCTGGTATACCGACAAGAACCAGTATGCGAGAACCTTTCAGATCGCGAAAGGAAAAAGCATCTTTAATGAAGTGTGTGAAAGGGAAAAGCTGAACACCAGGATGGTTTTCTTTGAGAGCTTCCTGGGGAAAAACTATTCCGGAAACCCAAAGTACATATATGAAGAGATGATTCAGAACAGCCGGTTCAAAGACTACATTTTCGTCTGGTCCTATTCAGGTCCGAATCCGGAATGTATTCCAGGCAATCCGATCATCGTGAACCGCAGCTCCGAGGAGTATTACAAATTTTTGGCGCGCGCAAAGTATTGGGTAAGCAACATCATCCTGCCGATCCACCGAAAGCGGGAAGGGAACGTCTACCTGCAAACGTGGCACGGTACACCGCTGAAGAAGCTGGGTTTTGATATTGAGATCGAAGGGCCTGAAACACTGGCCCGTGAAAACTTCTATATCGAATCGCGGAACTGGGACTACCTCGTGGCGGCCAACAAGTATTCCAGTGATATTTTTAAACGAGCGTTTAAATTCGATAAGAAGGTGCTGGAGGCCGGGTATCCGGCGAATGATATTTTTTATCAGGGGGATACATCTTCCAAGGCGCAAAGGCTCAAGGAAAAACTCCTCATTCCTGCGTCCAAAAAGGTCATTCTTTATGCCCCGACATGGCGTGACAATGAGATGGCGAATTCCTGGGATCATACGTTTACTCTGCCGTTTAACCTTGGGGATATGTATCAAAGGCTGGGTGAGGATTATGTTCTCGTTCTGCGCATGCATCATCTCGTATCGGAAATGCTGGAGATCGATCCGAAATACAAAGGCTTTGTCTATGATTTTTCCAAGTATGATGACATCCAGGAGCTGTACACGCTGTCTGATCTGCTCATTACGGACTATTCCTCCGTGTTCTTTGATTATGCCAACTCAAGGAAACCGATCCTGTTCTTTGCGTACGACTTTGAATCGTACAGGGACAACATCCGCGGCTTCTATTTGGACATGGCGAGGGATCTTCCTGGTCCGATCATCCGGACAAGTGATGACCTGCTCGACGCGATAGAAAACATTGATTCAGTGAGTGCTCAATATGCTCAAAAATATGAAGACTTCTATAAGGAATACTGTTCTCTTGAAGAAGGAAATGCGGCGAAAACAATAGCTGAACTTGTGTTTAAGTAAAAGCAGCTTGGGTGAGGGGGGCTGAACCGCTTTATGAACCCCATTTGCTTCAAATCAGCCGGCTCTTAACATCGCCAGCGCCCCCCTGCTATAGAAAAAAAGACTTGAGGGTCCTTTTCAAGCATCAACATGCCCGATAAGAAAGATATTCAACAACAGTCTTTATAAGGTTTCGATAATAACCAACGTAAAAAGAGGTGTCTGCAGTTTTGAAGAAGAATGTCCTGGTTTTTCCCTGCGGTTCTGAGATCGGCCTTGAGATTAACAACGCCCTTCGATTTGTAAAGGGGTACAAGTTATTCGGCGGGTCAAGTGTTTCCGATCACGGAAAGTATGTTTATCAACACTATATTGATGGAATTCCGAACATCGACGCTCCGGATTTCATCGATCACATCAATGAAGTCGTGAAGAGGCATCACATCGACTATATCTTTCCCGCTCATGACAGTGCGGTCTTAAAGCTCGCCCAGCATCAGGATGTGCTCGATGCTGAAGTGATCACCTCGCCAAAAGAAACATGCGAGATCTGCCGCTCGAAAAAGAAAACGTACGAGTATTTCGCTGATTCTCACTTTGTCCCGGCCATGTACCGAACAGCTGATGATATTGCTGGATATCCGGTGTTCTTAAAGCCGGATGTCGGTCAGGGCTCTAAAGGGGTGGCTCTGGCGAAAACACGCAGCGAGCTGGAGTACCATATGGAGAAAAATAAAGATCTGCTTGCACTCGAGTATCTTCCGGGCAAGGAATATACGATCGACTGTTTTTCTGATTTTAACCGTGAGCTGAAGTTTGTCGGGATGCGTGAACGAAAACGGATCAAGAGCGGGATCAGTGTGAACTCGGCTTCTCTGGAACCGACGGCTGTCGTTCGGAAGATAGCAGAAGAGATCAATCAGAAGCTGAATTTCCGAGGCATGTGGTTCTTTCAAGTGAAGGAGGATCGACACGGCGAGTTCAAGCTGTTGGAGATCTCACCGCGAATCGCCGGAACGATGAGCCTGTACCGCAATAAAGGCATTAACTTTCCGCTGCTGAGCCTGTTTGATCGTCAGGAGTACAAGCTCGATGTGATCGAAAATCATTTTACGATCGAAGTCGACCGGGCGCTGATCAATCGTTTTACACTGGATTTTGAGTATGAGCGGGTATTTATTGATTTTGATGATGCGATTACAAAGGATGAGAAAATCAACCCATTGGTTATGATGTTCATTTATCAGTGCATCAACAAGGACATCGAGCTGGTCCTTATTACGAAGCATGCAAGGGATATCAGAGAAACGTTGACTCATTTAAAGGTGGACCGCAGCATCTTCAGCGACATCGTTCATATTACAAAAGAGGACGACAAGCACAAATATATTAAAAATGAAAAGCCATCCATTTTTATTGATGACTCCTACAGCGAGCGCAAGAAGATGAAAGAGATGACCGGAATGCCTGTTTTCGATTTGGATGCCATTGAATGTCTCATTGACTGGAGAAACTGACATGATGACTGAATTAAAGCTAGAGAAACCCATACAGGTGACAAAGCCGAAACTTCCAGACTTCGACATCTACCAGGAGTATATCCGGGGAATCTGGGAGAACCAGTGGCTCACCAACGATGGGCCGCTGCATGAAAACTTTAAAAAGAACTTAAGAGGATACTTGGGTGCCGATCACCTGGAGCTGTTCACGAACGGCCACCTGGCGCTGGAAACAGCGATTATGGCATTGGATTTGAAAGGCGAAGTCATCACGACTCCGTTTACGTTCGCATCTACGGTTCATTCCATCGTCAACTGCGGTTTGACGCCAGTTTTCTGCGATATTGAGAGGGACAACTTCACGATCGATGCCGACCAGATCGAAAAGCACATTACAAGCCGTACAAGTGCAATCGTGGCCGTTCACGTGTTTGGTCTGCCGTGCAATCTTGAGAGAATTGGAGAATTGGCTCAAAAGCATAACCTGGCGGTCATCTATGACGCGGCGCATACTTTCGGGGTAGAGGTGAACGGCAGAAGCATCGCCGATTATGGAGATGTTTCCATGTTCAGCTTTCATTCGACAAAGGTGTTTCATTCGATCGAAGGCGGACTTCTGGCTTTCAAGGATGGCGAATTAGCACAGAAGCTGAAAGCTCTGAAGAATTTTGGAATCACTTCTCCTGATTCGGTGGATTATGTAGGCACCAATGCCAAGATGAATGAGTTTCAGGCGGCGATGGGCTTGAGCAACCTGCAAACGATCGATGCGGATATCCATAAAAGGAAGCTCGTCCATGAGACGTACATCGAACATTTGAGCTCGGTGGAAGCGATCCGCCACCTGCCGAATTCCATGGTGAACGTGAAGCATAACTACTCGTATTTTCCGATCCTGCTGAATGATCAGGAATCAAGAGATCAGCTGCATGAATCGTTAAAGAATTACAACGTGTTTACGAGGAAGTATTTTTATCCGTTGTGTACGGAATTCAGCTGTTATGCGGAGTATAAGCAGGATATGCCGATCGCTTCTTCCGTCAGTGAACGCATCTTATGTTTGCCGATGTATACGGAGCTGGAAACAGAGATTGTCCAGCGAATTTGCAGCATAATCAGATACGAGTTGGGTGAAGGAAGATGAATAACTATAAACTGAGTGTCGTTGCATTAGTCTATAACACGGAAGAATTTTTAAGAGATTGCCTGGAATCTCTCGTTAACCAGACGCTAAAAGGGATCGAGATTATTCTGGTCAATGACAGCAGCCCTGATAACAGCCACCTGATTCTTGAGGAGTACCGCGAAAAATACGATAACATTACGGTCATTCATCAGGAGAACAGCGGAGGTGCGGTAGCCGGCAACAACGGTCTTAAACGTGCAACCGGAGAATATGTGACCGTCATGGATTCAGATGATATCGTTCCTTTGGATGCGTACGAGAAGCTGTATCGAAAGGCGAAAGAAACAGATTCTGATATCGTGATCGGGAAGCCGAACATTCTTGTTAATGGAATTCAGAAGGAGATCATCTATAAACGGGAACGTGATGTTTGGATGAGTCCGAGGGAAGTGAACCATCTTCTGGAGTTTCCGGATATCTTCTACGATGGCTTCTATTGGAACAAAATCTATAAACGCGATTTCATGATCGAGAACGAATGCTTCATGCCGCCGGGAATGCTGTATGCGGACCGGCCGATGGTCCATAAAGCGTTCACGAAGGCAAAGAAGATCAACATTATTACAGACACCGTCTACTTGTGGAGAAAACGTGAGGAAGAGACGAATAACAAGTCGATTACCCAAATGAAAAACGATATAAAAAATTTCCTCGACCGCATGAGCTCTTTGCAGCATCAATTGAATTACTTTGACAGCCTGCAGGATGAAGAACTAAAGACCGCTTTTCTGAAGCGAAATATTGACCGATTGTTCTTCCCGATCAAGGGGATCGTGGAGGATGAAACATTTAGGGACGTTTATTTGCGTGAAGTAAAAGCTGTCCTGAGTGATATAAAAAATGTGTATGACAATGATCTGGGTGTCCTAAGAAATCTTTACATCTACATGATCTTAAACGATCTAACGGATGAACTTCTGTCCTACCTGGCTAAAGAACCGACCGGGCCAATCGTCGAAGAAGGTGATCACTATTATTGGGCGCTGCCGTTGTTCAGGGATGGCTCTGGACGGATTCCAGATGAATTTTACCGTATTAAAGTGCTGCTTGCTAACTTTGTTAAAATCAGAAGCATACAGTACGAGGGACATCGCATATCAGTCAGCAGACTGAGAATTCCAAATGTTTTTGATGTGGAACAGGCATCTATCATTCTTAGATCCCGAACGGATGTTACAGATCGGATCGTATTGCCGCTCGTGCCGGACAGTGATGGGGGTTTCTCCGCTTCAGGAGAATTGAACCGCCAGCAGGAATCCAACATTTTCGATGTGTATGTGGAATTCAGGGATATGAACGGCACGGAAAGTATGTTCCGTATTAACAGCAGGATGGTGGAGACTCCGCTGACAGAGCAGAAGTCCAACAACAGAATATACTTTACGGGCAAGCAAAATTTATCGCTGCTCGTTTCAAATCTCCGAATCTCGCATATCACCTGTGATGACCAAAAAATCTGGCTCTCGGCTCCAGGCACGAACCCTAACATTAGTTTCTTTATGAGGGACAGGCGATCGAAGGAAAAGATTTTTTTTCAGAAGGTCGACGACTCACAGTTCCAGCTTCCATGGAAGTATTTTCTTGAGAGGCATGGTTCATATGATCTGTTCTACCGGCTGATCAATGATAATGTAAGAATCAGTGCCGCCCAGTTCGACCGTTTCGAACCTCAGCTTATCCGAATCGATGACCGATACATTGATCTGTATAAAACGGGCAATAACAACGTATCCCTCATGTCGTTTACAATGATCAACCGGATTGCGGGGAAATTGAAAAAGCTCATAAAAATGAAGAAGTAATAAAGCACATTTTGATGGTTTGGAACAGCAGAGGAGCTGACTCATAAAAGGGAGTCAGCTCTTTTTTACGTTTCCCTGGGTTATTTCTAGTACGGCAGGGATTTCCATTCATTTATAGTATTAACATGAGTTGAACCGAACTTGGCACTCCAATTGTACGTACTATTCACCGATATAATGGAGCTGGATCTTAAAATGGGCCCCCCGCTCATTCCACTTGTCACATACGAAGAATGAATAATGGCATTGTATTGAACATCAGTTATGGATCCAGCACTTTTATACAAATAATAGTATCCAGAACCCTCCCCTTTATCAGTGGGATACCCATATGAAATGATAGAGTTTCCAATTCCGGAAGCAGTCGAAGTGATAGGCAGATGATGGAAATGGCTGGAGTCAATTTTTATGACTGCGTAATCATATTGTACATCTCTTAAAAAGATTTTCCCTTGGCCGGGAGGAGTCGAGTTTATCCATCCGATTGGCGCATAAGCTTTGGTGGATGACCATCCGCCGTGAAGGAGGGTACTATTATTATCCGCAGGATAGACAGACCAATAGGAATGGAATTTATGAGTATATGCATCAAATACACAGTGAGCTGCAGTAAGTACGGTCGTTTTGTTTAAAAAGGTTCCGGAGCATACATACCAATCGCCCCTTGCATCTTTAAAATCAATTTGTGCCATCGCGTTGTACGGACTTGCATCCGTTTTTGTCACTTTCACTCTATCATCTTCAGAAAATGGAGGAACTGCAGAACTGGTCAATGAAATTCTGCTATTAAGAACTGGGCTATGTTTTCCTTGTATAATGTCCCCTTGAGAACTAACAGACATAAATTTATTTTGTATATTTTTTATTCTTATTCGTTCACTTGCACTAAATTCTTTTACAGGGTTGAGTTTAGCACTTTTAAGTTTTTCATTTAATCTCGAAGCTTTCTCTTTTTCCAGTTTTAGCAAATCGATGTTATCATAGAGCTGACCAGTTCCTCCATATTTTTCTTGTCGGAAAGGGACTGCCTTGGGAGTGAACAGAGGAGCAACAATGAACATACATAACAATAAAAAGCTAAGTTTCTTCATATTTCACATCACCTCCTAATACGTTAATGTAACAATCTGAAAATAGGAAAAAAGGAGGAGTTATGCTGAAATACCTTAAAAGTATCTTGCTTATCATTTTGTTAGCAAGCTGTTCTTCCCCAGGAGAAAAGGACCATTTAAGGTCCAAGGAGATCACCTTGCAAATTGTTAATACACAGGAAAAAAATCAGCATTACTTACTTACGGTTACAACGGATGGAACAGAAACAGATCAGTCCGCTGTACTGCCAAAAAGTCTTTTCGTCATTACAAATGAAAATAAAGAAGCAAGGGTAAAGTTAAATTTGAATTCTAAATACACCATTAAAGCAGCGAAGACCCCTTTAACAAACATCGATGAATTCCAAAACAAGAAAAAAAGAGGACAAAAAGTGGCAGGTCCCCTTTTAGCAAATGTTGATTTCACACCTACCAAAGATACAGACACATTGAAAATAAAAATAAATAACGATAATCATTAAAACAGATCGCTCAGAGTGAAAACAAAGCAGGCCTAAACCTGCTTTGTCATTAATAGTCCTTCTTCTTTTTCTTTTTGCAATCACATTTAGTTGGATACCCCGGATCATAGGTCTCTTTTTTCGTTTCTTCTTTATAAACATGGCGAGGGACATATTTGATATGTTCTCTTTCAATACGGATGACAGGATGAACGAAGGTTACTTCTTCTTCAGTATATTTGTCGGAAATAATATACTTGGTATCACAATAGATCTTTTTACCAGATTTTTTTTCTTTTCCCATTTAGAACACCTCCCTTCACTCTATTAAATGCAAATAGCAGAGAAGTGGATACGGACAAGTTGATCACTATTGAAAAAAAGGCCATGAACTGATAAACGCAAAACTGGTATCCTGCGGGATGCTAGTTTTATAGGGAATAAATTTGTGGCTTATGCCTGGGCGCTTTTTTTGTTATTGCAAGAAAATTTAAACATTTATCGTTCCTGTTAACTTTCGACAATTTTTGCCGTTATTACTAGAGTAGTAAATTTACTGAGTAAGGGTGAAAAGGATGAAACAATATACAGTGATTTTGTTCATAGCGGCCGCTTTGCTTTTGAGTTTGAACGGCTGTTCGACTGCGAAAGAGCCGGCCTTTGCCGCTAAAAAGAGAGTCAAGATCGGTATCATGCTGTCGGATGCAGGGCTTGGGGACCAGTCATTTTCCGATGCAGGGTTTGCCGGTCTGGAAAAAGCGCGCGACGAGCAGGACATCGTCTTCAACTATCGTGAGCTTAAGTCCAGCGAGAGCTATGAAGCGGGGATTCAATCTCTTATAAAAGAAGGGAATGACCTTGTGATCGGGCTTGGATTCGCCATGCAGAAGGATTTGGAAAAGGTCGCTCAAAAGTATCCGAAGCAGAAATTCCTGCTCATTGATTCTCAGTCCAAGCTTTCCAATGTCTATTCCGTTACCTTTAAGGAGGAAGAGGGATCCTACCTCGTCGGGGCGATTGCCGGAATGAAGACGAAAAGCAATGTGGCTGGATTCATCGGAGGAGTGGATGTTCCGCTGATCCGGAAGTTTGAAAAAGGCTAGAATCCCAAGGCAAAAGTGATTTCTGAATTTGCGGGAACGTTTGATGATGATAAGCTTGGCGAAAAGATGGCTAAAAGGATGATCACCAAGAGGGCGGACTATATTTACCCTCCGGCAGGATTTACAGGAGTGGGAGCCTTGCTGGAAGCACAAAAAGCAGGAGTCTATGCTTTTGGTATCGATACGGACCAGTATTACCTCGCAGAAAAAGCGGTTGCCACTTCCATGGTGAAGAAGGTGGATGTCGCGATCTATCAAGCGGCAAAAGAGATGGCTAAAACAGGACAATTAAGAGAAAAAGACAGCGTTCTCGGCATAAAAGAGGGCGGCATCGATATTGCACCGGTTCGGGTGATTCAACTGAACGCCAAGCAGCAAGCCAGATTGAATGAGTTAAAGGAAGGAATCTCTCAGGGAACGATTCACATCCAGCTGTAGAGGCGAGAAGGGGCTTACACCATGAAATTGAAAACTAAAATATTAATGATATCGATCGTGCCGCTGCTGCTGTCTGTCATCATCATCGGTTACAACATTTTTGGAATGACGAAACTGAATTCATCGACCGAAAAACTAGTAAACATTCTCGTTCAAGTAGAAGAGCTGAACAGCTCCGCCAAGAGCCTTGAAAAATCATTAAGTGCGTACTCCCTGAACATTTCAGCGAGCAATACGAACGATGTGACCAATGATTTTCAAATACTCACTTCTGATTACAAGATGCTGAGAAAAGGGCTGACCGATAAAAAACAATCGCAGCTGATCGAACGGATCGGCAGTAAATTCGATGAGCTTAAAAGCGAGTCCGATACGGCTGTAAAAGAAGGTGATCAGGCCGTGATCAAACGGCAGTCTCTCAGGAAAAAAGGATTGATCAATGATGTGTACCAGCTGAAACTGCTGATCAATGACGAGTACGAATGGATGCAGTCCGATTTAAAGGAAGGGATCAAAGGAATGATTCTATTCTCCATGATCGCTCTTATCGTCTTGGTCATCGGCAGCCTTATTTTTTCCATCAGTATCACCCGCAAAATTGTAACACCGCTGAAAAAAATTACGGAGAACGCTGAGGAAGTTGCGAACGGAAATCTGGCTGTGCCGGCTGTTGCGGTTCGGACGAGAGATGAAGTGTTTGCGTTAAACCAGTCGTTCGCTCAGATGATCGATAACTTAAGACCTGTTATTACCCAAGTCGGAAATGGATCTGGACAGGTTGCTGCTTCAGCAGAACAGCTGATGGCAAGTGCGATGAAACGATGAAGGGCAACGAATTGATTACGGCGTCCATTCAACAGGTTTCGGAAGGGGCCGAAAGTCAAACAAGAATGTCGAATGAATCCGTTCGCTCAGTAGAGCAAAGCAAGAACGCGGTGGGGCAGATCTCAGAAAATGCTGCCTTGGTGCTTGAACTGGCCGAGAACGCCAGTGAACAGACCCACCACGGCTCGGCACTCGTGCTTGACACCCTTGAGCAGATGGATTCCATTCACCATTCGGTGGCAGGAACCGACCAGGCATTAAATGATTTAAGCCAGCGTTCCGTAGAGATCGGTTCCATTCTTAACATCATCCATGACATCGCTGAACAGACGAATCTGCTTGCACTCAATGCCGCCATTGAAGCAGCACGCGCAGGAGATGCCGGTAAAGGGTTTGCCGTCGTAGCGAATGAAGTCCGCAAGCTTGCCGACCAGACACGAAAATCGGTGCTTGATATCTCAAAAATGACGAAACACATACAGGAAGAAACGAAAAATACGGTAGCCTCAATCCATGATGTGAAGGAAAAAGTGGACTCAGGATTGGAGATCGCTCAGAAGACCAATGAATCGTTTACGACCATTCTTAACGCGATCGTCCAAGTGACAGAGCAGATCAAGAAGATCTCCTCTACATCTCAAAAGATCAATGAGGAAGTGAACCACGTTTCCGGCCATGTTTCGGAGATGTCGAACGTAGCAGGAACGACATCCGCCAGCGCGATGGAAGTAGTCGCAGCTTCAGAAGAACAGCTGGCTAGCATGGAGGAAGTGAATGCGGCAGCGACCGCTCTCACCAATCTGGCTGAAGAGCTGCAGGACGTCGTATCGAAGTTTAAATTATAGTTTAATAATGCCGGGGGCAGCAGCCCTCGGTATTTTTCTGCTTTATAAAAAGTAAAGGCCATTGGACCAATAATAGGTATATGACTATACGTTTTACGTAAACGACCGGGAGACATGCACAACATGACTTTGAATATAATTACTTGCCATTGAGCTGCCATTCGTGCTGCTCTCTATACTTATTGCCGCAGCAGCGTCTTATACGGCGCTCAGCCTGGGAATACGAATACATAGAACGAAGGGAAAGCTGCGTTACTTATGGCTATGGGGTGGATTAAGAACGCTGATACGGCTATGTACCGGGTAAAAGAGGAAGGAAGCAATCATTTTCAATTTTATACGCCAGGGATGAACGAGGCCCTGTCCCGTAAGATCAAGCTGGAGATCGCCTGCGGAAAGGGCTGAAGACCAGCGAGTTTACCGTTTGCTGCCAGCCGCAGTTTAATATTCATTCCGATGTGCTCGTAGGTGTGGAAGCTCTTTTGAGCTGGGAACATAAAGAGCTTGGGATGAAGGCTTATATTCAGCAAAACAAAGCGCGAAATCAGGTTCGATTTACCTGAAGCAAACACAAGAATTGGGGGAAATGAGGCATGGATCAGGTAAAGGTTGAAATAGGGCAAGAGCTGTTAGAAGATCTGTATTCCGTAGCAGCATCCTGCTCCTTCGAAAAGGAACGATCATCAACGAAATTCATATGCGGCTGCTGGCGAAGTATGATGTGCATACGATCAAAAGGAACAGCATCAAGCAGAAGCCACTGTCAGAGGAGGAAAAAGTGAAAAAGGTATACCAAGAGACTTTTTTAAAACTGAAAGAGCAGTATGCTTCCATTTATAAAAAGGAAGTTTTAACGAATGAGGTGCGGTCTGCATAAAAGAGGCGTTCTCTGGGTTGGACACCAGGGACAACATCTCACTCATTCAGCTGAAGGAGCAGCTCAGCCAGGATGAATATTTGTATCAGCACAGTCTGAATGTTGGCCTCGTCGCAAAAAGAATAGGCCAGGTGCTGTATGTGAGCAAGAATGAACAAAACATGCTGGCACAAATGGGCATCTTTCATAATGTGGGCAAATTCAAGATCGACCCGGCCATCCTGAACAAACCGGGGCGATTGACGGGCGAAGAGTATGAAACCATGAAAAAGCATCCCCAGTATGGCTACAATCTATTAAAAGATGCGGGGCTCCCTCAGGAAATCCTGCTGGGTACACTGATGCATCATGAACGGCTGGATGGAACGGGGTATCCGAATAAAGTGTCTTCGCACATTCCCTTTTTAGTCCGGATCCTGTCTGTGGCGGATACGTTTGATGCCATCTGTTCCAGAAGAGTCTATAAAAACAATCGATCGATCTTTTTTGCCGTCGATGAGCTCATTAAGGACGCCAGGCAAAACCGATTGGATATTGATGTTGTCATACCGTTCGCCAACTATTTGATGAAAGCCCTGAAAGAAAAAAAAATTCCGCTGCGCAACGGGAAAACCGCTGAGATCCGGCATGTGTTCCCGGACAGTCCCAACCAGCCGATCCTTGAGGTAGAAGGCTATCTGCCGCTGAATTTGAAGGAATCCGGATTGACCCTCTTGCAGGTGGCGAGTGTTTGAATGATTGATTATGGGTGCCACTACATGGGTGCCAGGCACCGTCGTTACATAAGTGTGTAATTGCGGTGCCAGGCACCTTAATGATGTTTTAGATAAACATCGTATATTTTTAGCAGCTCCATGTAGTTCGGAGGGGGATCCAAATCAGGTTTTCGCTGCCGCACCACTGCAAGTGCCTGAGCAAGCCCCAAGTTAAATCTCTGCATAAAAAAGGCGGCTATGAAAAAGCCCAAACGCTGATAACCTGCTTTATCATGAACGAGAATATGGTGGCCTGAATCAAGCAATTGATTCATTTGGTCCATCATTTTTACCACCCATGGGATATCCGGAGCATGATACAGCGTCAACGGGGCCCAAATCATTACCCGGCCAGAAAAGTCGAACGGAGGATGATCAGGAGTTGTTCTCAGGTTAATGATGGCTGTGATATGCTGTTGAATAAATCCCCAATCCTCACTCTTTATAAGACCCCCGATATACAGTTTGCCTGGAATCATTTCTACCATAGTTCATCTCCTAGTTCAGCCCTGTTACTGTATGTATATTTCAGACTGCAGCCATGAGGAACAAAGTTTTTCGGGCGGGGTGCCTGGCACCCAAAATAAATAGGTGATCGTATTATTTTAGTAGCACTTGTCCTATAGCCGAATATGCTAGACAGTGAAGGATGCAAGTAATTTTCTTCGGCTATTTTCAGTGAACAAACAGGTCGCTTGGACAAGCTTGCATCCATTCGGAAACTCAAATTTATAGGAAAGTTAGGGATATGATGTTCGAGTATGAAACGGGCGAAATGAATGAGATGAGCAATACGTGCAATTCATGCAGTGGCAATACGGAAAATGGGGGCGATGTTATGGGCACCATGATGAATGAAGAGATATTTGAAATCGGCGCCAATTGTCTGCTGGTGATTGGGCACCGCTTCTTCGCTGTCGTAGAAATAGAGTCGGAGGTTCCAGGTGTCGATTTGGAAGTGTTTGTGATCATCCGTATTGATGAAGAAACCGCAATACGACTTCGTAATGCAGGATTGGAATTATGTGAAGTCGTGAATAGAATTCCGGAAGCAACAGAGGATGTAACTGTAGAGTTTAAATGTATTTTTATCAATAAAAACAAGGCGTTTGCATTGTTTGATGTAGAAGATGGATTTGACCGGGCAGTATTTGTGAGAATTTCCTTAGATGAGGCGAGAGAACTGATCAGGATGGGCGCGCCGCAGTGCACCGTTGTTGATGCTCGAGAACATCATCATTAAAAAGGAGGTGCCAGGCACCACTCATTACACAAGTGTGTAATGGCGGTGCCTGGCACCTATCCGTTTGTTTACTTCTTCGCCGCGTCGATAATACGGCCCTCAATTTGAGGATCTACCGTTTTGATTTTTGCTACATAATCTCTTAGGTTTTCCCAATCAGAGAAACCGGCCTGGCCGCCAATAAAGCCTACCACTGGTTTTGCCATGTTGGCTTTGATCCACTCCGCAGCTTCCTCTTCAGCACTGCCGCCAATTTCGCCACTCATGATGACCGCATAGGTCTCCGGATCTTCATAACGCTCTAAGGACGTCAATGAAATTCGTCCCGTTGACAGCGTTGGACTGGCTGATTCCCGCCTGTGACATCGTCATCTGCATCACGGAACACATCCCCGTATTGAATATGTTAAAAGTCAGAAGATACATGAGAGGCAAAAGTGGATTGCCGCTCCTTCCTTAAAATTGGAAACAAGTTGCGATACGCTGTGTTCATTTCTTACGATAGGAAAGGTGAAAGAAATATCAACACTGTTAATAGCCTTTCGTGTAATCCACCTTGTTGATGGAAGGAGACTCTCCCTTCACATAATGCCTTAAATTAGGAATCAGGATGTCCTCGATCACCCGCTGGTCGTAGTATTGAGTGGAGCCGGCGGTATGAGGAGTGATAATGACATTTTCCATTTCCCATAGCGGGCTGTTGTCCCCGAGCGGTTCGGTCTCGAACACATCCAGGCCGGCTCCTGCAATCTCACCACTTTTCAAAGCCTGGACGAGATCTTCTTCGACCACGATATCACCGCGTCCTATATTAATGAAGAAAGCGGACTCCTTCATAAGCTGGAACTCCTTTTGGCCAAGAAGCCGATGAGTCTCTTTCGTTAGCGGCAGTGTCACCACGACATAGTCGCATTGTGGTAGCAGGTCATGCAGCTGACTGGAGGAATACATTGTATCGATGTATTCTTCCGGCTTTCCGGAGTGGCGCATTCCCAGTACCGTCATGCCGAACGCCTTGGCGATCTTGGCGGTTTCTTTTCCGATGGCACCAGTACCGAGGATACCGATGGTCTTTCCATGGATCTCAAGTTTAAGATTGGAATGGTCCCAAGTTTTTGACTGTTGGTTGCGTACATAGGTGTGAATCTTGCGTGTTAGCCCGAGCATGAGAGCAAAAATGGTCTCAGAGATCGGGTGGGCATGTACCCCGTTGGCGCTGGTGAGGTGCACATTGTGGCTTGAAAGCTTCTCTAACGGAAGGCTGTTCACCCCGGCACTCCATGTTTGAATCCACGTTAGAGGTGAGTCCTCTTTGTTAATCGTGTATTCCTCCATCCCTTTTTTCCATCCGGCGATCACTTCAGCATCAGGTGCTTCCTTTTGCCAGATCTCCTTATCCCTGCCGGTGACGATGGTCCATTCCGGTATCACCTCTTGTATTTTTTCCACATAAGAAGAATCCACATTTTGAGCGATCAGCAGTTTTCGAGCCGTCATCCTATCCCATCCTATCTATGTATTTTCATTTAGTTTAACAGAAGGAGGAGAATTTTTGTGGTGCCAGGCACCGCGTTTTGACACTTGTGTAATCGCGGTGACTGGCACCAAAATAGGATAAAAGACAGACAGGATTTTTACATCGTTTAGATGAATGCTTATTCAGTGTACTTTTAAAAAGTTCAATATTAATAGGAGGAAGAAATGAAAGCGCTATCGAACTTCTTTACTGCCCTTGTACAAAGGTTTTTGCCTGATCCGTTTGTTTTTGCTTTGATTCTCACCATCATTCTATTTTTGTCAGGCGTTATTTTTACCCATCACAGTCCGATTGAAATGGTCGGGTTCTGGGGATCGGGTTTCTGGAATCTCCTGGCTTTTGCGATGCAGATGGCTCTTGTCCTGGTGACAGGGCATGCTCTTGCGAGTTCGCCACTTATTAAAAAATGGATGGTTAAGCTAGCCAGCCTTGCGAAAACGCCAGCTCAAGGCGTTATTCTGGTTACGCTCGGTTCTGGGCTCGCTTGCTTTATCAACTGGGGGTTCGGACTCATTGTCGGTGCTCTGTTCGCAAAGGAGGTGGCCAAGCGGATTCCGGGTTCGGATTATCGTTTCCTGATTGCCTGTGCGTATATCGGATTCCTCACCTGGCACGGAGGACTATCAGGATCTATACCGCTTGTAGCCGTAACTCCGGGAAATCCGATGGAAAAAACGGCGGGGCTAATCCCGCTCACGGATACTATTTTTACAAGCTATAACTTGTTTATTACGCTCGCGCTGCTCATCATCCTGCCCATCATGACAAGGCTAATGATGCCGACTGGAAGAGATGTGATCGGCATTGATCCGAAGATTTTGGCGGAGGACGAGGCTTCTGCAGCAACGGCGATCGCCCCGGCTGAAGTAAAACGCACGTTTGCCGTGACGATGGAAAACAGCAGAATCCTCAGCCTGGCTATCGCTGTGCTTGGCTACTCGTACATCGTCTATTACATAGTGGAGAATGGTTTTAAGATTGATATTAATACCGTTAACCTGCTGTTCTTTACGACAGGCCTTCTTCTGCACGGCACACCGCTGTCTTATATGAACGCGGTTGCCAATGCAGCAAAAGGGACGGCAGGCATTTTAATTCAGTTTCCGTTCTATGCAGGGATCCAAGGGATGATGGAGCTGTCAGGCCTGGGAGGTATGATCACCAACACGTTTATCTCGGTTTCCAACCCGTCCACCTTCCCGTTCTTTGCATTTTTGAGCTCAGGTTTTGTTAACTTCTTCGTGCCGTCCGGCGGAGGGCACTGGGTCGTACAGGGGCCGTTCATCATGCCGGCCGCAGAGCAGCTCGGCGTCGATCCTGGCATCGCAGCGATGGCGATCGCCTACGGTGAAGCATGGATGAATATGGCGCAGCCGTTCTGGGCGCTGCCGGCACTGGCTATCGCAGGCCTGGGTGCCAGGGACATCATGGGATACTGCGTGACCACCCTTCTTGTATCGGGTGTCATCTTCACGATTGGGCTGTCGTTCTTTTAAGGTAGTGGCGTGCCCGTTTGGCGTGCCAGGCACCGCCATTACACAAGTGTGTAATCGTGGTGCCTGGCACCAAAATAATAGCACCAAAATAATAGCACCAAAATAATGGCACCAAAATAATGGCACCAAAATAAAACTAAAGAGGTAAAACACGTGAATGTAGATCTTTCAAAAGATACCATGTTTTCCACGGTTGTCTTCAGGCTAAGGAGTGCTGGCTGTGTTTATGCCGAGGAAGAGGCCCGGCTGCTTATGGATGAGGCGGAAACACCAGCACAGCTGGATGCTATGATAAACGAGCGAATGGCAGGTTATCCTCTCGAACAAATCGTTGGCTGGGCAGAGCTATGCGGTTTCCGCATCGAAGTGGACCCTGATGTTTTTGTCCCGCGGCGCCGAACAGAGTTCCTGGTTGCCCAAGCAGCAAATATTATACGGCCGGGAGATATTGCCGTTGATCTTTGCTGCGGATCAGGTGCTGTAGGTGCAATACTTGCAGCCAGCCATGAAGACATCCAGCTGTACGCTTCAGACATTGATCCCAAAGCGGTTCAGTGCGCTCGCCGAAATATTGATGCTTTAGGTGGCCATGCATATCAAGGTGACTTATACGAACCTCTCCCAGAAACCCTCCGCGGCTCCGTTAATGTTCTGGTTGCAAATGCTCCCTACGTACCGACGGATGCGATCGGGTTGCTGTCTGCTGAGGCCCGTCTCCACGAGGACCGAATAGCACTGGACGGCGGTAAGGACGGCCTCGACATCCAGAGGAGGGTGGCTGCTGGTGCGCCAAACTGGCTGGCACCTGGAGGCTATCTTCTGGTGGAGACCAGTGACCGGCAGGCACCGCTATCTCTAGCAACTTTTACTGAAATCGGATTGTTGTCAAGGGTGGTCCGCTCCAGTGAACTTGAATCAACGGTTGTGATGGGCATGAAACCAAAAACCTAAAATGAAAATAAAAAGCCGCATCAGGAGTAAACAGCTGATGCGGCTCTTACCTTTTTAACACTGATTAACGCTGTGATTTTCGATAACCTGCTTTTTGAGCTTCAGCCTCGGAGCAGAACATGACCTCGGCTTTCGTCCGGTCATAGTATTCTCCGCCAGGCATGTGGTAGATACCCGATTGGTTTCCTTTAATGTTGCAGCTGCCTTTTGGTTCCTCAGATGTTTTTCCTTGATTGCCCTGATTGTTTGCTTGTGAACTCCCTCCAGAAACCGTTCCGTTTGCTCGGCTGTCTTTCGCTTTTGCATGGAATCCGTCTTGTTGGGCGTAGTTCTCGATCGACCATATTCCGATCCCTGCTTTTTGAGCTTTTTTCTGTGTGGCACGGAACTGATCAACGTATTTCGTGTTCGGCGGGTATACATATGCCACACGGGCAAGGCCTTTTTCCAGGAGCAGCTGGTTAAAGTTTTGCTTGCCGATCCATATGTAAGCGAGCAGTCTTCCATATTTATCGCGCTCCGAAACGTCCAGCTCCACACCGACTTTTTTGCCGGTCAACTGTGATTTCGTAAATTTAGAGCTTTCCGGTCCGAATGGCTGAACACCAAGCCTCGGGTGTTTTGTTTCAGGTGAATCGATGAGAAGCATGCGAATACGTTCTTTTTTTCCATTCCTAAGCTTTACGTCCAATGTATCGCCGTCAATCACATATGTAACGGTAGCCGGGATGCCATTTACTGCGTTTTGTCCTGTGGCGGTATTGGTTTTAACATTATTTGACGAAGGGTTTTCTTGTTTGGCCGCAGGATCATCTGCATTGTTGCCCGGATTTGTGCTTGTTTGGGCTGAATTAGGCGATTGGGCACATCCTGAGCTAAAGACGGCGGTAAGCAGCAGAATGATTAGTCCAGTTAGAATTCCATTTGATTTTGTTTTCAAGTTGATCTCCCCTTATGTTTTAAAACGTTCAAGATGGGCAGCGGGTCCGATTAAAAATACAAAAGCTATTATACTACGATATGGAATGGAGAAGAACAATATGGTTAAGTTTAGCGGCTCTTTTGAATAAGAAATAAAAAAAGGGGTTTTTGTATGCAGGGTGAATGTAAAACTCTGGGATGAAAGTATTGCGATGGGAAGGCAGAAAGCGCAAAATTCAAATACATAGAGGATGTGAAGGATTGAGCAAAACTAGTAGCTGAGGTCATTCTGCTGATGCTCAGCTTGATTTATGTAGTAGCACGAGTCACGCAAAAAGCATTGTATTTAGACAGGTTTTCGGTAAATGCTGAAAATCCCGTGCGTTTTCATTGGAATACAATTGGTATCAACACAGGCTTTATTAAAGAGGATCCAGGATCGGTCTATTATATTTGGATCACACCGGTCTACATCGCCGTACTGCTTGCCCTCCTCTTAACGATCATGGCTGTTGTCAAGAGGAAATAGAAGTAAGGGTGCCAGGCACCTTCAAAGGAGAAGAACTCTTAGTGAGCCAGGCGGTGGTCGCAGCAATCAACTTATTGAAGTGAGGGATGGAAGAAAACGTATGGTTAGCTCCTTTAATGAGATGAATGTTGCTGTTTCCACAGGCTCTTTTTCGTGTTTTCTCAAAAAATTCACTGCAATAATGGGCCGAAATGTCTTTGTCATCTGTACCATGAACAAGCAGCACGTCACCGGTAAATCGGGAAAGCTGATCTAACGGGTGAAACTTTTTAAGCGACTGCATGAATGTTGTGGTCAGGGAATAACCCAAGTGATCCACATACCCTTTAATAAATAAGTTGCTGTATTCTTCTTGTCCAATGATTTTTACGATATCTTCAAACGGTTTTCCTACCGCCGACCAGAGGATCAACCGTTTTACCCGTTCGTCGCGGTCTGCAGAGTGTACGGCGACCGCGCCTCCAAGGCTATGGCCGAGCAGCGTGATTTGATCGGGATCAATGCCAGGCAGCTGCAGGGCAAAGCTGACAGCAGCATGGGTCTGGTCAATCAAGTCTTTAAAGCAATGTTCACCATAGTTTCCTTCGCTTTCTCCGCATCCCGCATAATCAAACCGAATGACTACAAATTGATTTTTTGAAAGGTGCTGAGCGGTTTTAACAAACAAGCGATCTACTCCGATCCGATTGCTTGTAAACCCATGGCAAATAACAACGACTGGCCGCTTGGATCGCTCTTTGCCTACGGGGGAATCTGGATAATGTACAGTTGCAGTCAGCTTTTTTCCTTTCCAGTGGATACAGTCATGCTTTTCCATATGACCAACTCCTTAAATTTCAGTTTTTATAAATAACTATTCTTATCTATTTACTTGGAATTAGGATGTTAAAGAACCCCTTCCTATGTTCACTGAAACATAAGAAGGGGTTGAAGAGACCGAAGAATGATCAACACAATTCTTATCTTCCAAGCAACTCGGCTTGTTGAAATTGGCACAGTGCTCTAAAAGAGTCTGTTGCCGAGGTTTCTCAGGGTCAATTCCCTCCACCTCTCTTGATAAGAAGTATATAATTTTATTTAATGTAAAATAAATTTAAAAGTTTGTCAATTGGAAAATCCTAAATTGGGACAACTCATTCAAACCGGTATGTATACATCCTATGCTATTTTTTTATTTTGGTGCTATTATTTTGGTGCCTGGCACCAAAATCTAAAATATTTTATACTGTAAATTAATAAACTGTTAGAGTAATAGACTTAGACCGGAAGAAGGATAAATGTGATAGAAAAAATAAACCAACAGCTTGAAAGATGGATGCCATTTATTACACCCGCAAGTGTCATCCTAGGAATTTTGCTTACGAACGAACTGAAGAGCTGGCTTTTTTTAGTCCCATGGATCTTTTCATTCATGACATTTTCAGGTAGTTTAGCATCTAATTTCAATCATCTCCGCCATACACTTTCCCGGCCGTTGCCCATACTGACAGCACTTATCATCCTGCATATCGTGATGCCGATGTGGGCATGGGGAGTCGGACACATTGCGTTTTCCTCTGATACTCATACCATCACCGGACTTGTATTGGCAATGGTTATACCGTGCGGCGTGACAAGCAGCATATGGGTGTCCATCTATAGAGGCAACAGTACCCTCGCGCTTTCCATTATATTGATTGATACACTGTTATCACCGATCGTCGTTCCTTATAGCCTGGCGCTATTTGTTGGAGAGACCGTTTCCATTGATGAATGGTCCATGGTAAAGGACTTGCTGATTATGATCGTTATTCCGTCTGTCATCGGCATGCTGCTGAATCATTGGACAAAAGGAAAGATAAAAAACACGTTTGGCAAACGAATTTCGCCTGTTTCTAAAATCTGCATGAGTGTTGTGGTCGCCATCAATGCTTCGGTAGCTACCCCCTATTTGGTCCATGTGAACGGCAAACTTTTGTTGATTGGCTTGTTCGTTCTGTTTATTGCGGCCAGCGGATACTTAATATGCTGGCTGACCGGTATGTTTTTTGGTTGGAAAAGAGAAACGGTCATAGCCCTTGTTTTCAGTGGAGGGATGCGTAATATTAGCGCCGGTTCTGTTATTGCGCTCACCTACTTTTCACCGGTAACTGCAGTACCTGTTGTTGTCGGGATGCTGTTTCAGCAGATCCTGGCCTCCGTTTATGGCCATGTGTTAGCAAAACACTACGGCAGGCACGATGTTCATCCTAAAGAGAGCAGGAAGGCCGCTGTATAGTCAAAAGCTGGTGCCAGGCACCGTCATTACACATGTGTGTAAACGCGGTGCCTGGCACCAGTTTGCTCATTTCCCTTTCTTAACGGATAGGATGAAACGTACCAGCAATGTTTCGAGCTGCTCATCCTTTATCTTTTTTGTGTTGAAATGCTGGTGAATCTGTTTTTTTAGCACGTCACTGGTCATCACCATTCTCCTTTCCTCTTTGTTTTCCTACTTTTTCTTCCCTTTGAACAATATCCCTGCTTGTTGTCGAAAGAAGGGGTAATATGTCTTATGCGCTATATGTAGTGGGTCCATTTATTATGATTTTATTACCATACTTGCTTGAATATATTTCCTGATTTTTGAAGGATTAAACATGAAATTAATAAAATTGAAGGAAACGAGAGTTTGAGTGGGGGGTTCCTTTTTCAGCCCTTTTTTTATGAAAGCATGCTAAACTGATTGTATACATGAATTACCAATATAAGGGGGGGATTTGATACGGAACGAATCAAAATCGCCTTGTCGCCTTTCAGTTTTAAGAGTTGATACTAATAAAGTGAAAAATTCTTAAAACAAAGGAGAACAATCAAGTCATGATTTATGAATTGCCTCGTGAACAATACGCTAATATAAAGAAACTGTTTAAAGAGCAAAAGCATCATCCCGTATTACAGGGAGTCATTTCAGGAATAAACCGCGGAAAGATCTTTGTCGATGATGTTGAAACGCCGTCCACCACATTAGTCTGGGCGTTTAATGAGATGTTTTATCTGGCAGGAGACTGTACAAACCATGCATTCAACTCCTGTCTGCAGCCATTTATAGCGGATGTTATAAAGTCACAAGCCTTGGAAGTTGGTGAGCAAGACTTCAATCTTGAAGTCTATCCTTCTGAACTGTGGCAGGACGTGATCCCATCTATTTTTCCTGTGGGATTAAAAGTCGGTGAGCGGGTGCCTTTCAAGTTTCACCCAGAGCAATTTTCATCTTTTAGACTTAATCCCTTGCCTGAAGATTATCGAGTGCTGAGAATTACTCCACAGTTGCTTTTCTTGGATTCTCAACAGATCATCAGTAAATTCTGGAGTTCAGAGGAAGCATTCTTTTTACATGGGCTGGGATGGGCTGCTCTCCATGGCAACAAAATCATTGGC
Source organism: Fictibacillus sp. NRS-1165 (assembly GCF_050468105.1). Classification (NCBI taxonomy): domain Bacteria; kingdom Bacillati; phylum Bacillota; class Bacilli; order Caryophanales; family Fictibacillaceae; genus Fictibacillus; species Fictibacillus sp. NRS-1165. Next base: position 105,375 of record NZ_JBDPNU010000012.1, read on the forward strand.
ACATGTATAAGTGTATTTGCTTGTGGAGATGACCTGGAGATTGGCATCCATGTTTATGACACATCACATCGGGGCAAAGGGCTCGCAACGTGTATGGCTCATGGCATGATCACTGATTGCATGACCATGGGGATTTCCCCTCATTGGACAACGGAAAGCTTTAGGTATGATTCCATCGTTATTGCACAAAAGCTTGGTTTTGAAAGGCTTCCTAATTATCAAGTGTACTATCTTCCCTATAACTATTTTTAATGGAGCCAGCAATCATTGCTGGTTTTTTAATGTTTATATCGACACATTTGTCGATGTTTAGGAATTTTATGGTATAATCATGGATATTATTTCAATTTTTGGAACTATTAGAATGAACGTTGAAAAAACATTTCCATGATGTATGGCTGTAGAAGGAGGGGGAATAATCATCAAAAAGGTATCTGTTATTATTCCAATCTATAATACGAAAGAATTTTTACCAGAGTGCCTGAATTCGGTAATCAACCAGACGTACCCCAATTTAGAGATATTGCTTATAAATGACGGTTCTGATAAACCATGCCGTAAAGTGATCATGGAATACGCAAAAAAGGACGATCGTATAAGCGTTATCCATTCTACAGAACGAAAAGGCGTCGGGGCCGCCAGAAATGCAGGGCTGGATACTGCAACAGGTGATTATGTTTACTTCTTGGATAGTGATGATTATCTGCCTTTGACCACTATTCAGCTCCTGACCGAAAGTATTGGGCAGTACAGCATGCTATCCGGAAGAGTAAAGAAGATTACCTTTAAAGTAGAAGCCGATCTCCCTGAGCGCACACATAAAGTTTTAGAAAATCGGAACAAAGACCGCTTGTTTAGAAATAATTCGGTACTCAACCGATTAATTTCACTTCATTTTATACATAGCCACAACCTCAGATTTACTGAGGAGGTGGAGTGCTATTCAGACATTTCTTTCCTGATACCCGCCATGATTTATTTAGATCGATGTCCTTATTTAACGGACTGTCTTTATTATAAGAGGGTCAGGAACGATCCGATCACTAACCCAGCGCTCTCCCAGCTCGAAAGGGATAAAAAGGTTGGTGATTTTTTGCGGATCTATAATGATATGAAAGACTGTTATGGCAATCATGCAGCGGCGTCCAATTTTCTTGATCAGCAGTTTCTAAATTATTACCGCCGATCGGTCATCATGCTTCTTGCGGATCGAAAGCAGGTTGAGCAAACCTTTAACAAAGCTTCAATATCAGCAAAAAAAGTAAACCCCCGATCGATGAAGAAGTTAAATATACTTGTAAAAGCTGAGGTGGATCAGCTGAAAAAAGAGAGGAAGGCCATCTTTAGCGGATTAATTAAGCTTCACCATTTTCTTTATAATGCAGCAGGAGCCATCAGAAGCAAGCGCAAAATATTTTTAGTTCTTTATCGAAGCCTATTTATTCGGCTGCCCTTAAAAGAAAAAACGGTGGTTTTTGAAAGCTTTTTAGGAAAAAACTACTCTGACAGCCCAAAATATATTTATGAAGAAATGCTAAAAAGTAAAAAGGGGTATAAATTTGTCTGGATCTTTAATGAAAAAAGGAAAATACCGGGTAACGCAAGACAGGTAAAGCGTTTCAGCCTGGCTTACTATTATTATCTGGCTACTTCTAAATACTGGGTCAGCAATTCGAGACTCCCGATGCATCTTGATAAAAGGCCCGGAAACATCTATTTGCAGACATGGCATGGAACCCCTTTAAAGCGGCTTGTTTTTGATATGAATGATGTATATTCTGCGAATCCAGATTATAAAAAGCATTTTTATAAGCAGTCAAGAAGATGGGATTATTTGATAGCGGCTAACCAATATTCATCTGAAATTTTCAGAAGCGCCTTTAAATATGAAAAAGAGATGCTGGAGTTCGGCTATCCCCGCAATGACATTTTGCATGATGCGGATCGCGAAGAAAAAGCACAGCAAGTGAAACCTCAGCTTGGCCTTCCTTTGGATAAGAAGGTAATTCTTTATGCTCCAACATGGCGTGATGATGATTATTATGAATCTGGAAAGTATAAATTTCAGTTAAGACTGGATCTGGAGGAGATGAAGCAAAGGCTAGGCGATGAATATGTGATCCTTTTGCGCATGCATTATTTTATTGCGGACAACATTGATACGGCAGGAGCAGAAGGTTTTGCCTATAACTTCTCCAAGCACAATGATATTGCAGAGCTGTATTTGATTTCAGACTTGTTAATTACGGATTATTCGTCGGTATTTTTCGATTACGCGAATTTACAGCGTCCTATTCTTTTTTATACTTATGATTTGGAAAAATACCGGGACACGCTTAGAGGGTTTTATATTGATATGGAAAAAGAAGTTCCAGGACCGCTTTTAAGAGACAGCAGTGAGGTCATCAGCTCGATTAAAAACATAGATATAGTAAAGAAGCAGTATAAAGAAAACTATGATCGGTTTTACGATAAATATTGCAGCTGGGAAAATGGCAATGCAACGCAGCGAGTGATAGAAAGGGTTTTTAAATAAGGTATAACAAGGGGCCGGTGAATTACCCGGCTTTTTTTTTATGTAAGGTCTGGACGAGAGGTGAGAAAAAAGGTATACTCTAAATAAGAACAAATGTTCGTTTTATAATTCATATTATTCCTCAGAATTAATCCCTTGTAAAGACCTATTTTAAAAATTTCCCCATCTTTCTTTTGACTTCTAACATTAAATATTAGGAAATTATGTGAAATCAGCAGGGATTTCAGTCTTCCATGAAGTAATTGTGCTATCATCAATTGTTGAACTCAGTGACTAAGCTGAAAGGAGTCTGCTTTGACATGAACGTTCTGGTAGCGGAAGACGACTTGCATCTCGGAAAGTTAATTGTCCATATGCTGAAAAAAAACAAATATCATGTGGAGTGGGTATCAAATGGCGACGATGCCTATGACACCGCGCTGGCAACTGATTTTGACATTGTCATTCTGGATTGGATGATGCCTGGCCAAAACGGACTGGAAGTGTGCAGGCGTTTAAGATCAAAGGGCTATTCTCAAGCGATCTTAATGCTCACGGCAAAGGACTCCGTGCAGGACCGGATTCATGGGCTCGATGCAGGAGCCGACGATTACCTCGTCAAACCGTTTGAGATTGACGAGCTCCTTGCCAGGCTTAGAGCTTTGTCGCGCCGGAATTTTGCTCCTATTGTGGAGGAGAAGGCCGTTCTTTATGATATTGTTTTGAATCGTACAAGCTATAAAGTGAATTCAGCAAAGCGGGAGATTCAGCTGACACCGAGAGAATTTCAGCTCTTTGATCTTCTTGTGCGCAATAGGGGTCAAGTGCTCCCGAGGGAAACCATTCTTGACCGAGTATGGGGCATAGATGCAGATGTATCGGCGAAAACAGTGGACGCCACTGTAAAGCTTCTCCGCAAAAAACTGGGAAAGCTCACTAAAAAAGAGATCATTGAAAGTGTCCGCGGAGTGGGGTATCGCCTTGAAAACTAGCCTTTATTCCCGCTGGAATCTGTTAAAAAACCTGAACCTCATCAGCCGTACCCAATGGCGGCTGACGATGATTTATACCGGCATCCTGATGCTGTTTTTAATTCTTTTTATGGTCATCGTTTATTTTTTGCTTTATGGAGTGATTGTCAGCAGCCAGGAGGATCAGCTGAAAAAACTCGTGGATCAGGAAGTAACGGTCATCAAACAAAAACTGATAAAAGGAAAAACGCCTTCCATACAAAACTTTGTGATGCTTTCTGATGAGCAGTTCTTCTATTACGTGGTCGATGCGAAAGGCAATCTTCTGACGGGCGATGAGCTTTATCATCATCTTCGCCCGAAGCTGTATCGAGAGCTGGAAGGATGGAATCCAGACCCCAAAGAGATTCGCTATGAGAACCTAGATATCTCCTATTTTGTTCCCTGGAAAGAGAATCCGAACAAGCGGAACATTGATTTAATGATGGCAGGACGCAAAATATATAAAGGAAATCAATTCATTGGTATTTTATATGTAGGGAAAAGCATATCCAATAGAGTAGAACTTTTTGACTGGCTATTGAATATTTTTGCCATTTTGCTTATTTTCTTTTCCTTTGTCGCCTTTTTTATCAGCTATTTTATGTCGAAGCGAGCGATGTCGCCGATCATTAAATCGTATATGAAACAGCGCGAATTTGCTGCGGATGCGTCACATGAACTGCGAACGCCATTAAGCGTTATTTTATCGTCAATTAATGCATTGGAGATGGAAAAGCAGCTTCAGGAGGATGAATTTTCAAACTCCGTACTCTCCAATATGAAATATGAAGTGAAGAGGATGATTAAGCTGGTAGGAGATTTGCTCACATTGGCCCGTTCCGATGCGGAAAATACGAAGTTGCGAAAAGAAGTGTTCGATCTTCACGAGCTTTCAAAAAAAGTGGTTCATTCGGTTGAAACTCTTGCGGATGAAAAACGTATAACATTAAAGCTGAACGCACCTGCTAAGCTTTTTGTGTACGGGAACAGTGAGCGGCTGGATCAGCTTCTTTACATTCTGCTGGAGAATGCAATCAAGTATTCACCGGAAGAAGCAGAGGTTAAACTTGAAATTTCTCTGAAAAATGAAGATAAAAATAAAATGCTCGTTATATTGGTTGAGGATCAGGGTATAGGGATAAAGCCTGAAGAACGCGAACGGATATTTGAGCGTTTTTACCGTACGGATAAATCAAGGTCCAAACAGCTTGGAGGCCACGGTTTGGGGCTTGCGATTGCAAAATGGATCGTCGAATCTCACAGCGGCCGGATCCATGTTGAGGGCAAGTCCGGAAAAGGAAGCGTTTTTACAATTAAAATACCGCAATAATAAACGAAAACAACTGCTAGAGTAAGAAATTTTTAGGAAAAATAAATAAAAATAAAATTAAATCTTTGCTTTTCATCATATTTTCACTTTTGCTATTTATAATAAAATAGACTAAAATTTACAGGTGCGAAAAAAAGCAAATAGACAATTATGTTATAGAGGTACTAGAAGAGGTGAAAGAATTGAAAGGTCTTTTAAAAGCTGGCCAAAATGTTGTACAAAAGCATCTTGGTTTTTTCATTTTAGCTGTTGTTCTTTTTTGGCTAAAAACGTATACAGGCTATCTCGCTGAATTTAATCTTGGTATAGAAAATGGAATGCAGAAATTCTTGCTGCTGATTAACCCGATCAGTTCAGCTATTTTCTTTTTTGGGCTGGCTCTCTTTGCAAAAGGTAAAAGAGCCTACATCTGGACGATTGTCCTTAACTTTTTCCTTTCCTTTGTTTTATATGCAAACATCGTGTATTACCGATTTTTTAATGATTTCATCACGATGCCGACCCTTACTCAAACGAAAAACTTCGGGGATCTGGGAGGAAGCATCTGGGAACTGCTGAAGCCTTATGACCCGCTGTATTTTATTGATACCATCATTCTAACCGTTCTGGTGGCTGCAAAATTCATCAAACCGGAGCCGGTTCGAATGGCTCGCAAGAAAGTGCAGCTAGTGCTGGTTTCAGCGATTGCGCTGCTTATTATCAACATCGGTTTGGCGGAAACAGATCGTCCGCAGCTTTTGACGCGTACATTTGACCGCAACTACTTGGTGAAATACCTTGGAACATACAACTATGTGATTTATGATGCTATTCAAAGCATGCGTATTTCCGCGCAAAAAGCATCTGCAGATTCAAGTGATATGGGTGACGTCCTCAACTACAAAGACGCCAACTACGCTAAGCCTAATCCTGCTTACTTTGGCAAGGCGAAAGGCATGAATGTCATTTACATTCATCTGGAATCATTCCAGAACTTTTTGATCAACTACAAACTGAATGGTGAAGAAGTGACACCGTATTTAAACTCGTTCACAAAAGATAAAAATACGTTATACTTTGATAACTTTTTCCACCAAACAGGTCAAGGTAAAACATCAGATGCAGAATTCATGCTGGAAAATTCCATCTATGGACTTCCGCAAGGTTCAGTATTTACTACGAATGGGAATAACACGTTCCAGGCAGCACCTGCTATTTTAGGTCAAAAAGGTTATACTTCTGCAGTGTTCCACGGGAACTACAAAACATTCTGGAACCGTGATGAAACGTATAAATCTTTTGGTTATGACAAGTTCTTTGATGCAAGCCATTATCAGATGAAGGATGAAGATGTAGTTAACTACGGCCTCAAGGATAAACCATTCTTTAGAGAATCCATCCCAATGCTGAAAACATTGAAGGAACCGTTCTATACGAAATTTATTACGCTATCCAACCATTTCCCTTATCCGATCGATGAAGAAGAAGCTACCATTGGTCCGGATGATACAGGAGATGGATCAGTCGACCGTTATTTCCAGACAGCACGTTACCTGGATGAATCGATTAAAGAGTTTATGGATTACTTGAAATCTTCAGGGCTTTATGACCGCTCTGTCATTGTCATGTACGGTGACCATTATGGTATTTCTGAAAACCATAATGAGGCGATGGCCAAAGTTCTGGGCAAAGATCAAATTACTCCATACGACAATGCCCAATTGCAGCGAGTACCGTTCATGGTCCATGTTCCAGGGATTAAAGGCGGAGTACAGCACCAGTATGGCGGACAAGTCGATGTGCTTCCGACATTGCTTCACTTGCTCGGAATCGATACAAAAGAGTATGTCCAGTTTGGAACTGACTTGCTGTCCAAAGATCATCAACAAGTTGTTCCATTCCGTAACGGAAGCTTTGTGAGTCCAAAGGTTACCGCGATCAATGGAAAATACTTTGATACCAAAACTGGGCAACCGGTTAAAAAAGATCCGGAAATTCAGAAGGAACAGGAATTTGCCGAAAACTCACTCCAGCTTTCTGACAAAGTGGTTTACGGAGACCTGCTTCGCTTCTATACTCCACGTGATTTTAAACCGGTAGACCGTTCGAAATACGATTACAACTTCCGCGGTGAAGAAAAAAGTAAAGCAAAAACCGAAGGCGAAGGGCAACCAAAGCAGGAAGAAGCACCTGCAGGCCAGTCACAAGAGCAAAACTAAACAAGAAAGCATTGCCTGGAAACAGGCAGTGCTTTTTTGTTTATAAAAAAAGCACCCGTTCATGCGGGTGCTCAAATTTACACGTTTTTACGGGTTAGCAAGTAGTCAATCACTCGGTCAGAAGAATGGCCATCATGCAAGCTGCAAAACGTTTTATAAAACTCGCTGTAATCAGGTGCTACTCCTTTAATGACTTTAGGCAGGGCCTGAAGCAGCTGTTCTTCGGTGTAGCAGATCTCACCTGCATGCCGTTCGCTTAATTCAAAGTAAGAGCCTCTTAAAGGACCGACATAATCGTCGTAGTCAGGGACGTAATAAATAACAGGTTTCAAGCTGCAGTACCAGTCAAATACAATGGAAGAGTAATCGGTGATAAGGACATCAGCTGCACACATCAGCTCAATGGCATCGTCCCAGCCGCTGACATCAATAACTCGGCCGGCGAGACCTGTTATTTTATCATCAGAGCTGCTCATATGATGAGATCGGATGAGCAATATCGCGTCTTCAGGAGCATGCTCAATAAATTTAAATGGATCTAACATCAAATTGAATTCGAACATAGAGTTCCCAAGATGTTTGCCATCGCGCCAAGTGGGCGCATAAAGGTAGACAGGCACGTTATCGTTGTGTACTCCAAGTTTTTCTCTTATTTTTTGTCTGACGTTCAAGTACCTATCGTTATCATAGAAGATATCATTGGAAGGATAACCGAATTCTACGACTTCCCCTTCATACCTAAAAGCTGATTTGAAGATCTTTGTAGAATAAGGATTTGGAGATAATAGGGCATCCCATTTCGTTGATTTCACATAGAACTCAGGAGTCGAGCGTCTTTCTAATGGACGGGATAAAATGTCCCAATGCAGTCTTTTGAAAGGTGTACCGTGCCAGGTTTGAAAATAGAATGTCTCCGGCCGATGGTACCAAAGCGGGAAAGTCGTGTTGTTGATAATATATCGTGACCGTGCAAGAAAGTTATAATACTCTGAGGATGCTCTTTCTACAATAATAGGATCTCCCGGAATCTTTTCTTTGCCGGAATAACACCACACATATGTATAATTCGGATACCGTTCAATCATGCGTTCATAAATGTATCTCGGGTTGCCAGTATACTGTTTGCCCAAATTACTCTCGAAAAAGAACAGGTGCTGATCAACCTTATTAGCCTCTGCTGCCTTTTTGTATTGCCAAGGTACTCCAAATCCGCGAGACTGCGCAATAAAATTAAAAACTGCAGGATATTTGGGGAATACATTCTTCTTTAAGTCATCCTGAGAAATCGTCGAAAAATAATCCAAAACAAAGGGGTTTAAATCCAAAGAATCCGTTTTCATTTCTCCCACCTCCAGCGTCTATTAGAAAACATTTTTATCCATTGTCATCTTTTACCTATTATACCTTAAGCCCAAACATCTTCCAATGAAGTGTTGTCGGATGGTGGAACAGAAAAACAGATGCCAAGGCGATGACATCTGTTTTTTTAACTTATGCTGTTTTGGCTAGCTTAGGTGACGTGTTCTTGATTTTACGATTGATGTTGCCTACAATATAGGATCCAAACGGCAGAATGGATATCAGTTTAATTAGAACCATCGAGATCAAAAGTGTGATCAAGAAGAGCGAAAACACTTGCAGATAGGTTTGATCAAACCATTGAGCGCTATAGGGAGCCAGGTAGCGCTGAACCTGCCAATGAACCAGGTAGATCCCAAATGAATAATTGCTGATCAGGTTCACGATTTTCATGTTTGGAAGCCGCTGTCCCCAAGCTAGAACGAAGAGGCCGAGAGATACGGTTAGCGGCAGCAGATCAAGACGTTTTGAACCTACACTGACGTAACCGGATATATAAAAGATGAGTACGATCACAAGACTTAAAATCACCCCAATGAGGGTATGATAACGGTATTCCTGCAGTTTGGCGGCAATGACTTTATAATTTCTGCCAATCGCATAGGCAATGGTAAAGTACGCAAACCATGCGGTGAACGGAATTTTCAAATACGTTAAATTTTCTTTAATCCAAGGGTGCGCGCCCTCCATTACTTTAAAATGAAGAGCCATCACAAGAATACTGAGCGGAATGAGCCAGTTCATTGTGATCCTGTACTTTGTTACAACGTAATGCAGAAGATAAAATTGAAAAATGATCAGAACAAAATACCCTTCGTAATTTCCTAACAGGTTGTTTTTAATCATAATAGCAATATCAATATTGGGGTTAAGCTGGTAGCTCACCAATGCATCAATGATCGCAAAGACGATGAAAGGAGCAAGAATCCACCTTACTCTCTTCTTCCAAAAATTTTTTGGAAGCTCATCGGGATAGCGGTTTGCCAGAATGATCTCGGACAGGATGACAAACGTTGGCGTGGCGTAGCATAAAACGATACGCAGCAGGCTGTAAGCTTCGGACGCAGGGTAACCGCCGACAGAAACGGCTGTCAGTGATGTGCTGTGCAGGAATACGATGCACAAGCAGGCGATGGTGCGCATTAAGTTCCATTCTTTAATCAAGGGTATTTGCCCCCTTTCCATTAAAATCAGACGTTCCAATCAATTCATGAACACCATAACAATGAACAAGGAAAGGAGCAACAAGATTCGACATTCTTAACAATTATTTATATAAACTTTATAAAACTTTTAAAAAGTAAAATACATGAAAAGACGGCACTCTCTGAGACGAAGAGTTGCCGTCTTTCTTATGATTATTTGATGGGGATGAGGATATCCATCTGCTTGTTTTGAGGATCTGCGCTTCGATTATCGTATAGCTCGATCTCGGCTCCGCCAGCGTGTTCATAGCCAGAGGATGGGAACCACTCCTTAAAGATATATTGCCATGTTGCCTGAATGCTGTCGGAAAACTCGTGATTCGATACTTTTGGTGTGGTGAACACCGCGTATTTCGTTTCAGGAAACGTTCTCGCAACCAAGCCATCAGGTACGTTGCTGGCATCTGTCACTTCAGAACAGATTAAGTAGCTGAACGAACTGTTCTCCTGGTTAAAGTCTGTGCAGATGCCAAGTTCTACAGACGGATCCTTCTTACTTGGAATGGCTTCTCTCATTTTATTGTTGTGCAGGTAAGTCTGCCAGAACACCGGTATTTCCTTTAAATTCTTACCATCTTCACTCGTGGTTTTGAGTTCATATCCGATCACGCTGAATTCTGGTTTCATTAAAATTTTCGGCTGCATGAATGGTCCTCCTACAATGGGTTTGTTGATGAGGGCGGCTTTCTCAGGGAGCGTAAAGGTGTACAGCTTTTCTTTCCGAAACTGCGTGGGTGTCACCGCGAATCGTTTTTTGAACGCCCGGTTAAAGGACTCATGGGAAGAAAACCCGCAGCTGAGGGCAATGTCCACAATCTTGAGCTCTGAATGGACAAGCAGATCCGCTGCGTGCGCAAGCCTTCTTTTCCGAATATAGTCCATTACCGGGTGGCCGACCAGCATCAAAAAGACGCGGTGAAAGTGAAAAGGCGAAAAGCAGGCAATGCTGGCGAGTTCCGAAAGTGTTAATGATTCCTCCAGGTTCTCTTCGATATAGTCGATCGTTTTTTGAATATTGTAGTAGTAATCCGTAACGTCCGCCTCCCTTATGACTCTATCTTAAAATGGTTCAGAAAGGAATTCTTAACCTTCTTTGCGGTGTTGAGGTTTTTGGTGCCTTTTTGGTGCCAGGCACCGAATTAAACCCTATTCTTTTTCGGCAAATGAACGAATAAAGTCTTCTTTTCGGGAAGTAATGGTAAAATGAGGATAAGAAAGGCAGGCTAATTCGGGTGCCAGGCACCGTAAATAGGCACCGTAAATAGGAAGGGGCGATGTATATGTTTTGTGATCTTGGAGATGTTCGGGTTCATTATGAGGTACGCGGGGAAGGGACACCAATCATTTTGATACATGGGTTTTCTCTGGATTACCGGCTGATGGAAGGCTGTATGGAACCGGTTTTTGCAGGTAAAAGCGGATATCAGAGAATTTATCTGGACCTCCCGGGGATGGGGAAGACCAAGGGAGAGCACTGGATTAACGGAACGGATGACATGCTGGAGGTTGTGACACGTTTTATCGATGAAGTCATTCCAGGGCAGTCATTTTTAATTGCGGGTGAATCGTACGGGGGCTATCTTGCGAGAGGAGTTGTAAGCAAGATGGCTGGAAGGGTAGAAGGGCTGCTCACGATTTGTTCACCGATTTATGCCGAGCATGCCAAAAGAGAGCTGCCGGAGCATACGGTGATTAAAACGGATAAACGGCTGATCGCTTCCTTAACAGAGGAAGAAGCTGCGGAATTCACCTCCCTTGCAGTGGTACAGGATGAGTATGTCCTGAACCGAACGAGGGAGGAAATCATACCAGGAGCGATGCTGGCGGATCCTGAATTTTTGGAGAAGATCAAACAGAACTATTCTTTTTCCTTTTCCATTGATCTGGCGAAGCCTTTTGAGAAACCCGTACTGTTCTTTGCAGGAAGGCAGGATGCGGTCGTCGGCTATAAGGATCATTGGAAAGTCATGGGCCAATTCCCTCGCGCATCTTTTGCTGTGCTGGATCGTGCTGGGCACAACCTTCAGATTGAACAGCCAGCAGTATTCAATGCGTTAGTGGCTGACTGGCTGGACAGGACAGAAGAGACCATCTCCCTGAAAAAAGAGCCCATAAAATGACCGGTGTGGTATAATGGTTTTTTCCAAAGAATAACTATATTACACAAGAATTGAAACAAAAAGGTAAGGTGAAAGAGGCATGAGAATAAGAGAAATAAAAAAGGAAGCACTGGTGGCCTTGGAAAACAAATGGGGCTTTGCGGTTTTGCTGGCCTTCCTTTTGGGGATATTTACGGTTTTTCTTCCAAACGTCATTGATTTTTTTGTATTGGGTGGAGTTGATGAGTTTAATGGAGCAACACGAAGCGTATGGGCAGACATATTTTCTTTGATCATTACGGGTATTGTTTATCCCATTTCGATTGGTTTTAACTGGGTGTTTTTAAGTCTCATACGGCGCGAGCCTCAACAAGTGAAGAGCATGTTTCAGCCCTTCCTGGATATCGGCACTTTCCTGAAAATTATTGGTACATCGATTTTAGTAGGAATTTTCACGATGCTCTGGACACTGCTGTTGATCGTTCCAGGAATTATCAAAGGGCTTGCCTATTCGCAAACCTTTTATGTACTCAAGGATAACCCGGGCATTTCCATGACAGGAGCAATCACCGAAAGCCGTCGGTTAATGGACGGATACAAGTGGAAGTATTTCCTTCTTCAGCTGAGCTTTATCGGCTGGATCCTCTTGGCGCTAGCGACATTCGGGATTGGATTCCTATGGCTGATTCCTTATATCACGGCTTCCTCTGCTGAATTTTACAATGAAATTCGCCAGGCTAAAAACAACGATTCTGTTGAAGCTTAATAAGAAAGGCATCTGTGCATTAAGCACGGATGCCTTTTCTAGTGATAGGAAAACCTATTCTCTTAGTAATAAAAATTCCCCTGTTTGCAGGTGGTCACCGTAATGTTCTGCTTCTTCATGTTCGACCCCCAGGAAAACGAGCCGCTCTTTTCCCGAGAGATTCTGTGAGAAGGATGAGTTGTCGGATTGGTCCAAAAAATGCTGGATGGTCTGCTCGTTGTCTTCCTTTTCTTCGATGGTCTCATAGGGGCCAACGACTAAAAAAGTGCTGTTCTCGTGCTTCGGTTTCAGATGATTTCTCTCATCCACCGCTTCCTGCTCGGTTTTATACACTCCCACTACCTTAAACATTTTTCTTCCCCTCCCTAAAGATGTTAAATATTTAAATAATGAAAATAACTTTCCAATCAATACCCGTAATGTTTCAATCTGTAACATTATGTAACAAAAAATCCTCTGAGTGATAACCAGAGGACGAAGGAGTCGTGTTTTTTAGTTTTGTTTTTCCAGCGCCAGTTTCATGCCAAAGCCGATCAGGACCACCCCGGTGACTCCCTGCATGATCCGCTGAGTCGCAGGCCGTTTCATAAAGAAACTGATCTGGTTGATTAAATAAACGTAAAAGAAGAACCAGACTGCGGTCAGAACCGTATAGGTAAGTCCCATGATGGAAAACTGAACAAATGCATCGCTTCCTCGTTCTAGAAACTGCGGCAGAAAGGTGAGGAAGAAAAGGGCGACCTTCGGGTTCAGCAGGTTCGTCAGGAACCCCTGTCTGAAACATGAGCTTGGCCTGTGGTGATTGGCTGACTGCTCTGCAGAATCTTCTGCATACCCGGTCTCAATTTTCCGTTCCTTCATGTACCAGAGCGATTTGATCCCAATGTAAACCAGATAGATCGCACCGGCATATTTAAAAATAGAAAAAAGAAGTGCCGACTTTACGATAATGGCAGACAAACCGACGACCGCCGCAATGGTATGTATAAGTAAAGCACAACATGTACCAAGCATGGTTTTAAAGCCGCCGTTCTTGCCGAGAGATAACGTGTTCCTTGTGGCTATGGCTGTATCGGGGCCCGGAAGAATAATCAGGCACACCGCCATGACGAATTTTGATGGAATTTTTTGTCGATTTGCCGATAGAAATAGTAGAAAAAATTAGTAGAAAGATAGAAAGTGAGAAAGGGGGCTAACGCTTTTGAGAAAGATGACTTCACTGGCTCTCATCCTGGCATTCATTTTATCTCTTTTTACCACACATGCGGAAGCAGCAGCGAGCCAGACTAATCAAAAAACAAAAGTTACAGCAACAATTTTAAATGTCAGATAGAAGCCAAGTACGAGCAGCAGTATCATCGATAAGCTGAAAAAGAATGCAGTCGTTACCATTAAAACAGAATCGAATGGGTGGTCCCAAGTAACTCTTAAAAAGGGGACAGGCTGGGTATCATCCAAGTACTTGAAAAAGGATGCCCCGGCATCCACGGCGAAAACAGGGTACGTCGCGGCGACTTCTCTTAATCTTAGAGCGAAGGCTTCGACTTCCAGCAAATCATTGATGTTTTTGAAAAAAGGAAACAAGGTGACCATTCTAAAAACGTCTGGTTCCTGGTATTACATCCAGGCATCAGGCAGCAAGAAAGGGTATGTATCCAAGAATTACATCTCTACGAAAGCACCTGCTCCTTCCTCATCTCCAGCAAAAACGGTATATGGCTATGTCAACGCCTCTTCTTTTTAACGCTGAGAGAAAAAGCTTCAACGTCAAGCAAATCTCTCATGCAGCTGCCACGAGGAACAAAGATTACAATCATAAAGACGTCAGGGTCCTGGCACAATGCAAAAGCTCCAAACGGAACAATAGGCTGGGTTCTTAAAAGCTATGTCACCAGCAAAGCACCCGCACCTGCTCCAACTAAAACGGTTTATGCTTATGTTAATGCGACATCTTTAAATGTAAGAGAAAAAGCGACAACCTCCAGCAAATCGTTAATAACGCTGAAAAAGGGCCAGCAGGTGAAAGTTTTGGAGCCTGGAAGCACGTGGAGCTATATTCAGGCTTCAAACGGCACAAAGGGATGGGTGTCCAAGAAATACTTGTCACCGAGTGCTCCTATCTCTCCGCAGCCATCCGTTAAAAAAGGGTATGTGACAGCTAACGATTTAAATGTAAGACAAGGGGCGGGAACCACTTACAAAGTACTGGGCAGACTAAATGCCGGTGCCGAAGTGCAAGTGATTTCCAGCAAAGGAGACTGGCTGAGCATCAAGACATCCAAGGGATTAAACGGATGGGTGCATAAGGCCTATATCACTTACACCAATCTTCAGGATGACAGCTTGTCTCTACCGGCAAGTTTTCCGAACCTAAGAGGAAAAAAATTATGATTGACCCAGGGCACGGCGGTTCAGATGTCGGCGCAATAGGTGCTGGATATGGCACCTATGAAAAAAATGTCACGCTGTCCACCGCACTAATCCTGCAGCAAAAACTCCGAGCGGCCGGGGCAACAGTCTACATGACACGCTCCACCGATACATACATTCAGCTTACTTCGCGTCCACAGTTAAGCAATAACTACTGGGTGGATGCATTTGTTAGCATTCACTACAATTCAGGAGCATCTGCTGGAACAGGGATCGAGACGTTCTACCAGCGGGGTTCACAGTATAGCGAATTAGCTTCCTTAGTTCAGCAAGGGGTTGTAAAATATACAGGCTTCAGAAACAGAGGTTATGCAAGTAATAACCTTCAAGTGCTGCGAACCAACAAGCGACCTTGTGTTCTTGTTGAACTCGGTTTCCTATCGAATAAAAGCGAAGAAAAGATTGTGAGAACATCAGCCCATCAGCAAAAAGCTGCCGCTGGCATCGCAGAAGGGCTGAACAATTATTTTAGATAGTTGAGTTGGTGCCAATTGATTTGGTGCCAGGCACCGCCCTTAAACAAGTTTGTAATCGCGGGTGCCTGGCACCATTTATTTTTTTCTTACTTGAGAAGGGAAGTGAAGACGGCTGTAGAACATTATACTCTACCTCTTGTTTTTGCATCGCTCTTTCCCCATCCTTTAAAACCCCAATCGAAAGGAGCCCCGTAATGCCGCGCAAACAACGACCCTGGTTTCCGGGTGCAATCTACCACATTACCTGCAGAGGAAACCGCAAAACCTCCATCTTCTATGACCGAGAAGACTATCTCTACTACCAATACCCGCTGAAAAAGACAAACAGACGACCCTTTCAACCTTCATGCTTATTGCCTCATGCCTAACCATA
Organism: Fictibacillus sp. NRS-1165; assembly: GCF_050468105.1. Taxonomy (NCBI): domain Bacteria; kingdom Bacillati; phylum Bacillota; class Bacilli; order Caryophanales; family Fictibacillaceae; genus Fictibacillus; species Fictibacillus sp. NRS-1165. The sequence goes on from NZ_JBDPNU010000012.1 coordinate 121,139, forward strand.
CTCATCTTCTTCTGGAAACGACCGTCAGTCCTCCAGGCGAAGCGATGGGTTATTTAAATACCCAATATGCCAAGTATATCAATAGAAAATATGATCTCGTCGGGCATGTGTTTCAGGGACGGTATGGTGCTTCTCTCATTGATTCCATGATGTACTTAATAGACGTCAGCCGTTACATTCATCAAAATCCTGTAGCCGCACTAATGGTACTGAATGCGGAAGACTATGAGTGGAGCAGCTACAGTCACTATATTGCAGCTGGGCTGGATCCAGGTGTAAAGGTGAAAACCGAATATATCCTGTCACAGTTTCCAGCCCCTAAACAGGAGAATTACAAGAGTTTCATAGAGGGAGCGGAATATGGCGATATTGTGAGGAGGGCGCCGCCGCTTTAATAACGGATTGGTGCCTGACACCAACAAATTACCAATATTTTTAAGAAATTTCATTTTACTAGAAAAGAAAAATGATATAATTAAGCTTTCATAAAATTAGACAAAGATGGGGAAGAGAATGAATACATTTAAACGAACGCTATCCGTTATAACCGCTGGATTGGTAGGAACGAGCCTATTAGGTTCAGCTGTTCACGCGCAAGGAACAGAGCTTGCTAAAAGAAACATGTTTTTCAGCACACAAACGATCGTACAACCCGCTGAATCCATCGATCTAGCCAACGTAAATAAAAGAGAAATTATCGTGAAAACCAAAGAAGGAAGCACGTTTGCACCATCTGCTTACGGTTTGGTCAATAACGCCTCACCTTCGATCCTGAAAGAAGAAGGAATCAGCGTATATCAGATACCAAACGATAAAAATTATGAAAAGACACTGAATCAGATTAAAGAGGATCAGGATGTTGATTATGCTGAGCCGAACTATGTTTCCAAGAAATCAGCAGAGCCGGTATTGCCGAACGACAAACTGTATGATCAGCAGTGGGCTTTGAAAAAGATCAACTGGACAAAAAACCTTGTGAATCCTTCCGCAGGACAGAAGCCTGTTATTGTTGCGGTTTTGGACACTGGGGTTAATGCGAACCATCCTGATCTACAAGGAAAGCTGCTTAAGGGCAAAGACTTTGTCAACAATTTACAAGCGCCCACTGATACGGTCGGCCACGGGACTGAAGTCACCGGGATTATAGGGGCGACGACAGATAATAAGATCGGAATCAGCGGTCTTAACAATTATGTTAAAATCCTTCCTGTACGGGTCGGAGGCAAGGTATCCATCCCTAATTCAAGCGTGATCGCTGGTCTTCATTACGCGATCAATCAAGGGGCAAAAGTTATCAACATGAGTTTTGGATCGGCAGAACCGAGCCAGGCTGAATACGATGCGATTATGGAAGCTGTCCGCAAAGGAATCACCCTTGTTGCTGCATCAGGAAATGAGAACCCGGTGTACGGTGTGAACTATCCTGCTGCCTACCCTCAAGTCATCAGTGTCGGTGCGACAAGATATAACGACACGATCGCGCCTTTCTCTAGCAGAGGGCCTGAGCTTGATGTGGTGGCTCCGGGAACGGACATCATGACGACATTGAAGGATCGCACCTATGGCCAAAAAGGTGTGTCAGGGACGTCATTCTCGGCACCGATGGTATCCGGATTGGCTTCGCTTTTATTAACAAAAAATCCGTCACTGACACCTCAGCAGATCGAATATATGATTGAAAAGTCAGCTTACAAGCCTAATCGTTCCGGTTATAATACCGCTGCCGGACTGACTGATTTTTATGGATACGGAAGAATTGATGCGGCAAAAGCTTTAGAAACAAACTTCCCTCTTCTTTCTGGAGATACAACAGAAAATCCGGCGAAAGCGAGATGGATAAGCAAGGGAACCGTATACAAGGATAAGTTTGACGTTCCTTTCGATGGCGATATGCACCGATTCAAATTAACGAAAGAGTACAATGTGAAGATTGAAGTATCTGCTGCAGCAGGCATGGATCCAGTCATCGCTGTGGACAGAGTTTCACGTGACGGAAAATTGACGTATGAAAAAATAGCAGATAAAAGCGGTGTGGGCAAAGCCGAAACATGGTATGCGAAACTGAAGCCAGGCATCAATTATGTGACTGTTTATGAAGCGAACAACCACTGGTCCGCAAAGCCGTACAGTATGAAACTTACAGCGTATGAAGCTGTAGCGCCAGCTGCTCCTAAAGTAAACAAAGTCGATAGCAACGATAAATACGTTACCGGAAAGGCAGAAAAGAAATCCAGGGTAGAAGTCAAAAAAGGGAATACCGTGATTGGAAAAACGACGGCAAGTTCTACAGGCGCGTATAAAGCCCCAATCAAAGTTCAAAAACGCGGCACGGTTCTATACGTAACAGCAACCGACGCAGCAGGCAACAAAAGCAAGCCAACCAAGATCACAGTAAAATAATATAATATTCTTTGATGATCAGCTGAAAGGCTCTCCGTTTTTTAACCCGGAGAGCCTTTTTTTATTTGGTGCCTGGAACTGCGATTGTACACTTGTGTAACGCAAGTGCCAGGCACCAAAATTAGCGCAATTGAAAGTGAAGCTTAAGCCGCCCTTGCATTTCTACCCGATACGTAAAATGTACCGAGATAAGAAGAATGAACTAGTCTTATAGATATGTTCCTACCGGGTGCGAGGCACCGCCGTTACACACTTGTGTGAAGATGGTGCCAAGCACCCTCGCGGCACCCTCTCAAATCACACCAAAAAGTACATCTTTCTGTCCAAATATACAAAAAAGTTAAAAAATTCACTTGTAATCTTACAGTTTGTTCCGATATATTTAGTAGTATATGGCACTTATGGTCGAATAAGGAGGGTTACGCATTTGAAAAAGGGGAGCACGAACGCGGTCAAAACTCTGGTCATTTCCTCTGCTTGTGCGGGGGCTATTCTATTGCTTCCGTCCAAAGGAGAGGCAGCATTAGGAGATCAAGTGTTAAGGAACGGGATGAAGCACCCGGATGTGAAAGAACTGCAGCGGGCACTTTTACAGCAGGGCTACTTAAAATCTTCTGTTACGGGTTATTATGGATCGATCACGACAAATGCAGTAAAGCAATTCCAGAAAAAGCACCATCTCGTCATCGATGGGATTACAGGCAAGATGACGGTGCGGGCGATTACTCAAACGACTGGGATCAAAACACCTCCGAGTACTCCTAAAACTGCAAAAGCAGCCTATAAGACGCTGAAGCAGGGTTCGCAGGGGAATGAGGTTGAAAGACTTCAGAGAAAGCTTAAGGAGCTTAAATACTTTAAATACCCTAAGATCACTGGGTATTATGGCAGGGTTACTGCAGATGCTGTAAAAGCCTATCAGAGGGAAAAGAAGATAACGGTATCAGGAATCGCGGACGATCGGACTCAGCTGTTACTCTTTAAGACCTCATCAACTGCTCCTGCAAAAGGCCCAATGCCCGTATCTGCTAAACCGAAGCCTGCATCAGGCGCTTTGCGTTTGAATTCAGTAGGATCGGAAGTATATGAGCTTCAGTCCAATCTAAAGGATCTTGGTTTCTACAGCTATAGCCTCGACAGGATTTTCGGAAAACGGACCGAGGCAGGCGTCAAGTCCTTTCAAAAAGCTTACAAGCTTCCCGTCACAGGAGCAGCAGACAGTAAGACTCTTGCAAAATTAAGTGCCGAAGTAAAGAAAAAGAAAGATGAGCAGGCCCCGCCTCCATCCACAGGACTTCGTTTGAACTCTGTAGGGCCTCAGGTTTATCAGCTTCAATCCAACTTAAAAGCTCTTGGTTTTTATACATATAAGATGGACAACATCTTTGGAAAGATGACTGAGTCGAGCGTCAAGTCTTTCCAGAAGGCTTATAAGCTTCCTGTTACCGGGGTCGCCGACAGCAGGACCATCGAAAAAATTACGGCTGAAGTGAAAAAGAAGGGGATTGAACCGGCTAAACCGGAAACGGCCGCCAAGCCGTTCAGCGTCATTAACCTGGTGGGGGATGCGGCTGAGCTTGTCGGAACGCCATATACTTGGGGCGGTGACACCTTGGAAGAAGGCTTCGACTGCAGCGGCTTCCTCGTGTACTTGTTCAAGAAACAGAACGTTCAGCTGCCTCGAACGGTTGCATCTATTTGGAGTGCTGGAAAACCATTAAGCAAACCGAAAGTGGGAGATATCGTATTCTTTGAAACGTACAAAAAAGGGCCTTCCCATGCGGGCATCTATATCGGCAACAGTAATTTTGTGCACAGCGGTTCACGCGGAGTAACCGTCAGCGACTTTAGGCTGTCCTATTGGACCGACCGCTATCTTGGTGCCAAACAGCTTTATTGATACAAATCGGGTGCCAGGCACCTTCTTTTTGACGTCTTCTTTTACTTCTTCAGTTTAATCATCCCGGGTACCGTAACAAAGGTATTGGGTCCGGCTTGATTTGGTAAGGGAAGGATGAGTGTATGTGTGGTTGCCGATGTAATGGCCGTCTTTATGGATACGTTTGATGACCGAAGGATTGGCTTTTACCTGTTTTCCTACGACAAAGAAGGTCGCTTTCACATGGTATTTTTTTAGGATGGTGAAAATTTGGTCCGTTGTTTTTCCGTCGGGTCCGTCATCCATGGTGAGGGCAGCTGTTTTCTTGTATTTGGACCTGACCGGAACACCTCAGTCGATTTTGTGGCTTTAACGGGTTGGTCAGGAAGAATGAATGAAATGTCCAGCAAAAAAGCAAACAAACCGATAAAAAATATCCCCTTTTTCATGTTTGATCTCCCTTTTCTCAATGGAGTGAATTTCTTACTGTTGGTGGTTTTAAAGGAGTAGACAGTGCTTCCTGCAAAAAGTTTCATGGGACAAATTAAATCTTCCAATTTTTTAAATTCGGTTGGAGAGACATTGACTTTTTGCCTATTCGTTACCATAATAGGAATAAAATACTTTATTTTTGGATAATAAATGGAAAAATCATATTAATATCTTACTGGAAAACGTATTTGAGGGAAGGGTAAACAACATGAAGGCAGGGGCAATTGAAGTCCATGACTGGAAAAATAATATTGTTCCTCATCAAACAGACGAATGGTACTATCATTCTTTTAAAACCTTGCTGGGATTGAGGGTTAAAGGATATCAAAACCGCCATCGGTATTACTTTTCTCTTTATAAAAAAAATATTCGAGCGCTATATATCACGAAGCATGCGGCATACCGATGGAACATCCGCATCGGTCGAACATGGGTCTTGTTTCCCTGCGGTCATACATGAATACACTGTGGTCTGAGCCGGAGCGGGTAATCATCATCGGACGGAATACCGGAATCATAGATAATGAGATTGTATTTACTTTTGAAGTCGAAAACAGCAGCATGATTGTTACGACTTTTTATGGAAGGATTTCCATTCTGCCTGCTTTGCAAAGCATCACAAACCTGCATAAACTGGACGATTATCCCCATCAGCTGCTTGATCTGTATCTGCCGGAACATGTACTGCGGCATCAGAAGCTTCCGATTCTGCCCATGAATTCCATGATGTTCTCTGGATCCCGTTTTTCCTATAAGCTTGAGGAATTCCTATTCGACCAGAACACTCAAAGACTGATCAGCGGCTTCCGTCCATCTTCTATGGGTTTGGAACGCAAACGGTTTTTGTATACGTTTATGAATAACGGTCAGCTGACGGTAAAAGAGCTCATCCCCGGACAAAAAGATTGGTAAAAGTGTACACAGTGCGCTGCGGCTTATCTCACAGCCGGAGATGGCTGCCTCTTCCCCAAGCGAGCTTCTGACCCAATAAACTGAAAAAAGAGAAACCCGCCGAGGGTTTCTCTGTTTCTTTAGGATTGCGGGGGATAGACCTTCCATGCTGAAAGATCAGGTGTTTTGTTAAGAAGCAGTGCTTCCGGAAAAATAAAGGTCCATGGCTTGCTTGTGTTGGCCTTTACTTCAAAATCAGTCAGCTGGAAGGCTCCTTTGGCCGTCAGTTCACCGCTGCCGTCTTCAAAGCATAACGGAAGCTGTTCCACTTTGATGTCTTTATCGCTCCCGTTACGGATGAGCAAGGTAACAGAAAGGTCACTGTTATCGGCCATACGGGCTTCGATGCCCATAAAATTGATCTCACCGGCTGTCAGAGGAGGGAGGTTACTGACCATCTCATAAAGCCTTGTCTTCTGCACATCGTTTAAGCTGTTCTCCCAGCTTTCATGGAGCATAAGCTGGTGTTCAGATGGTGCTTTCTTCTTCAATTCAAAAGCAATTTTCCAGTCATTATCTGCAGGAAACACATTTCCGGTCAGATCTTCTTCAGAAAACAGGAAAATCCATGGCTGGCAAGCGCCCGCCGGAAGATCGCCCATCAGCTCAAGATCAAACGTTTTGCGTGCAAAGACGGTTCCCTCCGCATCAAGAAGAAGCAATGTCACTTCCTCGAATCGGATGCTTTTGGACAATGTGTTGCGGATGAAGGCATTCACCATAAAACTGCCGTCATCTGCTGCCACATCAATTTTTGAGATCGAAATTTGGTTTGGTTTTAATTTAGGCAGCTGTGCATGGTGGAACTGGTACACATAGCGATCCTGTATGGTAATGTCCCAATCCGGGTGAATGTGAAGTTCCGTTTCCGCCTCTTCAGCAGCGGGCTCCTGGACAGCGTCGGTATCTTGAACCGGCTCCACCACGGCTACGGGTGTCTCGTTCGTATCTTTATGGTTTGTATTCTTTTTGAAAAAGGATAGCATTACTGTCCTCCGGTTAGTTCCGTTTGGCTGTATTGGACCACAGTCGCAAACTGGATGGTGATTTCTTGGTTCCATTCTCTGTGCATGCCGAGGAACGCATCATACGCGTCTTTTTCAAACATGCGGTAAGGATCTTCCTGAGAGTAGCTCTTCAGGTGCATGCCTTCCTTTATAAAGTTCATCGTTTCCAGGTGGCGGAGCCAGAGGGTATCGAGCGAACGAAGGATAAAGCCTTTCACCTCGTGATCGCGTTCTGTGTTCTCTTCTTCGGCCAAACGTTCCATCAGACGATTCCTCTCTGCCAAAAACCGATCAATGGTTTCCTGAATCTCTTCCTTTTCCATGTCGTTAAACGTGGATTCGGTCAGCGTTTGTTCTGGAAAAATCGTTTGAAGATCAGCCCTCAAACCGTTAACATCCCAGTCCTCAGACGGCAATTCCTCCACACAATGGGCATCGGCCACATGCGTGGCATATTCCTTCGTGCTCACCTGGATGAGGGGATAGACCGATGGTTCATCCAAGATGCGGTTGCGGAGGGCATAAACGACCTTGCGCTGCTGATCGGAAACGTTATCCACCTTCAGCAGGTGTTCACGTGCCGAGTAGAAGATTCCCTCAATGGAAAGCTGTACTTTGTTTACAAACTTGAGAGGTTCGGGTTTGATGACTTCCCCTGTAGAGTTGGTCTCGGCTTTTTTGATCCATTTGTCGATTTCTTCTTTATCCATCTTGCTGAACAGCTCGTCCTCAAGAGACAGGATAAACTGGGAAGAACCCGGATCTCCCTGGCGTCCGGCACGTCCGCGCAGCTGGTTGTCGATGCGGCGGCTCTCATGACGTTCCGTTCCGATGATATGGAGTCCGCCAAGTTCGGATACGCCCTCACCGAGCAGGATATCAGTTCCGCGTCCGGCCATGTTCGTTGCGATCATGATCGTTCCTTTTTGCCCCGCCATCGAGATGATGCGCGCTTCCTGCTCTTCGCTTTTTGCGTTCAAAATCAGGTAAGGGAGGTTCTCCCTTTCGAGAAGGGAAGCCAGATGCTCGGACTGCTCGATGGAAGTCGTTCCGACGAGAATCGGGCGTTCCGTCGCATGAAATCAGCTACGATCCGCTTGAATTTATCAGCAAGGCTGCGGTAGACAACATCCGGGAGGTCTATGCGCTGTCTCGGACGGTTCGTAGGGATCTCAACAACATTCAAACGGTACGTGTTGTAAAACTCCTGTTTTTCCGTCGAGGCAGTACCTGTCATGCCGGAAAGCTTGGAGTAGATTCTAAAATAGTTCTGGATCGTGATGGTCGCCTGGGTCTCGTTCTCATCCTTGATCTCAAGCCCTTCTTTAGCTTCGATCGCCTGCTGAAGGCCGTCGCTGTAGCTGCGCCCTTCCATGACCCGCCCGGTGAACGAGTCGACGAGCATCACTTCGCCGTCCTTAACGATGTAATCAACATCGCGTTTCATGACCGCGTGGGCACGAAGGGATTGAAGGACAAAATGGAAAAGCAGCTGATGCTCTTCATCAAACAGATTGGAGATCCCGAAAGAGCGTTCGATGGTCTGAACGCCTTTCTCTGTAAGAAAGAGCTGTTTCGTATCGGTCACGAGTTCAAAGTGCTCGTCCCTATTGAAGAGGGAGACGATCTGATTTGTGATATAAAACAGATCGGCGGATAGCTGTGATTTATTCGCGATAATGAGCGGTGTTCTCGCTTCGTCGATCAAAATCGAATCAATCTCATCCACGATGGCATAGTGAAGCGGCCGCTGCACTTTTTCAGAAGAGTGAAGCACCATATGGTCACGAAGATAGTCAAAACCGAACTCGTTGCCTGTTCCGTATGTAATGTCGGCAGAGTATGCTTTTTGTTTCTCTTCCTTAGAGATTTGCGATGTATTCAAGCCGACTTCAAGTCCAAGAAAACGGTGGATTTTTCCGATCGTTTCAAAGTCGCGGCCGGCAAGATATTCATTGACCGTAATGACGTGAACGCCTTTTCCTTCTATAGCGTTCAAATAGCTCGGAAGCGAGGCGACGAGTGTTTTGCCTTCCCCTGTCTGCATTTCTGCGACTGAACCCTCGTGCAGGACGAGTCCGCCAAGAAGTTGAACGTCATAGTGGCGCTGTCCGAGGATTCGCTTTCCAGCCTCACGGACGACCGCGAAGGCTTCAAGCTTGATGTCGTCCAGTGTCTTTCCGCTGTTGAGCAATTCCCTAAAATATTGAGTCTTCTGCCGCAGCTCTTCATCCGTTAAGCGAGAGATTGGGATTGGGTCTTCCAGCTCATTGATCTGCTGTACTTGTTTATTTAAACGTTTGACATCAGCGGAAGAGTATCCTTCCATAACCTTTTTTACTATTCCCAGCATAATAAATCTGCTCCCTTTGTCACTTGCATATATATGGAATTTATATCATATAAAACTATTTATTGGATGTCTATTCCAATTCATTGACGGTGCCAGGCACCGTTTTCTCTTCTTCTTTATAATCGTCCAAGTTGTGTTCTTATTTTAGGATAAAACTTAAAAACTTCCTGATTGAAGGCTTGAGAGCTGCAGAGCGCGATACAGTGCTTTTGAAGCAAAACCCTGCATATCCTGAATGGAATAGCTTCCTGTTCCATTTAGGCCGGCGGATGTTGGGCTATGGGGCTTTGGCTCAAACAACACATCGTGACATGGAAGAGGGAGAATTTAAGCTTACGAGCGGAGATGAAACGCTATATATCGATCAGCCGTTTAAAGCGGTTTCTGTAAAAGGAAAGTATCTGTCTCACAAAAAGAGGAACTACAACGGCGTACTGGAAGTGTCGTTCGCCGATCCTAAAAAGATCCAGGGTGTCGTACCGTCAGAGATCAGTGCAAGCTGGTATCCAGAAGCAATTAAGGCACAAGCGCTGGCAGCAAGAACGTATGCGCTGAAGCATCTTCGTCCAGCCGGCAAGTGGGATGTTTACGATACGGTCGATTCGCAGGTTTATAAAGGTGCCGGACAGGAAGCGGCCAATATCAATGCTATCATCAACGGGGCTACAAAAGGTGAGGTTATCACATACAAAGGCAGTTTGATCAATGCTTACTTTTCGGCCTCTGCCGGAGGATACACGGTCGGTTCAGGATTCGTCTGGAGCACGGATCTGTCATACTTAGTGGGCAAACCGGATCCTTATGACCAGTCAAAATTCGTGAAAAACTGGTGGACGTATGAACTCAGCTTTGATGAGATCAGCAACCTACAATATTGGCGAAGTGATTGACATTAAAATTTTGGAAAGGAAATATACACGGGCGACGAAGGTAAGAATCACTGGATTTAATGAAACTATTGAGATGTCAGGAGCTGACTTTCGAAAAATGATGAACACGGACGCCATGAAATCGGCTATTTTTACGCCTCGCCTTGTGAAGAATGAACCAGCAAAAAAAGAGAGTTATCCAAAAGGATAACTCTCTTTTCAGGGGTTAGGGGTTGGTGGTGGTTATATAAGCTATGTACCCCGCCTGCCATTGTTCTAAACCTGAAAAAAACAAACTTTTTTATTTAGATTGTGGCATCATTGACTACAGCGTAAAATAAAGGTAGCATGAATCATTAATGAATACATACAGCCTACACAGTTGTACTGAGCGAGGTATGAATATGAAAAAGAAAATTAAAGTAATGACGATCTTCGGTACACGGCCCGAAGCGGTTAAAATGGCGCCGCTCGTCCTGGAGCTGAAAAAATACCATGAAGAAATAGAGCCTGTTGTTACAGTGACTGCCCAGCATAGGCAGATGCTCGATGCGGTGCTCGATACGTTCGACATCACCCCTGACTATGACCTGAACATTATGCAGGACCGGCAGACGTTAAGCCAGATAACGACCAAGGCGCTCATTGGCCTTGAAAACATTTTGAAGGATGTCAAACCGGATCTTGTCCTCGTCCATGGGGATACAACGACGACATTTGTGGCCAGCTTGGCAGCATACTATCAGCAGATCGCGGTTGGACATGTAGAAGCAGGGCTGCGTACACATAACAAATATTCCCCGTTCCCGGAAGAGCTGAACCGCCAGCTTACCGGTGTGATCGCTGACCTTCATTTTTCACCGACGCCTGCTGCTGCCCGCAACCTGCTGGATGAGAACAAGCAGGGAGACAGCATTTTTGTCACGGGTAATACAGCAATCGACGCGTTATCCACGACCATTCAGGACGTTTACACTCACGAGGTGCTTGAAAAGATCGGCCATGACCGTCTGATTTTGGTTACGGCTCACCGCAGGGAAAATCTCGGAGAACCGATGAGGAATATTTTTTGCGCCATCAAAAGAATGGTGGAGGATTTTTCTGACGTACAGGTCGTTTACCCCGTCCATTTGAACCCGGCGGTCCAGGAGCTGGCGAATGAAATTTTAGGAAACGATCAAAGAATTCACCTGATTGAGCCGCTTGGTGTTATTGATTTTCATAACTTCGCCTCACGTGCCCATTTGATTCTGACAGACAGCGGCGGAGTGCAGGAGGAGGCTCCGTCTCTTGGTGTTCCGGTACTTGTTCTCCGCAACAACACGGAACGTCCTGAAGGCATCGGAGCAGGAACGCTAAGGCTGGCTGGAACGGAAGAAGAAAATATTTATATGATTACAAAAGAACTGTTAACCAACAGCCGTGCGTATGAAGAAATGGCCAAAGCGTCCAATCCGTACGGAGACGGACAGGCTTCACGCCGGATCGTCGAGGCGATCCTCTATCATTATTGTATGCGGACGGAGCGTCCGGATTCGTTTCACGCATAATCAAGTACACGATGCAGCAATTTGCCTTCATGGATTTCCGATGAAGGCTTTTTGCGTTTTATTCAGGAGTCCATTGGGGAAAATAAGACGGTATGTATTCAAAATGGATTTGGAGTGATTGTATGTCTTCACCTTTTCGCCAGACAGCAAGAGAATTTCTTCAGAGTGATAAAATCGAAATCGTGAATCATCCTTCAAGGAGGCTGGCCAAATGGTTCGGCCGCAAAAAGAAAATAACCGTCGTTACCGCAGCTTACAATGTGGAGACGTTTATCCACAAAACGGTAGATTCAGTCATCCAACAAACCATGGACTTCGATGACATCGAATATATTATTGTCGACGACTGTTCGACAGACAGAACGAAAGAAATTCTTCATCATTATGCCTCTAAGCATAAAAACATATGTGTGGTTTCCTTGAAGGAAAACACAGGAACACCTGGAACTCCGCGTAATATAGGAATTGAGCTTGCAACCGGAAAATACATTACTTTTTTAGACGGAGACGATTGGTTGGAGCCGGACGGGCTCGAAACGCTCGTAAACATCCTTGAGGAAACGGGTGACGATTATGCAGTCGGAAAAACGATCAAGGTCACCTCGGATTCAGAGACCATCATCGGCGAGCATGAGTCGGTCAAAGAAAGACGGAGCATCACACCGTACGAGATTCCCCGCATGTTTTACCATATGGGGCCTCGTGCCAGAGCGGTAAAGCTCTCCTTGCTTAAAGAGCATGACATCGGCTTTCCTGATATGAAGTTTGGGGAAGATAAACAGTTTTTCTGTGATGTATTTTTTCATGTAAATACCATTTCCACAACGACAAAGCCTGTCTTTTACGTCAACCGGACCGATGAGAACCCCGGTTCACTAACGAAGGTAACCTCTGTTCTGGATAAACGGCGCTGCGATCTGCAGGTCATCCAGCATATTAAAGCGCAGAATCTGCCGGTTGAAAAAGAGAGAGCCGCGTTAACCAGGCTCTATGAAATTGATATGTTTAAGACGTTTGACAGCCAGGTTTTTGTGCGATCAGATGAGAAAGAGGCTTTCATTGGCGTACTCCGCGAAGCGATGGAAACGACGAAGGACCTTCGGTATGACTTCAGGGAGTCCTTTCAGGTTCCAATGTACCGTGCCGCCGCTGATCTGTTTATGGAGGACCGAATCGATGACTTTATCCAGTTGTTTACATGGCTGAAAAGAGAAAAGAACAAGAAATACGTGATAAAAGACGGACTCCCGTATTATGAGCTTCCTTTCTTCAACGACAAGTTTCGGCACATCCGTATACCCATGCTTGCACGTGCTATCGATTCCTATACCGAAAATGGGGAGTACGTGCAGACCTTTGAAATCTATGGCGACCATGTCGATCACGTCAATACGGTGTTGATCAGAGACAGGAAGAACTATTGGAATGAAATACAAGTGGATTTCGAGATTAGCGGAAACAGAGGGGAATTCAGAGTCCCATTCAAGAAGCTGAATCAATTGAAAACAGCCTTCTTTACAGTTTTCATCCGATACAATGATTATGAACTGATCAATATTATACGGATCCTGAAGAATGAAATGGTGTATAAAGATCGTACGTTTAATTTTTACTCTACCAAAGCAAATAATATCGGTTTGAAAATTACCGAGTAACCAGGATTGACAAGGGCTTAGACGGCTCTTGTCTTTTTTTGTTTCCAATATGTTGAAATAAAATAATTGGAAAACGGTTGTCAAAAAATGAAGAATTCAGATGAATAGTATAGGGTAGGGTCGATTTATGCCGGATTTTATGCGGGTATTTACAACTTTTTTACATGTTTTTTACAAAATTAAAGAAGAGACGAAAGGATTTTTGTATGCTTTTTAGTTCAACTGTCTTTATGTTTTTATTCTTGCCAATCGTATTGCTGCTTTATTTCCTATCGCCTCGCCCGTTTAAGAACACGATCTTGCTCGGCGCGAGTTTGATTTTTTATGCCTGGGGAGAACCGCGGTTTGTACTTGTCATGCTGTTCTCCATCGCGATGAACTATGTGTTTGCACTGATCGTAGATGCGAAGCGTGAGGAAAAAACGAAGGTGAAATGGATCATCGGCGTCATGGTGGCCGCTAACTTGCTGCTGCTCGGAGTGTTCAAGTATTCCAACTTTATTGTGGATAACATTAATGAGTTGTTTGGAATGAGTATTGATATTCCTAATATTCCGCTGCCGCTGGGAATCTCTTTCTTTACGTTCCACGCCATAAGCTATGTGATCGATGTTTACCATAAAGAAAAAGCACAGAAAAACCCGATCGACCTGGCACTGTATATCGCGCTGTTTCCGCAGCTCATCGCAGGCCCGATCGTCCGGTATCATACGATTTCCCACCAGCTTAAAGAGCGTTATGAGACGTTCCAGCGCTTTGCCTATGGGACGAAGCGGTTCATTATGGGGTTAGGGAAAAAAATGATTCTGGCGAATGGCTGTGCTTATGTGGCTGACCATGTTTTCGCACAGAATCCCGGAAGCATGTCAACCAGCCTTGCCTGGATCGGAATCATCGCCTATTCCCTTCAGATTTACTTTGATTTCTCGGGATATTCCGATATGGCGATCGGGCTGGCGAAGATGTTTGGATTTGATTTTCTTGAAAACTTCAACTATCCGTATATCTCGCGTTCCATCAGCGAGTTCTGGCGCCGGTGGCATATATCCCTCGGCTCCTGGTTCCGTGATTACGTGTACATCCCTCTTGGCGGAAATCGAAAAGGGGAGATGAGGACGTACTGGAACCTGTTCATCGTCTGGATGGCAACGGGCATCTGGCACGGAGCGAGCTGGACCTTTATCGCATGGGGTCTTTATTACGGAGCATTCATCATGCTTGAGAAAGCGTTCCTTGGCAAGCTGCTGATCAAGGTGCCGCGGTTTATCCAGCACATTTATGCCGTTCTTATCGTAGTGATCGGATGGGTGTTTTTCCGTTCTGAAACGTTCAGCTATGCGTATTCCTATATTCAAACCATGTTCGGTCTGAACGGGACAGGGCTGTGGGACACAGATGCTTCCTACTATTTCACTCAGTATGGAATGGTGATCCTGCTCGCACTTATTGGGTCAACGCCGTTCTTAAAGCTATTGATGGACAAGGTGGAGGACAGAGCGGAGACCTCTCAAGGAATTCGTATTTTTGGACGGGATATCGCAACGACGAGCTATTATGCCGTCATCCTTGTACTGACTGTTGTCTATATGGTTTCTAATTCGTTCAACCCATTCATCTATTTCCGGTTCTAAAAATCATAAGAAGGGAGACGGGTGCGAAATGAAGAAAAAAATAGCGGATATGATTCTTATTGGCTTTTTGCTGCTGTTCATCTTCGGCTTTGGATTATGGACGTGGCTGAAGGATGATAACCCTGTTTCAGCATTGGAGAACAGGGATTTGAAGATGCGGCCAGATGCAACGGTGGAACGGCTGCTATCAGGGGAATACTTCAAATCCTTTGAAGCTTATTTTAATGATCAATTCCCGGGTAGACAGGCGTTTATTGAAGCCAATGCCTCGGTTGATAAATTTATCATGCAGAAGGATGAAATCAGGGATGTGTATGCTTTAAAAAATGGCTACCTGATCAATCCGGTGCATCCGAAAGACAAGACGAAGGAAGTTAATGATAAGATCAATTCCTTCGCCCATATACTTGAAAAGAAAAACATAGATGTGTACTTTGCATTGCCGCCAAACAAATCGACCATCATGGAGAATAAACTCCCGGATTACATCGAGGCCCACGGCAATGAGCTGTCAGATAAGCTGATGGATGGTTTCTCTAAGGATGTTCATGCGCTGGATCTGCGGCCGACGATAAAGCCTCATCTTCAAGAGCCGAATATGTATTTCCATACGGACCATCATTGGAAGCCGAAAGCCGCTCATTATGCCTATGAAAAAATCATTGATGAAATGAGCAAACAGCATCCCGGCGTAGGCAAGCCGATTCCGAAGAGCCAGTTTACGTGGAAAGAGGCTCCAGAAAAATTTTACGGTTCAGATGCAAGGAAAACAACCAAATCGTATGCTTCCAAACCCGATACGATTACGATCGCACAGCCAGAGTTCAAGGAAAAACCAATTTCGATCTGTTATCGGAAAACGTGCGGCCATTCATTTTATGATATGTCCAAGCTTAAGGAAGAAGGCACTTACGCTAACCATTATCAGACATACTTCTCTGGAGACGTCTCTGAGGCCGTCATCAAGAATCCGAACAAGCCAAACGGTCCGAAGGTGCTCATTCTAAAGGATTCCTATGTGAATCCGATGATCCAGTTCCTGTCCCGCAACTTTAGCGAGACACGAATTATTGATATGAGGCACTACAAGCAGAAGAGCGTCTATCAGTACATTGACCAGCACGATATCGATGCTGTTCTGTTCGTGCATAACATCAACTCCATTAATATCACACCAGCCTTTGTGGACTTCAAACACCCAGGCGGCGGTGAAAATCAATAAATGGTGTAGTGTTACCAAAGTAAACCATCCATTCCGGGAGGACAGCTCCCTGGAGTGGATGGTTTTTTGTGGAGGAGAAAAAGATGCGCAGTTTACCCAACAACACAAAAAATCCCTCTTCAACCAGGAGAGGGATTCTTGTTTCTTCCTATTTATTAGGTTTTCTGATCGCGTTCAGTACAGGCCGGTAATTTTGACCGACAAGCCCTACGCCTTCAACTACAAGCTCGATGCCGAGAGTTAGAACGGCAATGATGAACAATGAACCCCATAGCGTCGAGGTTGAGAAGAGGATCGCTGCAATCCCGAACACCGCGCTCATCGCATAGATGATCAATACCGTTGTGCGGTGGGAGTAGCCCAAACGCAGGAAGCAGTGATGCAGATGCGATTTGTCGGGTGCTGACAACGGCTGCTTATGCAAAATCCTTCTTATGATCGCGAAGATCGTATCAGAGATTGGAACACCAAGGATAATCACCGGCACCACAAGAGAAAACAACGTAACGTTTTTAAACCCAAGAAGTGATAAGACCGATATGATGAACCCTAAAAAAAGTGCTCCGGTATCGCCCATGAAGATTTTAGCGGGATGGAAATTGTAGAACAGGAATCCAAGAGTTCCGGCCAAAACGACACCGGCGATTGCCATGACAAGCACGTTGCCCATGATAAAGGCAATCGCGGCGATCGTGAACAATACAATAGAAGAAACCCCGGCGGCAAGCCCGTCCAATCCATCGATCAAGTTGATCGCATTCGTAATGGCAAGAACCCACAGCACCGTTAGCGGGATGCTGAACCAGCCCAGCTCCAGACGTCCGTCGAAGGGCAGATTAATGAAATGAACCTGAATGCCTCCGAAAACGACAACACAGAGAGCGGCTGCAATTTGCCCCGCAAGCTTTACTTTTGGTGATAATTCATAAATATCATCAAGTAATCCGGTCATAATAATGATAGCTGATCCCAAAAGGATAGGCACCGTATATGGGCTTTCCGGATGCAGGATCCAGAAGCCGATTAAAAAGCTGATAAAAATGGCGAGTCCGCCCGCTCGAGGCATCACTTTCGCATGAACTTTTCGGTTGTTTGGACTATCGACCGCTCCGATAAAGAAAGCGGCTTTTTTAACTAAAGGTGTTAGTATGATCGATGCTAGAAAACATACGAACAATGTAACGTAAAACATATGACACCTCATTAATTTCAAGATATGTTTCTGCTGTGTACCTACAAAAGGGTCGAAACGATTTGTCGATTCTTGTAGGTTGAAACAGAAAATACATCAATTTTGTCAAATTTTTCGATTTGGTCTCTAGGATTATACCATAGAAAATATATTCTCAAGTATAAAAATACAAATTTTTGGAAATACTGTACGGCGAATTAAAAAATCCCCGGAAGAAGAAGCAAAATGCTCTTCCTTGCCAGGGATTTACTGAATGAAATTTTTTATCGGACTGGAACTTTTGCGATCTGCTGCATTTTAACCTGAAGCACTTTTAAAGCGAATTGCGGAAGTGCAATCTGGCGTTTCCAGCGGGATGGCTGCTTCACTAAACGGTAGAACCACTCAAGGTTCATCCTTTGCCACATTTCAGGTGCACGCTGTACTTCTCCAGCAAGAACATCGAATGTACCGCCGACACCCATGAAAATTCCGTGCTCGAAGCGGGAAAGATGCTGGTTAATCCACGTTTCCTGACGCCCGGCGCCTAATGCAACAAGGACGATGTCAGGTTTGATGTGCTCAATCGTGCTCGCTATCTTATCATCATTCAGATCAAAGAATCCATGATGGTAACCGGCTATCGTAACGTTCGGATATTCCGTTTCAATGGTTTCAGATGCTTTTTCAATGACGTTGTCCCGTCCGCCAAGCAAATAAACACTGTAGTTTTTCTCGTTCGCAAGGCTTAAAAGGCGAAGCGTCAGATCAAAACCGGTCACACGTTCCGGAAGAGGAAGTCCGAGAAGGCCGGCCGATTTAATGATCCCGATGCCGTCAGCTGTGACGTAATCCGAGTTTTTGATGACGGACATAAAGTCTTCTTCTTTACGGGCCTTCATGACGACTTCCGGATTCGCCGTTACGACGAACGCCTTCTTTCGGTCCTCAAGGTGAGAATGAAGTGTATTTATAAAATTGTTAATGGTTGTATTTAAAAAGTCGATTCCCAGTATGTTCACTGTATTATTCATCATTAATCCCCACTTTTTGCAATTGGATCATTACACAGCTTCTGAAATAGGAAGTTTCTCCAGCACCCTATGTGCAACTAAATGCCTAAATCATTTATGTAGCTGTTTAAAATGTGAGATACATTCATTCCTATAAAGAACGCCATCAAGAAATAAATGCCATTGTTTATTAAGAACTTGTAAAAAGACCTTAAAGATTATATTATAAGTATTGACGTTCCTGTAGGGAACATCTTTTACAGGCTATTATACCATGAAACTTGTAAGTTTGTAAAAAATATATTAAGAGTTCGTTAACATAAAGCTGAATAGCAGGCTGACCATCTGCGATTCAGTGCATTAACGCTATTCTATAAGGAAGCTTTTCCTTTGTATTCCCATTATTTTATTCATAAAACATTTACAATAAGTTAACAAAACAACAAATCTATACGAAAAGATTAATAGCGAGAGAGAAAAGCAACGATACAATTTACAAAATATTTACCTGTTATTTATTTTTTGGAAGAAGGGTAAATATAATTAGAACATTAAGGAGAGGATTGCAAGATGAAAAAGGTATTAACTTACGGTACATTTGACCTGCTTCATTGGGGGCATATCAATTTATTGAGAAGAGCTAAAGATCTTGGTGACCATCTGACAGTTGGATTATCTGCAGATGAGTTCAATGCGATCAAAAATAAAAAATCATACCACAGCTTTGAAAACCGCAAGATGATTCTAGAATCGATCCGTTACGTGGATGAAGTGATTGCGGAAAAGACTTGGGATCAAAAAATCTCCGATGTCGTGGATAATAACATTGATATTTTTGTGATGGGTGACGACTGGGAAGGCAAATTTGACTTCTTAAAAGAGTATTGTGAAGTGGTGTATCTGCCGCGTACGATTGGAATTTCCACTTCTCAGATCAAAAAAGATTTATTTACTGTTAAAAATGGTTAAAGAAATTGCTATCTGGCTGTATCTGTTTTACTTCAAGCTTCAGTTTACTTTTTTTAAACTGTTTCCTGTCCGGAAAAATAAAGTGACCTTTGTTGTTTCATTTGGAGACAACTCCATGTTTCTTTATGAAGAGCTGAAGAAGCTGCAGCCGGATAGCCCTATTGTTTTTTTGGCGACGAAAAATGCGATTCCCAAATTGCATCCTTACCAGTCCGGTGCCAAACTCATCCCGTTTGAAAATTCGATAATGAGCATGGCAAGGACGGCCTATCACCTGGCAACCTCCAGAGTAGTTGTGGTGGATAATTATTTTGGGCTGCTTTCAGCCGCCAAATTTAAGAAAGTGACAGAATGCATACAGCTTTGGCATGCCGCGGGCGCTATTAAAACGTTTGGACTGAAGGATAAATCCATCTCCTTTAGAAGCCAGCGTGCGCATAAGCGGTTTTTAAATGTTTACAAAAACTTTCACAAAGTTGTTGTTGGATCGGATGCCATGGCTGATATATTTAAGGAAGCTTTTCAACTTTCATCCGCCAACTTTTTACGGACCGGTGTACCCAGAACCGATCTTTTTTTTAATAAAAAATGGACGAGTGAAGTGAAAGAAAAATTATACGGGGAAAACTATATCCTAAAAGATAAAAAGGTCATTCTGTACGCTCCGACTTATCGGGATCATCACCTGGAGGAGTTTGATCTGCAGCTTGATTTTGACCTGCTTCAGCGGGAGCTTGGGGATGAGTATGTGATCCTGCTGCGCAGTCACCCAGTACTAAAGGATAAGGTTGACGTTGAAAAGCATTATCCCGGTTTTGTATTCGATTATTCATCGGGTTGGGACATTAATGAAATCTTATTGGTTACTGATCTTTTGATAACGGATTATTCTTCGATTCCCTATGAATTTTCATTGTTAAACCGGCCGATGATCTTTTATCCGTATGACCTGGAAGAGTACAGTAAAACAAGGGGTCTTTGGGACAACTATGAAAATCTGGTCCCCGGACCGGTTGTGTTTGACACCCGTGAGATGATAAAAGTTATTAAAGAAAAGGGTTATGACATGAATAAGGTTCAGCAATTTTCGGCCATATGGAATCAATATCACTTCGGACATTCGAGCCGGTTATTGGCTGAATATATTCTTGAAACAGAAAGAGAGAGAGACGTAAATGCAAGCGGAAGCTAACTTACAGATTCAAGAGGGTTTTAAACCTACGAAAAGAAGAAAGTGTATTCTTCATAACATCGAATTGAATCAAGATATTGCTATTATAAAATATCTTTTGAAATACAACTCTGTCTTCCAGGAGCCTTTAGCTGGACACCTTTTATTGGTGGAGCGCATGTCTGGGCGTGAATGGGAGTTACCGTTTACCGTTTTAGAGGCGAATGAGCAATATTACGTTCTTGAATCAAGACTGGAGCAGTCTGAAGTTGTAAAAGGGCTTGTTTGGGATGTCTATCTTATTATCCATGCAGAGCAATCCGTTTCACTTGAGGAAACCCAGCAGGCGGATACGAAACCTGAAGATGATTTTGACGAGGGTGAAGCAGCGGAAGAGGAGACTCTAACCGACGCTGATACAGACAACAGCACCGAAAATGACAGTGAAGATGATCCTGAAGTGGAAGAGACCATCGAAGAGCGTGGCATTCTTGAAAAGAAATACCGGATGAGGACGAAGCATCCATTTCTAGAATTGGGTTCTGCAATGGATCCTCGAACGAAGCAGGCGATTACACCTTATACGACAAATAAAGGGAATCTTTCATTTAAGATTCACGATCGCGGTCCTGTAATCAAAGTGGAAGAGGCGGAGCTTGATAAAAGAGGAAACGTGACCATTGAAGGGTTCTTCTTCTCTCCTTTCCCTTATGAAAATAATGTGCTGGAAAAAACACTCGTGATCGGCGGCCCAGAAGGGATTGAGGAGCGTGTCATTCCCTACCAGACGATTGAACGAGACGACTTGAGCCCGTATTTTCAAGATCAGCAGCCACACAGAGCAACTGGTTTTAAGGTAAAGCTCCATGTAAGGGACCTATGCAGCACTGATGAAAATTCAACATTCCGTCTCTACTTTAAATGGGAGGATGAGGATACCCTTGGACCTGACCAAGGAGACCTGGCGATTCCTCTCCAGCTGATATCCTTTAAACGCAGAATCAACAAGCATGTTATTCTCAACACAGACAGCGGGAAGAAAAAGGTTTCCCTCACAGCACGCAAAAAAACGAGATCGATCGTCATTAAAGTGGTTCAGTACAGCTTTGTACAAGAACTGAAAAAGAAAGTTCGCCGCACCATTACGAAGGTGAAACAGAGCAAACGTACGAAAAAAGCCTACATGGCGGCTTTCAGGATGGCGGGCTATCTGCCGGTTAAGAAAAACCTTGTGATGTTTGAGAGCTTTCTAGGTAAACAGTACAGCTGTAACCCGCGCGGCATCTACGAATACTTGAAGGTGAACCGTCCTGACCTTGAGCTTGTCTGGAGTGTGGATGGAAGAAATATCGGCAAGTTTGAGAATGCCGGCATTCCTTATGCCAAACGTTTCTCCATCAAATGGCTGTTTAAAATGGCGCGTGCCCATTATTGGGTAACGAACAGCCGGATGCCTTTGTGGATTCCAAAATCAAAACACACGGTGTATTTTCAAACGTGGCATGGTACACCGCTCAAACGCCTGGCAGCCGATATGGATGAGGTCCATATGCCAGGAACGAACACGAAGAAATACAAAGCCAACTTCCATAAAGAATCAAGCAAGTGGGATTATCTGCTTTCCCCAAATGCCTATTCCACTGAGATCTTCCGCCGGGCCTTTAATTTCCATAAAGAAGTGGTGGAAGTGGGATACCCAAGGAACGATGTGCTCTATACGAAGAACAACCCAGAGGACATCAAGGAACTAAAAGAGAAACTTGAGCTTCCTCAAGATAAAAAGGTTATTCTTTATGCACCAACATGGCGGGACGATCAGTTCTACGGCAAAGGAAGATATAAATTTGACCTGGAACTTGACCTTCTGCAGCTCAAGGAAAAATTTGGCGAGGATTATGTTATTGTGTTAAGGATGCATTATCTCGTGGCGGAGAACTTTGACCTGTCGCCATACGAAGGATTTGCTTATGATTTCTCTTATCATGGAGATATCAATGAGCTTTATCTTGTATCTGACGTCATGATTACCGACTATTCTTCTGTGTTCTTCGACTATGCGAACTTGAAGCGGCCGATGATTTTCTTTGTTTATGACATTGAATCCTACCGTGATAAGCTAAGGGGCTTTTACTTCGATTTCGAACAGTATGCCCCTGGTCCACTCGTGAAAACAACAGATGAGGTCATTGCAGCTATAGAGAAGTTTGAGTCAGACGGATTTACGATTCATTCAGAGATCTTTGATGACTTTTATGAACGATTTTGCTACTTGGAAAATGGACAATCTTCTCACAAAGCCGTTCAAAAAGTATTCTAAACCAATCTCTTTGGGAGAGGATTACGAAAATGATTTCAGCTTTTAAAGTACTAAAAGAACAACTGAACAGCTTTTACTTGATGATGCGTTTATCAATGTACGAGCTTAAAATTAAGAACAACAACAACTATTTAGGCATGCTTTGGGAGATCCTTAATCCTGCTATCCAGATCAGTGTGTATTGGATTGTTTTCGGGATGGGGATGCGAAGTAACAAAGGGGTAGACGGAGTGCCATTTTTACAGTGGCTCGTAGCAGGGATCGTTATTTGGTTTTTTATCAGCCCGGCCATTCTGCAAGGATCGAAATCGATCTATACACGGATAAAGATCATCTCGAAGATGAACTTTCCATTAAGTGTAATCCCGAGCTACGTGATATTTTCTATTCTTTATCCAAATGCTATATTATTGGCAATCATAGCGGTTATCTTTCAGTTTACCGAAAAAGGAAAGATCTCAATATATTATTTGCAGCTTCCTTATTACATGCTCGCTGCGGTTGCGCTCGTATTTTCACTGTCATTAATCACTTCGACACTATCAACGATTGTCCGCGATGTGCAGATGTTTGTGCAATCGATCATGCGCATGCTGTTTTATGTGACTCCAATTCTTTGGGATCCATTTAGTGATACAGCAAAATTACCGCATTTTCTAAAATTGATTGTACAAGCCAATCCTTTTACTTATATTGTGGAAGGTTTCCGAGATTCCCTTTTAAGCCGAGAATGGTTTTTTGGTGATAAAATCGAGTACACCCTGTATTTCTGGGGATTGGTATTGGTTCTGTTCCTGATTGGTTCCACGCTCCATGTGAAATTAAGAAACCGATTCGTGGATTACTTATGATGCGGAGAGATGGACATGAGTAAAACTGTAGTAGTCAGCAACGTAACGAAAAAATTTAAAATGTATAAAAAGCCTGCCGAAAAGCTGTTGGACATCATTTTGCCTAAGGGCTACGGTGAGGACTTTTATGCGATACAAAATATAAGCTTTGAGGCCGATCAGGGTGACGTCATCGGTATTGTCGGGGTGAACGGTTCGGGCAAGTCCACACTTTCCAACCTGATTTCCGGGATTATTCCACCAACGTCAGGGACAATCGAACTGAACGGAGAGGTGTCGCTCATCGCGATTGCCTCCGGTCTGAACAATGAGCTGACCGGCCGTGAAAATATTGAGCTGAAGTGCTTGATGCTTGGGTTCAGCAAACAGGATATAAAAAAGCTTGAGCCTGAGATTATTGAGTTTGCGGACATCGGGAAATTCATCGACCAGCCTGTTAAGAAGTATTCGAGCGGTATGAAATCCCGTCTCGGTTTTGCGATTTCCGTAACGGTTGATCCAGATATTCTCGTCATTGACGAAGCACTTTCTGTTGGTGACCAAACGTTTGCCGACAAGTGTTTGGATAAGATGAATGAGTTTAAAGAGCGCGGAAAAACGATCTTTTTTATCAGCCATTCCATGGGGCAAGTTAAGAAGTTCTGTGAGAAGATCCTTTGGCTGGAATATGGAGAAGTCAGGGATTACGGTCCGATGAAAGAAGTACTTCCGAAATATCAGGCGTTCCTAAAAGAGTATAAGGCTATGACAAAAGAAGAGAAGAAGCGGTTTAAAGAGCAAGTGCAACTCAAACAAAGCGGGAAGGCAACGCCTAAAAAAGAACTGCAGCCTACAGCAGAAAAGAAGTAAATCGGTTTGCACCGCATTAATTGAATGAAGTCTTTCGAATAGAACGGGGTGCAGCTTGGACTTAAACGGATGCACCCCTTTTATATGTACGAGCAATCAGAACGACTTGGGGAATGATCGAGCAGTATAGGGGCCTATTACTACACGATTCTTATAAACAGAAGGAGAAATAATAATGAAGCGACGAACCGGCATCTTAAATCGAATCATAAAAATTCTCAGGCCGGAAAAAAAGGCAGTTAGACGAAAAACGTTCAAAGAGGAACTATCGATCCGACAATCAGGAGAACAACTAACCTTGGAGGGCAAATTAAAGCCAGGATTCCTGGCAAGAGGCTTGTCGTTTTATTCACGGGCAACTGGTGAAATGATAAAGGTTGCGGAAACGGAAGCTTCTACGGAATTTGAATTCACCCTTTCCGTCAAACAGCTTCTTCCTTATGTTCAGGAAGAGGGCAGGACAAACTTTGATCTGTATTTAACGATACAGCGGCCAACTGAGCTGTTTGCAGAAGAAACGCTTGAAAGAATGGAAGACCGTGGTGTGTACATCCCACGGGAGGACGGCGGGCAGGATATTGCCTATCCGATCAGACTCGGACGCTTTGCCGAAATGAACGTGCAGGAGTTTATCCCTTTTGAGAATGAGGATTTATGCTCTTTTATTTATGTGACGAAAAAAGGTAACGTTTCCTTCGTTGCCAATTCGGCAGTTTCCCTTAGGCCAAAAGTTCAAATTGATGAAATTGTCTTACAAAAGGATCAGCTGTATTTTAACGGAAAGTTTTTTACCCGGGATGCAGCCGTTCAAGAAGCCAAGCTGCTTCTGAAAGGGCGCGATACCAATATGGAGCACCGTATCCCTGTTTCCATTGAAAAAATGGCTCAGGAAACGAAGCTGAAATTTGGTATGCACAGGTACCGGTATAAGGTTGAGGCTGATTTCAAGCCGTTCTTTCAGCAGTATAACTTTGGGCAGGATATCTATGATTTCTTTTTTGAGCTGAAGTTTGACTTTTCTTCAGAACCGCTGCTTGCAAGAATTGGCCGCCCGCGGTTCAGGGCCCGTTATTTCTTAAAGGATGGCTATGTAAAGGCAGGTCCATCGACCTTTGCGCTTGCTCCGTACTTTACGTTCAAAGGGTTCAATCTGTCGCTTCAAGTGGATGAATTTACGAACGAAGCCTATCGGTACATGACAAAGATTAAGCGCTGGGCATGGCTTTTACGCCCGTTTTATAAAGGTAAAAACATTTGGCTCGTTGGTGAACGGCCTTATAAAGCCCAGGATACCGGATACCATTTCTTTAAATATATTAGAGAAAAGCATCCGGACAAGAATGCTTATTATGTCATTGAAGAGCAATCCCCTGAACTTAAGAATGTAAAACCGCTTGGCAATATTCTCTATTACAAATCGAAAGAGCATATTTTCAACACGTTTATGGCGAGAAAAGTGATCAGCTCCCACCATCCAGATTATCTGTATCCTTTGCGGACGAAACGTTATAAAAAAGCGATCAAAGCGACCAAGGTATTCTTGCAGCACGGGGTCATGGGCACGAAGAACATGGTAGCGAACTACGGGAAACGCGCCCCGGGCTTTGATACCGATCTATTCCTGGTCTCTTCAGACTTTGAAAAGGAAATGATCGTAAATGACTTTGGCTATGACCCGGATGAGGTCAAGGTCACCGGTTTGTCCCGATTTGACAGCCTGCTTGCCGGAGATGTAGAGAAGAAGCGCCAGCTCTTGATCATACCAACATGGCGTGACTGGATCATCAATGATGACGTCTTTTTGGAAAGTGAGTATTTTGAGCGTTACCGTGAATTGATCAATCACCCGAAATTGCATGAGATAGCGGAGAACTTTGATTTCGAACTCATTTTTTGTCTTCATCCAAACATGCAGAAGTTCACGTCCTTTTTTGCAGGATCACCCGTGCGCATCATCAGCCAGGGGGAAGTGGATGTGCAGCTTCTCTTAAAAGAAAGCGCCATGATGATCACGGATTATTCTTCCGTCGGTTTTGACTTCAGCTTCCTCCATAAGCCGATCTTATATTACCAGTTTGACCGCGATCGGTTCATTGGAAAGCGTCCGTCGCACCTGGATCTGGATAACGATCTGCCGGGTGAGGTCGTGCTTGGAACAGAGGAGATCCTGGCCGAGGTCGAGCGCTATGCTAAACGAAGCTTTGAAGTGGAAGAAAAATATATAAACCGTTCTAAGAAATTCTTAAAATACAGGGATCGCAGCCACAATGTTCGGATCTATAAGACGATCGAGGAATTTGCAGCTGAAAAGAGATGGATTGACAAGGTTCGGGAGGATGAACTTTATCAAGCTGCATTCCGAAGGTTCCGCAGAAGCAAATATTACTTCCCGTCCATGAGGCTGTTTTACCGGACGGCCCGTCTGCTGCCAGTGGACAAGAATCTGATTGTGTTCGAGAGCGGGGTAGGAAAGCAGTATGCCGACAGCCCGAGGGCCATCTATGAAGAAATCCTGAAGCGAGACCTGAATTATAAAAAGGTATGGATCTACAATAAGAATGTAAGGTTCCCGGATCAGGATACAAAGGTGATCAAAAGACTCAGCCCGAGCTACTATTATTATCTCGCTAAGGCAGGGTACTGGGTGAACAACCAGAACTTCCCGACCTATCTTGGAAAACGCCGGCAAACCACATACATTCAAACGTGGCACGGAACACCGCTCAAAAAAATGCTGTTTGATATCGAAAAGGTGGAAGGCCGTGATGAAGGTTATGTTGAACGAGTCCATAAAGCGACGAAAACATGGGATTACCTTATCTCTCCAAGTGCCTACGCAACGAAAGCATTCCGCAGTGCATTCCGCTATGAAGGCAATATGCTGGAGATCGGTTATCCGCGGAATGATATCTTTTACCGCGAGGACCGTGACCAGCTGGCC
This sequence comes from Fictibacillus sp. NRS-1165, assembly GCF_050468105.1. NCBI lineage: Bacteria > Bacillati > Bacillota > Bacilli > Caryophanales > Fictibacillaceae > Fictibacillus > Fictibacillus sp. NRS-1165. The sequence goes on from NZ_JBDPNU010000012.1 coordinate 148,430, forward strand.
GAGAGCATCCGTCAGCGCCTGAACATTCCAGAGGGGAAAAAGGTCATCCTTTATGCGCCGACCTTCCGGGATAACCAGACGTCGAAAAATAATAAGTTTACGTTTGAGCTGCAGTTTGATTTTGAGCAGATGCAGCGTGAACTCGGTGATGAATATGTGCTGCTGCTGAGAATGCACGTTGTTGTCAGCAACAAGCTTTACATTCCTGAAGAATATAGAGAGTTTGTGTATAATGCCTCAAGCTACCCTGACATTCAGGAGCTCTATCTGGTGACTGATGTTTTGATTACCGACTATTCTTCGGTCATGTTTGACTTTGCGAACATGAATCGCCCGATCTTGTTCTTCACATATGATTTTGAGATGTACCGTGACCAGCTCCGCGGCTTCTACATGGACTTTGAAAACGAAGCTCCTGGCCCGCTGCTGCGCACATCGGATGAAGTAACATCGGCGATCAAGAACATTGACCAGGTGATGGATAAATACGAAGGTCGATATAAAGCCTTCCATGAGAAGTTTTGTTCATTGGAAGACGGGCGTGCGGCAAGCCGCGTCGTCGATAAGTTTTTTAAATAGTGGAGCTAAAGGCCGGATCGGGAGGCTGCTTGAAGGCAGTCTTCAGGTCCGGTTTTTTTTTTGTGGGAGGGGGTGCTTGGTCGACAAAAGGGATGTGTCAAAATGAGTAGAATGATGTCGAGTGCATTCGTTCATTTTTTTGAACATAATATTCATTTTTTGAACATACACGCAGTATCTTTGAACATAAATCATCGGTGGCTTAAAAATGCATCAGATGATCGCGGATTTCGACCTTTAATTTGGCCCTATTCATTATCTAATAGTTAACAGAGAGGATATTATAAACAACTTAGTCCCTACTTTAATAAAACCAAAGAAAATTCACTGCAAACAGGTGAAATCTCCATGCATGAACTAAATCGACCCGCACGCACTCCAAATCACCACCCCCACAAGCACCCCAAAAGAAAAAGCCGGCCATCAGGGCCGGCTTAAACTCAATTCTGTTGTTTGCTTCCGCAGTACTATTCTGTTGAAGTGGAGTCGTTACTGGAATCTGTTCCTGTACCTGTTCCGCTGTTCTGTGTGCCTGAGCCGGTGTATGCAAGATGCTCTTTCAGCTGGGCACCGATATTTTGTACCGATTGTTCGTTTAATGAATAGTAATAGATATTATTGATTCTTGTATCGGTTCCTTCTAATTTAAGTGATTCGATATCACCTACGGATTTTGCGTATTTAAGAAGTGCGAGCATGTTGCCGAACGTGAAGTTGGTGGACATGTTGTCGCCGACGTTCTCAATGAGCTTACCGTATTTAGGAATCGATTTGATCTGTGTTGATTCCTTAATGATCGCTTCAACGATTTGTTTTTGTCTGTCGCCGCGCACAATGTCCGAGTCAGCGTGCCGAGTACGGGCAAATGCGAGTGCTTGTTCAGCGTTCAGCCTTTGCTGGCCAGGCTCAATTGTGATGGCTCCTGGGCGGTCTTGGCTGTCCTGCTCAACGATTTTCTTTTTCACGTCCACATCAACCCCACCCAGCGTATCTACAATTTGCAGGAAGGCATCGAAGTTAACGCGAACATAATAATCGACCGGGATGTTGAAGAGGTGTTCCACTGTATCCACGGTAAGGTCGATGCCGCCGAATGCATGGGCGTGTGTGATCTTGTCCTTATTCATGCGCCCCGGTATCGTAACGTAGGAGTCACGCGGGATGCTGACCATTTTTACGGATTTTTGATCACGGTTGAAGGTAGCAAGGATGAGGGCGTCTGTCCGGTTGCCTTCAAATCCTTTTTCTCCTTTACGGTGTTTACTGTCATCGATCCCTGCGATGAGTACGGAGAAGTTGTCCTTGCCAGGATCGACTTCATTCATACGCAGCTCCGATTTTTCCCCTCGTGAAAGGGTCTCCTGCGCTTTTGATGAGGCATTGGCCAATTTATAAGTTAAATAAGATCCGAAACCGACTGTTCCTAAAAGAATCAGAATCAATGGGAAGACGATAAACTTTATGCGTCTCTTTTTCTTCTTTCTTTTCCGTATTTGTTGACGGTCCATCTATAGTATTCTCCTTTTCTTCTCTCCATCTATATCTATGATTTTATGGGTCGTGCATATAATGAAATTCCCCTATTATTATCGAAACCTCTCGACATAAGGAACGTAAATTTATGGAAGCATACAATAAAGATACCTTTAAAGTTGTGTAAATACAATAAAAAAAATTTAAAGAATATTACAGTTTAATGAAGAATTCAGGAGAAGTAAAGGGTTTTTGGGCGAATATTTACAAAACCTTCATGAGAAATTTAAGTTTAGTTAATAAACAACCACTATCATGAGAGTTCAGGCCTCCTTTATGCCATTTGCATAAAAAGCGAGTTTTCAAAAATTCAAATGGCTCACCGAAAGATTAAGGGAACAGCCTTATACACGCTCTTTTTGGCAAGAATGATAAGAGCTTCAGGATTCAAAGGATGGTGAACAACATTGCAGAAGGAAATGAAAACAGCAAGAGAGCACATGATCCTGATAACCAACCGTTATCCTTACCTGCCCGGGGAGCAGTTTTTAGAAACCGAAATGAAATACATGGAACCGTTATTTGAAAAAATTGAAATTGCTGCAGTTAACGGAGCAGGCGAAAAACGGCCTGTGCCTGAAAAAGTAAGTGTCCATCAGCTGCCCGGACGGCCCGGGGGCACGAAAAAATACATTCATACGTTTTACAGTGTCACGGCAGATGGGCAGGGCCGGCGCTGGCTTTCAAGCGAGCTGCCGAAAGCCCGTATGTTTGGAAGTAAAGGACTGCTGCAGCTGGCCAACTGGCTGAGCCATGCGATCCGGATCCGGGATGAAATCAAAAGAAAGTGGCTGGATGATAAGAACTTTGACAGCCGCAAGGCCGTCTTTTATTCGTATTGGCTGACACCTTCAGCTGTGGCTTTGGCGATGCTGAAGGAAACCTACGGAGATGATCTTTTTACGGTATCCCGTGCTCATGGCGGGGACGTCTACGATTACAGGCATTCCATCCCTTATCTGCCGTTTCAGGAAAGGGTGATTTCCGCCTTGGATTCGGTGCGGATGATCTCCGATGACGGAAAACAATATTTGGAAACTAAATATCCGAACGCGGATGCGCGGCTTCTCGTCAATCGCCTTGGGACGGAACGGCCTCGATTTACGGCATCACCTTCAGAAGATGGAATTCTCAGGATCGTTACGTGTTCGTACGTTAAACCGGTAAAACGGCTGGATCTGCTCGTAGAGGCGTTGAAAGAAACGACTTCACGCATCCACTGGACGCACATCGGCGATGGGGAACAGCGGGAAGAAATCGAGAATCAAGCGAAGAATGAGCTCCCGGCACAGGTTACCGTGGATTTTAAAGGGCATTGTACGCAGCAGCAGATCTTTGAGTTTTATGAGTCCCAGCCGGTGGATCTTTTTGTCAATGTGAGCGAGAGTGAAGGAATTCCAGTGACGATTATGGAAGCATTCAGTACCTCAATTCCGGTGATCGCCACCGATGTTGGCGGTGTAAAGGAACTCGTCAATGAGAGCAATGGCTTCTTGACCCCATCAGACATTGATGCTGCGGAATTGGCACAGTATATCGAGCGTTTCGCTGCACTTACGGAGGAACAGAAAATGATGTACCGTTCGAATGCCTTTAGCAAATGGGAAAAAGATTATGATGCCCAGAAAAATTACAGAAACTTTTTACAAAGTGTAAAGAATGGGAGCGGAATTTTGATATGAGCGACGGCAATCGAGGCTTTGTCAGAAACAGTTTCTTAACCTTTTCGAGACAGGTGACCAATATTGTCATCGGCATATTGCTGCTTGTTGTTCTGGCCCGTATTCTGGGGCCAGCCGGACAGGGTAAGTATTCTCTGATCACCCTGCTGCCAACAGTTCTTCTGACTTTTCTTACTCTTGGCATTAACACGTCGACGATCTATTATATCAGCAGGGGAGATGTGAAACTAAATACGGTCTACAACAATAACATCATCATCGGTACGCTTCTAAGCCTTGTCAGTATGGGGATCGGGGCGGTTGTCATCTTCTTTTTCTCGGAAAAGTTTTTCAATCACACCCCTCATACGCTGCTGTACCTTTGCTTATTGGCATTGCCGTTCATGTTTTTGCGCGAGTATTTTCAGACGGTCTTTCAGGGTTTGCAGGATTTTAAACTGTTCAATACGGCGATGGTCGTCAACCAGCTCGGGATCCTTGTTTTTGTTGCAGTATTCGTCCTTGTTTTCAGGCTTGGGCTGGAAGGCGCCATCATGGCGTTTATCGCAGGAAACCTGATCAACGTGGTTTATATGGTCTATCAGCTGAAGAAAAAGCATAAGCTGCGTTTTGATATCAGAGGATTTTCGTGGGAGTATTTCCGCAAGTCCGTGAACTACGGGCTTAAAGCGCATATCAGTAACTTTGCGAGCTTTTTGAACTACCGGATCGTTGTTTTCCTCATCGGGTTTTTCATGGTCGATTCAGCGGTAGGGATCTACGTAACCGCGATGAACATCGGGGAGAGGCTGACGATCTTTGCGGCTTCTATATCCAACGTCCTTTACCCAAAAATCGCAGCCATAAAAACCGATGAAGAGAGAAACCATCTCACCTCTCTCGTATCAAGAAACATTATGGCGATTACGTTAATCATTGCGCTGGCAGGTACGATTGTCGCTAAGGATCTGATCGTCACTCTGTTCGGCCATGAGTATGAGACAAGTGCGAGCCTGCTTCAAATCACTCTGCCCGGTGTGGCGCTTCTGTCGGTCGAGAAGATTCTGTCAAATGACATTGCCGGCCGCGGCAAGCCTGAGTTAAACATGTATCTTTCCATCTTCAACGTGCTGTTTAACCTGGTGCTGAACGTGGTGCTCATTCCGAGGTATGGAGTGACCGGAGCAGCATTTTCTGCGACGATCACGTATTTTGTCAGCTTCCTCGTAAAGGTCGTCTTATACAAAAAAGTGACAAACGAGCCATACCACCGCTTTTTGCTCATTAAGAAAAGCGATCTTAAGCTCTATAGAACGGTGATTCGAAAACTAAAACTCAGGTACTGACGGGAGGATTTCAGCATGAATGTATTAGTAACAGGCGGAGCAGGGTTCGTCGGGACATTTACGAAAAACGCACTGGTGAAGGAAGGGCATACCCCGATTTTGGTGGATAACTTTACGACGGGGAGCGAAAGCAATGTAAACACGGAGGATGTGATCATCCAGAGTGATATCCTTGATCCCTCTCTGACTGAACGGCTACAGCCGCATGAAATTGACGCGATCATCCACCTGGCGGCCCAGACAAGTGTGCCTTCTTCGGTAGCGGATCCGCTATACGACATGAGATTGAACATTGAAGGAACGGTCAGAATGCTTGAGCTGGCGAAAGCTCTCGATGTGAAAAAGTTTGTCTTCGCATCCACAGCTGCCATCTATGGGGAGAATGAAAATGTGCCTCTTAAAGAGTGTGAACACTTTCAGCCTACCGCTGCCTATGGCATTTCAAAAGCATCCTGCGAAATGTATATCGCCAATTTTTGTGAAACGCATAGTATCGGCTATTCGATTCTTCGCTATTCCAACATCTATGGACCGAAACAGACGAAGGATGGAGAGGGCGGAGTGATTAAGATTTTCCTCGATAAGCTGCTGAGCGGACAGCCTGTCTCCATTTTTGGGGATGGCAACCAGACCCGTGACTTTATCTATGTGGAGGACGTAGCACGTGCCAATACCGCAGCTCTGTTCTGCGAAGACGGCATTTTCAATGTCAGCGCGAACGAAGAGATCACGGTGAACGAGCTGTACCGTGTGATGGCGAAAGAAATCGGCAGCAGCCTGGATCCGGTTTACGGAGAGCCGCGTGAAGGCGATATTTACCGCAGCTGCCTCGACAACCGCAAATTCATGGCGCTTGTGAACTGGAAGCCTGAGGTGCCGCTTGCAGAAGGCATCAAACAGACGGTGGATCAGATGAAAGCACAGAGAATTTAACATAAATGCACGGACAATAAGAATATATATATAGCACTCTTCTTAAATGAAGGGTGCTTTTCTTATTTTAAGGGGGTCAATTGGCGGCCGGCAAAATCTCTTTTATTAAGAAAATGTAAATCTCATACCCTTTGATGCTGCTAGCCCTATGGGCAAAAAGCCCCGTCCTGCAGCGCCTTTTTGTAAACGTCCTTAACAATCTCTTAACCGAGAATTTACCTGAAATCCCTTGGAAATAATATAAAATGGACGAAGAATTCTAGTGAACAGCAAGTTATTGTTTTTACACAAAAGGAGTTTTGTCGATGCTTAATTTTGCGATTGTAGGATGCGGCCATATTGCTAAGAAACATGCGGAAGCCATTGACCGGGCAGATGGAGCAGTACTCGCTGCTGTATGTGACATGATCCCGGAAAACATGGACTTCTACAAGGAGACGTATAACGCAAAAACGTATACGGATTACGCGGAACTGCTGGCCGATAAGGACATAGACGTGATTAACATTTGTACCCCGAGCGGCTTTCATGCAACGCTTGCCGTACAGGGTGCGGAGGCGAAAAAGCACATAGTCGTAGAAAAGCCGATTGCTCTTTTGATGGATGATACAAATGCAATCATAGATGCGTGCGATCGCAATGATGTAAAGCTGGCGGTCGTTCACCCGAACCGATTCCGCCCGGCGATGAAAAAGCTGAAAGAAGTTGTCGAAAGCGGCAAGCTAGGAAAGATCAGCCACATTAACGCAACCGTCCGCTGGAACAGAAACCAGGCCTATTACGATCAGGCGCCATGGAGAGGAACGAAAGGATTGGACGGCGGAGTACTCATGAACCAGGCCATCCATAACCTGGACCTCATGCTCTGGATGATGGGTGATGTGAACGAGGTGTTCAGCATGAGCGCCACTCGAATCCGTGACATCGAAGCAGAAGATGTCTGCACCGGCCTTGTCAAGTTTACGAGCGGAGCACTTGGAGTCGTTGAAACAGCGACCACCATCTACCCGAAAAACTTTGAAGAATCACTCAGCATTTTTGGTGAAAAAGGAACGATTAAAGTCGGCGGACCAACCGCAGTGAACGTGGAACACTGGAACGTTGAAGGCACGAGTGAAGAAGAAACAGCCGAACTTAAGAAACTGATAGAAGAAGATCCATTTGGAAAACCTGGCCATCAATGCATCATAGAAGACATGGTCGAAGCGATAAAAGAAGACCGGGGGCCGATCGTCACAGGTGAAGATGGCAAAAAAGCATTAGAACTGGTCCTTGCCATGTATGAATCAGCAGAAACCAATCAGCGTGTCAAAATGCTACCTCAGGAGGTTTTAAACTAATGGAAACTCTACAGACTACACAGCGAGATGTTACAAAGCAACTGTTGAACAAGATTGAAACGAAAGAGGCAGTCATCGGAGTGGTTGGCCTTGGTTATGTCGGGCTGCCGCTTGCCGTTGAAAAAGCGAAAGCAGGCTACAAGGTCATCGGCTTTGACGTTCAGGAAAGCCGTGTTCAAATGGTTAACGACGGAATCAATTATATCGGAGACGTAGTGGACGAAGAGCTCGCTATGCTAACCTCTTCAAGACAAATCCGTGCGACAACGGATTACTCTCTGATCTCAGAAGTGGATGCCGTTGCGATCTGTGTACCGACTCCGTTGGATATTTACCGCCAGCCGGATACATCCTATGTAGAGAGCTCAGGTAAAGAAATCGCACAGTTCCTTCACGAGGGCATGCTCATCGTTCTTGAGAGCACGACTTATCCGGGAACGACTGAAGAACTTCTTCGTCCGATCCTTGAATCTTCAGGGTTTACATGCGGTAAAGACTTCCACCTTGCGTATTCGCCAGAACGTGTCGATCCGGGCAACAAGGTATTCAACACGAAGAACACGCCGAAAGTGGTAGGCGGAGTAACTCCGGAATGTACAAAAGTCGCTTCTGCTCTCTACCGTGCTGTACTTGAAGGAGAAGTGCATGAAGTTTCCAGTCCTTCAGTAGCTGAGATGGAAAAAATTCTTGAGAACACCTTCCGAAACATCAACATCGGATTGGCGAACGAGATGGCCATCCTGTGCGACAAGATGAACATTAATGTTTGGGAAGTAATCGATGCTGCCAAAACGAAGCCGTACGGATTCATGGCCTTCTATCCAGGCCCGGGCCTTGGAGGACACTGCATTCCGATCGATCCATTCTACCTTACTTGGAAAGCCCGTGAATACAACTATCATACCCGCCTGATCGAAACAGCCGGGGAGATCAACAACAGCATGGCTGACTTTGTTCTTGAACGCAGCATGAAGATCTTGAACCAGGAAAAGAAAGCGATGAACGGTGCGAAGGTCGTTATCCTCGGTGTCGCTTATAAAAAAGACATTGAAGACATGAGGGAATCACCGGTCATTCCAATTCTTGAAAAGCTGGACGCTGCAGGCGCCAACTTCACGGTTGTTGATCCGCATGTGAATACGTTCCGGTACATGGGCGGTATCGTAGAAACACACGAACTATCCAAAGAAGTGCTTGAAAGTGCCGACCTTGTTCTATTAACAACAGATCATACAGCATTTGACTATGAATTGATTGCGGAACACAGCCCTGTCCTCTTCGATACTAGAAATGCAATGAAAGAACTTTCTACTAAAGTCAAGAAGTATCACCTTCTATAAATCAGCACGATCCAAAAAAGAAAAAACCGGGCCCATCCAGGTCTGGTTTTCCATGCAAATGGTTAACTCCCAAACTAAAGGTAGTGAACGTTGCCGTGAAAATCTGTCATTTAACTTCAGTCCATCCCGCTGACGACATCCGCATTTTTGTGAAGGAATGCCGGTCACTTGCTTTTGCGGGGCACGATGTATATTTAATAGCACCTAACACCGAGAATAAAATCATAGATGGTGTAAAAGTCGTTGGTGTATCCTCAACGGCCAGCAACCGTTATACCCGGATGTTTGCCGCAGCAAGAAGCGTGTATCAGGCAGCAATCGAAGTAGATGCTGATGTGTACCACTTCCATGATCCGGAGCTGATGACGATCGGTCTTCTTTTAAAAAAGAGAGGCAAGAAGGTCATCTATGATGTACATGAAGACGTGCCGGAACAGGTTTTGTCTAAACAGTGGATTCCGAAGCTCTTAAGAAAGAATATCTCGGTCGCGGTCAGAAAGATGGAAAAATACGCAGCTCGCCGATTTGATGCCGTCGTAACGGCCACACCGACGATCACGAAACGTTTTGAAATGTACAACTCCAACACGGTGACGGTTCACAACTTCCCGATTTTAAAAGAACTGATGGGAAATCCGTCAGTAAAAGAAATAGATAAAAGGAAAGAGAACAGCTTCCTTTATATCGGCGGAATTACAGCGCTTCGCGGTATTAAAGAAATGGTATCTGCCATCGAAGTGCTGAACGGCCAGGGACTGAACGGAGAGCTTGTGCTAGCCGGCAAGTTTGCGCCAGAACAGCTTGAACAGGAAATGAAGCAGCAGAACGGCTGGAGACATGTGGACCATAAAGGCTGGCTCAGCCGCAGCGAAGTAAAGGACGTGCTTCACCAGTCCACCGCCGGACTCGTATTGATCCGCCCGGAGCCGAGATACATGGTGTCCTACCCGATCAAGCTGTTTGAATACATGGCAGCCGGACTTCCATCGATCGCCTCCAACTTTCCGCTCTGGGAGGATTTTGTTATCGGCAACCGCTGCGGACTATGTGTAGATCCTCTCGATCCAAATGCAGTAGCTGATGCGATGAGATGGATCATGGAACATCCGGAGGAAGCCAAGCAGATGGGTGAGAACGGACGGAAAGCTGTGATCGAGAAGTACAACTGGGAAAAAGAAAGCCAAGAGCTGGTTGCGTTATATGAAAGGTTGGCCATGGCTGACAACAGGTCTTTAAAATGGGGTGAACAAACAGATGAAGGTATGGATTTTAAATCACGTGGCGTTAAAACCGTCGGAAACAGGAATCACTAGACACTATGACATTGCCCATGAACTCGTAAAAAAAGACCATAAGATCCGAATATTCGCAAGCAGCTTTCTGGCCTACCGTTTTGTCTGGAGAAACAGGCAGAAGAAGAACTATAAGGAAAACGTGAACGGCGTCATTTTCGAGTGGCTCTGGACCCTTCCGTACAAAGGAAACGGTGTGATGCGGATCCTGAACATGATTTCTTACTTCTTCATGGCGTTGTGGCGCGGAATGATGAAAAAAGAGCGCCCCCATGCGATCGTCGGTTCGTCCGTCCACTTGTTTGCCTGCCTGGCAGCCTACTTTTTAAGCAAATGGAAGAAGGCGGCTTACATTGTGGAGATCCGGGATTTATGGCCGCGGACATTGATCGAGCTCGGATCGATGTCGAAGTATCATCCGGCCGTGCTCATGTTTGGTGCGATTGAGAAGTTCGTATATAAAAGAGCCGATCAGATTATCGTTACTTTGCCGGGTGCTGCGCAGTACATCAAGGAGATGGGTGTGGACGAGAAAATCATCCACGTTATTCCGAACGGCATCAGCATGGACCGAATGGAAGAAAAAGAAGGCAAGAGCTCTCTGGAGGATCAGATCAACGAGATCAAAGAAAGACACGGACAGGTTGCGATGTACGTCGGGTCTCACGGCGTAGCAAATTCATTGGAAACAGTCGTAAACAGCGCCAAGTTTGTCAGCCCGGAAAAAACAGCCTATGTCCTTGTCGGAGATGGCCCTGAAAAAGACAATCTCAAAAAGCTCGCCGAAGACTATGAGCACGTTTATTTCTTTGACGGCATTCCGAAAAAAGAAGTGATGCCAACACTTGCTTTGGCAGATGTTTTGTTAGTTTCCATGCTGGACACCCAGCTTTATAAATATGGTATTTCATTAAATAAACTGAACGATTACCTACTCATCGGGAAACCGATCCTCTTTGCCGGCAATGTTTCCAACGACATTGTGGCAGAAGCGAAAGCCGGCAAGTCCGTTTCTCCTGAAAAACCGGGGGAGTTTGCTGACGGATTGGAAGAGTTATTGAGTTTAAGTGAAGAAGAAAAAGAACAGATCGCAAGAAACAGCTATCGTTATGTCAACGAGAAGCACAACATTACGAAACTCGCCGACCGTTTCCTAGACATCTGCGCCATCCAGGAACGCGACGAAAAATCCCGCGCCTACCAGCTGAGCATGAAGGAGAACTAGGCGGATGCGGCTAAAGAGCATACTGCCGCTAAAGAGACCCTGAAAATCTATCCTTCAGCGTGCGAGCCGTGATTCGCAAAGCGAATCACGCGTAGCTAACCCGAGAAAACATCGGCAGTATGAAGTTTTTACATCAGGATGAACACTATAAAACAGACAGAAAGAGGGATCATAGATGAAAGTGCCTATGCTTGATCTATCAGAACAATACCAAACACTTAAAGAGGAGATTTTTGCAAGCTTGGAGGAGATCATGTCAGGCTCTCGCTTCATTTTGGGAGACAACGTGAAAAAGCTTGAGAAGGACGTAGCGGATTATAGTGCTGCAAAGTATGGGGTTGGCGTAGCGAACGGCAGTGACGCGCTTCATATTTCTTTGCTGGGGTGCGGTGTAAAACAAGGGGATGAGGTCATCGTTCCTTCTTTCACGTTTTTTGCCACTGCAGGTGCAGTTGCCCGTGCGGGGGCTGTTCCTGTTTTTGTCGATATCGATCCTAAAACGTACAATATCGATCCGGCGAAAATTGAAGCAGCGGTAACCGAAAAAACAAAAGCGATTATCCCGGTTCACTTATACGGCCAGATGGCAGATATGGAGCCGATCGCTGAAATCGCGAAAAAGCATAACTTGGCCATCATTGAAGATGCGGCGCAAGCCATCGGTTCCAAATACAAAGGGAAAAATGTCGGTGAGCTTGGCACAACAGCGACCTACAGCTTCTTCCCAACGAAAAACCTTGGCGGATACGGTGACGGCGGCATGATCATCACCAATGATGAGGACATTGCTGAAACGATGCGTGTCATCCGCGTTCACGGTAGCAAGCCGAAGTACTATCACCACATCCTCGGATACAACAGCCGTCTGGACGAGCTTCAAGCAGGAATCTTGAACGTGAAATTCCCTCATCTGAACACATGGAGCGAAGCACGCCGTGAAAAAGCTGCGGTATATACCGAACTGCTGAATGAAAAACTTGGTGATCTAGTCGTGACTCCGTTTGTGGAAGAGCACAACTATCATGTGTTCCATCAATATACGATTCAGGTGCCCGACCGCAGCGGGTTGCAGGAATTCTTGAAAGAGCAGGGAATTGGTTCAATGATCTACTATCCAAAACCGCTTCATCTTCAGCCGGTATTCAAAGAGCTCGGCTATAAAGAAGGCGATCTGCCTGAAACCGAAAAAGCGGCAGAGCGCGTGCTGTCTCTTCCGATGTTCCCTGAACTAAAAAGAGAACAGCAGGAATATGTCGTTGAACAGATCGCTGCTTATTTCAGCAAGAATCCTATAAACGAAACTAAAGAAAAATCATTCGCATAAACGGAAGCAGGCTTTAGGAAGAAAGGGTGTTCTCATTGACGGTCAGCCAGGGGAGTAATGTAGTTATAGGAAAAGATGTTCAGCTCGGTTCAAACGTGATGATCGGGCACAATGTTGTCATCTACGACGGTGTCTCCATCGGTGACAACTGCATCATCCAGGATGGTGCAATCATCGGCAAGCAGCCGGCGAGAGCCAAAAATTCAGCGCTGCCGGCACTAAAAACATTGCCGCCGGCGAAGATTGGTTCGGGTGTTACGATTGGTACACATTCGATCATTTACGCCAGTGCAGAGATTGCGGACGATGTCTTTGTCGCTGATCTCGCGACAGTCCGGGAGCGCGTGACGATCGGCGATAAAACGATCATCGGACGGGGCGCAGCGGTTGAGAACGACTGTGTCATCGGCGTAAAATGCAAGATCGAAACGAATGCTTACATCACGGCGTATTCAGAACTCGAAGACCTTGTGTTCATCGCGCCGGGTGTTGTTACAACCAATGATAACTATATGGCAAGGTCCAAGGAGCGGTTTAAGCATTTTAAGGGAGTTACGGTAAAAAGAGGCGGGAGGATCGGAGCTAACACAACGGTTCTTCCCGGCAAAGTTATTCATGAAGAAGCAGCAGTGGCAGCAGGAAGCCTCGTCACAAAGGATGTGGAAAGCGAGACTCTTGTCGCCGGGCACCCTGCAAGAAAATTTAAAAGCGTGCCTGATGATCAGCTGCTGAAAAATCAAGAGGCATAACCTTCTCCATGTTTCCCTTGAAAACAGCGATGAACTTGCATCTTTGGAGGAAAGGCGAAGGGAGGGGAGTACATGCCTGATCTGCGAACCATCTTACAATCAAAAATCACACAAATCTTTTTAGCCTTATGCTTTGCGGCCGTTACCGGCAACTGGCTCATCGACAGAGTGCCTGTCCAGTCGCCGGTGCTGCTGGCAGCAGGACTTATCGGTTATGTGGCCATAATCGCGGTTTTTATCGCCATCAAACCGGTGGTCCAGCAGATCCCATTTATGAATTTACTGCTCTACATGTTGATTTTTTCCTCGTTTCTGGGCGCAGGGATTATGAACATTCCTGCAGGTCCCATTTCGATGTTTCCGTATCGCATGGTGTACGTTCTGATGGTGCCTGCTGTTCTTTATCTCGCGTTATTCAGAAGGGACGTCCTGCAGTGGGAGCAGGTAAGAGTCAAACCAGTGCTGTACTTTCATCTGTTCTGGATGCTTTATGCTCTCTTCTCTCTGAGCTGGAGCCGCTCGTTTTCCATGGGAGCCGTTGATCTGATCTTCTTGATCATCGGTATCTCCCTCATCTTTTTTATGGTCTTTCTCATGAAAAAGGAAGAGGAGTTCAAGTATGTGTACTGGATTTGGATAGTCATGTTCGCCGTTCTGACCGTGATCGGCCTTTGGAACCATGTCACACATCAACATCTTGCCATCTCCAGAATCAATAAAGTGGCGGAATATCAAAAAGGAATTCCCACATCCGTTTTTGTCAACGAGAATGATTTTGCCAGCTTTATTTCGGTCAGCTTCTTTCTTGTTTTAGCGTTTGTTCATCGCACGAGGTCCTGGCTGATGAAGGCTGCGGGAGCCGCACTCATGCTGCTCTCGCTCTATGTGATGATTTTTACCTCGTCGAGGGCAAACTTTATCGCGATCCCCTTAGGTCTCGCCTTCTGGTTTGTCTTCTTAACGAACAAAAAAGCAAAAAGAGTGCTCGTTGTCCTCGGATTCATCGGGCTGGCTGCCGGAATTTTTATGTTTAAAGAAAAATTTGCAGCTGCCATCGGAAAGGTGGAGGGCATGCTGCACAGCTTGATGTCCAGCGGCTCACAAACCGAGATCGCCTCAGTCGATATCCGTTCCAACCTTATTAAGAACGGATTGCTCTTTTTCGAAAAAAGCTTTGGGTTCGGCATCGGTTCTGGGAACTCTAAGTACTATCTCATGCATTATGCAGAATTTCCGACGAAGGGAATCATCAACGTCCATAACTGGTGGATCGAGATTCTCGTCAACTATGGAGCTGTTATTTTTGCCGGTTATGTCTTTCTATATGTATGGGTCATCCTGCAGCTATTCCGCATCTTCAGACAATCGGGTACCCTCTATGAAAAAATAATCAGTGAAGGACTGCTTGGCGGCATGATTGCTTTCTCGCTTTCCTGCATCAGCCCAAGCTCACAGATCTCGCTAAACTACCTCTGGCTGCTTTTCGCATTCTCCATAAGCTACATTAATTTCTGGAGAGTGAAACAAAACGGGGCTAAATATCGACCAACGAAGTAAGGGAGTAAGTGTATGGACAAGCAAATGAAAGAAATTACAGAAAGCATCTTGCACCGATTTAAAAAGTTATTCATCCTATTGCTGCTGATTCCTGTTCTAACAACAGTCATCGCCTACTTTATGGCAGCAAAAGCGCCGAGCTCTGCACAGGCGTCCGCCAAAATAAAACTGGGGCAAGCAGAAAACTCCATGCTGAATACGCCGGAAAGTGCGAAAGAATACCTGGCGAGTGATGAGTTTTTAAGTTCTATTAAAGGCCTGAACAAGGATGAAGAAAAGGCGATGAAAGAAAAGCTGCAAGTCGCTCCAGAAACGGATACGATTATCACGCTGACCCTGGCGGATGAGAATAAAGGGAAGGCGAAGTCACAATTGAAGTCAGTGGTGAAGGCGTTCATGACCGAAGGCAATCACCAGACTGAGCAATGGAAAACCACACTGGAGGATCAGATCAAGAAAGTGGAAGGAACTGAAGTCACCGGTGAAGGAACGATCAAGAAGGAAGAATATTTATTTGACCTTAAAACAAGAGCGATGAAAATAAAAGAACCAAAGCTGCTTGAAAAGGTAGACACGGCAGAAATGGCCGGCGATAATCCAAAAAGGAAGGCTGTGCTCGGGCTGTTGGTAGGGCTCATGCTGAGTGCCTCCATCCTGCTGCTTCCGGAAATTTTTAAAAAGTAGCTTCAACCCTCTCATTTGGTGGTAATGAGAAGAGATGAACTGCAATGATGGGGAATGGATTTTTGGATTCACAGCGGATAAGCATAGTTTTACTTTTGTTTATCAAAGTTTCGAGATATAATTCTGAAGAGATTGAATGCGAATTTTCATGGGGCGTTGTTGGGCAACATAAGCAGGAGGACCCTTGCTTAAATCCATTGAAGAGTTGGAAAAAGAGGGATAACATGAATATTCAATTGATCATTGCTGCGGTTGTGTCGTTCGCGGTTGTAGTGGTCGCCATGCCTTTTATCATTAAGCTGGCGGTCCGCCTGAATGTGACCGACAAACCGAATCAACGAAAAGTGCATCAAAAAATAATGCCTCGCTGGGGTGGAGTCGGCATCTTCCTTGGCGTTGTTGTCGGATATTTTGTCTCGGGCCTGTATGAAATGCAGCTAACCGGGATTATTGTAGGTGCAGTGCTTATCGTATTGATCGGAATGATTGACGATAAGTACGAATTAAGTGCAAGAGTTAAGCTTGCCGGCCAGATCCTGGCCGCTCTTCTTGTCGCATCTACAGGCCTAACCATTGAATTGCTCACCATACCTTTTGTTGGTACATTTCATTTAGGTCCATGGGCATACATCACGACAATTTTCTGGATCATCGCCATCACGAACGCCATCAATCTGATTGACGGCCTTGATGGCCTGGCCGCCGGCGTGTCGGTTATCGTCATGGTGACGATCGCGATCATGGCGGGGTTAAACGGAAACATGATGATCCTTTCCCTTGCCCTTGTGATCGCAGCTTCTACGGCAGGCTTCCTGATGTACAACTTTAATCCGGCAAAAATCTTTATGGGCGATACAGGATCACTCTTCCTGGGGTACTCCATCTCGATCCTGTCGCTGCTTGGACTGTACAAAAGCGTTACGCTGTTCAGCTTTGTCGTACCGATCATCATCCTTGGTGTGCCGGTATTCGATACGTCCTTTGCCATCATCCGCAGAATGGCCAACAAAAAGCCGATCTCTGCGCCGGATAAAGGGCATCTGCATCACCGGTTGATCAACCTGGGCCTGTCCCACCGAAAGACCGTTCTTGTGATCTACGGGCTCAGCATCGTATTCAGCGTCGCTGCTGTAGTGTTTGAATCCAGCACATTGTGGGGCTCAGTGGTCATCGTCATCGGCCTGCTGCTGATGCTTGAGGTGATCGCCGAGATCATCGGCCTCGTGCATCATAAATACCGACCGGTGCTCTTCCTCTACAAGAAGTTCATCGGCACGATGCAGGTCAACAGTCCAGACAAGGATTAATGAACGAAACCATTTTAGGTGCCAGGCACCCGTTTTTGACACATGTCAAAAGCCGGTGCCAGGCACCTTTTTCTTATCTTAAAAAAATACAGGAAATCATAAAAAAGTGCAGAAAATCCTGTCTCTTTAAACAAGAAATCATTTTTATACTATAAGTATATGTAAACGCTTCCACAGGAATGACGCCGCCTATCACACGTTTTTTGGCGGACAGGCTTTATCAGTCACTAAGCTTTAAATCCCACTAAACAAAGGAGGTGTACTTTATTTAGCTGTTATGATATCGCAAGCGGTCAAAATCACTTGGAGGGGTAACGTTTTGAACAATAAGAAAAGAATGCTTTCTGTATTCACGTCCACAATATTCCTTACATCGATTCTCACCCTCCCTGTCAGTCAGCCTGTGAACGCACTAACCCATACGAAAGAGAAGGGTGTCGAGGACTTCTATACCTCATTTGAGCAGAACCAGCCTCAGCCTTCCTAGGAAAATACAGTGGAAACCGATGCAGAAGGCCGTAAAATGTCTTCTGGAATCGATGGAAACATTCGGTATGAAGGCATCCAGGGCGACATCACTCATAAAGTGGAAAAGGTGACGGTGAGCGCGGAAAACCCGCCCAATGAGATTGTAGAGAAATTGACTGACAGAGACGTGAACACAAAATGGCTCGCATTTGAGCCAACAGGATGGATTGAGCTTAAGCTGTCAGAACCGGAAGCCGTTGTTAAGTATGCTTTAACATCTGCCAACGATTATGACGGCAGGGACCCGAAAGACTGGCAGCTCGCCGGTTCCAACGACGGAAAAAGCTGGACTGCTCTCGATACGAGAACGAATGAGGATTTTCCAAAGCGCTTTGAACGCAAACTCTAGTCGTTTGAGAACCAAACCAAATACCTCTACTACCGCATCAATATTTTGAAAAACTCCGGAGAAAACCTCACACAAATTGCTGAGATCGCCCTATCCAACGGGATTGACGTACCCGCACCGCAGCCTGCCGATATGAAGTCCGAGCCAGGAAATGGCCCTTCAACTTCGTATACCGCAAAAACGAAGGCCGGCTGGACGGGGACAAAAGCCATAACCTATTCAGGAACGCATCTTCCGAAAGACAGAGCGTATTCCTACAATAAAATAGTAGATGTAAACATTAAAGTGAACCGGAAAACCGAGCTCTCCTACTACATACATCCCGAGTTTACAGACAGTGACCAAAATGACTATTCGAGCTCATATGCGGCCGTAGACCTGGCTTTCTCGGACGGCACCTATCTTCATGATCTCCAGGCATACGATCAGTATGGAATCCAGGTAAGCCCCCAAGCACAAGGTAAATCTAAAACCCTTTATATGAATCAGTGGAACTACAAGCATTCTAATATTGGGGCTGCAGCTGCCGGGAAAACGATCAAACGAATACTCATTGCTTACGATAACCCGAAAGGCCCAGCCGTTTTTAAAGGTTCTGTCGACGATATCAAAATTGATGGAACGCCGGTGCGCAAAGCTTACGATCATCGTTCAGATTATGTCAATATTTTGCGGGGCACACAGTCCAACAGTACGTTCTCAAGAGGAAACAACTTTCCGGCAATCGCTGTTCCGCATGGCTTTAATTTCTGGACGCCTGTAACTGATGCAGGTTCCACAAGCTGGCTGTATAGCTATAACCAGAACAATAATGCAAATAATCAGCCGGAGATTCAGGCATTCTCGATCAGCCATGAGCCAAGTCCGTGGATGGGCGACCGCCAAACCTTTCAGGTCATGCCATCCGATTCTGCGAAAGAAAAACCGGACGCTGATCGAAAGGCCAGGGCACTGCCGTTTAAGCATTCCAATGAAACGGCAAAACCCCATTATTACAGCGTTACCTTTGACAATGGAATCCGTACGGAAATTACACCTACCGATCATGCCGCCTTGCAGCGGTTCATATTTCAAGGCGACAGCTCCAGCCTGATTTTTGACAATGTGAACAACAACGGGGGAATACAGATCGACAAAGAGAAAGGCGAGGTCAAAGGCTATTCAGATGTCAAAAGCGGTCTTTCTGCAGGTGCTTCGCGCATGTTCGTCTATGCGAAGTTTGATCAGCCGATCACGGACAGCGGCATGCTGACTGGCGAAGGAAGGGATAAGGTCACCGCTTTTGTACGTTTTAATACGAAAGACCAAAAGGCCGTTACGATGAGAGTGGCCACGTCCCTCATCTCTGTGGAGCAGGCCAGGAAAAATCTTGAACAGGAAATTAACCAGGAGGACACTTTCGATTCCATAAAACAAAAAGCACAGAAAAAATGGGATAGCCTTCTGAACAAAATTGAGGTAGAAGGGGCGAGTGAGGATCAGCTCGTAACTTTGTACTCTAACATGTACCGGCTGTTTTTATATCCGAACTCCGGCTTTGAAAATACTGGAACGATAAAAGAACCTCATTATCAGTATGCGAGCCTGTTTTCTCCGCCAGTCAGAGAAAGCTCGCCTGTTCAAACAGGAGCAAAAATCGTGGATGGCAAAACGTACGTCAACAATGGGTTCTGGGACACGTACCGCACCACTTGGCCAGCGTATTCTTTATTCACACCTACAAAGGCGGGCGAGATGATTGATGGTTTCGTTCAGCAGTACCGTGATGGAGGATGAGTTTCCAGATGGTCATCACCAGGCTATGCGAACTTGATGGTTGGAACGAGTTCAGATGTAGCATTTGCTGATGCCTATCTAAAAGGTGTTCACAACTTCGACGTTAAAAGCTTCTACCAATCCGCCATAAAAAATGCTTCCACCGTCAGCCCCAATCCTGGAACAGGGCGCAAAGGCCTTGCAAAGTCCATCTTTGACGGGTATACCAATACAGCTACCGGAGAGGGACTGTCCTGGTCCATGGACGGTTACATCAATGACTATGGCATTGCCAATCTCGCAAAGTCGCTGAGTGAAACCGCCGGTAAAAACGACGCAGCTAAGCTTCAATATAAAACAGATGCCAAGTATTATTTAAATCGATCCCAAAACTATGTCAATCTGTTCAATCGTGATAAGAAATTCTTTATCGGCAGAGCACCTTCGGGTGAATGGCGGGCGAACGGAGAGGAATTCGACGCGAGAGAATGGGGCGGAGACTACACCGAAACGAACGCGTGGAACATGGCATTCCATGCACCGCAGGACGGACAGGGCCTTGCTAATCTGTATGGAGGTAAAAAAGGCCTGGCGGCAAAACTGGATCACTTTTTCAGCACTCCAGAAACAGCCCTGCATGCAGGTAAATATGGTGGCGTCATACATGAGATGAGAGAAGCTAGAGATGTGCGCATGGGCATGTATGGACACAGCAACCAGCCTTCCCATCACATTATGTACATGTATAATTATGCAGGCCAGCCTTGGAAAACACAGGAGAAGGTGAGAGAGGCTCTTGACCGCCTCTACATCGGAAGTGAAATCGGGCAGGGCTATGCTGGTGACGAAGACAACGGAGAGATGTCAGCATGGCAGATCTTCAGTGCATTGGGCTTTTATCCTTTAAAGATGGGAAGTCCGGAATATGCCATCGGAGCTCCACTTTTCAAAAAAGCAACAATTCAATTGGAAAATGGGAAGAAAATTGTCATCCATGCTCCTAAAAACAGTAAAAAGAATAAATATGTTCAGGGCTTGAAGGTTAATGGAAAAAGCTACAGCAAAACGTTTATTCTTCACTCAGACCTGGCAAAGGGCGCAAGACTGGACTTTGATATGGGCCCTAAGCCTTCGAAATGGGGAAGAGGTAAAAAGGATGCCCCAGCTTCCATTACACAGGACTCGACAGATGGATCCTCCCTGCAGCCAAAACCCATGGGCGACCTCACAGACCATCAAGCGGGAGAAGCCAGTGAAGCACAAGGGGGAAAAGTAGAGGCTTTATTTGATAACACGTCGACTACCGCCGAAAATCTGAACAGTAAGCGGCCAGCCATACAGTATCATTTCAAAAATGCAAAAACAGTGCAGATGTATTCCATGACGTCAGCCGCTGGTTCATCCGGTGACTCCGATCCGCAGCGTTCGGATCCAAAGAGCTGGGTCTTAAAGGGATCCGTGGACGGAAAACGCTGGGTGGAGCTGGATAAGAAGGAAAACGAGCATTTCACATGGCGTCTTCAAACACGGGCATTTTCCGTCAAACAGCCTGGCCAATACATGTACAACAAGCTTGAAATTACGGAAAACAACGGCGGCGGCAGCACCTCACTTGCTGAACTTGAGCTGCTGGGGAAAGATCTAACCTCGGATTTTAACGAGATGAACAAGAGTGTTGACGATTTCTTTCAATCTGGAGACTTGAATGGTAAGTTAAAAAGCGCACTTGAACAAGATTTGAGCAGCGCACAGTTGTTTTATGAAAAAGGACTATACAAATTGTCAGGCAGCTATATGCAGAAGTTTATCAATCATCTCAATCAGAGAGACTCCCAACAGTATGTATCGAAGGAGGCAATAAGGAAATTGGATGCAGATGCCCACGCTTTGATGTCTTCCCTCCTTCAGGTTGTAAATTAGCACCTGGCGAGTTTCTACTATCTTATTCTCTTTTCCCTGGGAAAAGGGTTGAAAGCGGTTTAATAAGGGGATGAGAGTCTTAAATGAAGGGGAAACGTACTTTTTTCCTTCCTTGATCAGGGACCAGCAATGGGACATTATTCACGGAAATCCTTAATTTACTCACGGTTCGACACGAATTACTCACGGAAATTCATTTATTACTCACAAAACCAATCATTTTCATAAGATAAAACTCTAATAAACAAGCAAAAAACACAAAAAAACCCGCCAAATCTGGCGGGTTTTCTACTTTCTTATTCTCCTGTCCCATGGCTATCGCTGCTGCCGTCAGCGGAAGAGGAGCCATTGCCTTTATAATCGAGGATCTCTTTAATTCGATCGGTTACTTTTTGAACGACTTGCTCATCAGGGCTGAAGTAGTAAACACCGTTGATGTACTCATCTTGTCCCCCAATGTTCATGCGTTCAAGCTCTTTGCTTTGAATTTGTTTGTAGAAGTTCCTCATACCGAACAATTCTTTGAGTGAAATATTCGTTTGAACGTTATTTCCTACAGAGTTCAACAGGTTGTCCGCCCTTGAAATCGACTTGATGGACAGCGCTTTGTCAGCTACGGCTTTCATCGCTTGCTGCTGGCGCTCCTGGCGGCCGAAATCCCCGCGTTTATCCTGTTTACGCATCTGAACGTACGTAAGAGCTTCATCGCCGTTCAGATCCATTTTTCCTTTGTGGAAGTAGATCTTCTTGCCTTTCAGGTTTTTCTGAGAGAAGTCGAACGGCACGTCTACGGTAATTCCGCCGACGGAATCAACGACCTCTTTAAACCCTTGGAAGTTGGTACGGACATAATAATCGATCGGTACATTAAGGAAATGCTCAACTGCATCAATCGTTGCCTGTTCTTTATGCCCTTCTTTGCCGTATGCATAAGAGTGGCCAATCTTGTCTTTGCGGCCTTCTACCGGCAAATACGTTCTTGTATCCCGTGGAATACTGACGATCGCCGCTTCTTTCGTATCCGGATTAATGGTTAGGACCATCAGAGCATCAGAGTGGCCTGGTGACCCTTTGTAGTTTTCGACACCCATCAGCAAGATCGTAACAGGGTCTTTACCCATTGTGACTTTATCCATGCGAAGATCGGATTTGTTGCCATGGGCAAGGCCTTTGTAGCTTTCATCCGCTGTGGATTTCACCTTGTAGGCCAAGTATCCGGCATAAGCGACTCCACCGAGCATACAAAGCACAAGGAGAACAAGAAACATGCGGATCAATCGCCGGAATGGACGGCGTTTTCTTTTTTTTACTCTCCTTCTGACAAGCCGTGTCGGCTGCCTCTCTTCATTATAATAGCTCATGTTTTATTCCTCACTTTAACGGGAAAGTTCCCTAATTGATCTCTCAATAAATTCAACCCTACAGTCCATAGGTTTCGACACTTTCTGAAATAAATGGGGATAGAACTACAAGATTTTTTCTTCCAAGTATTCCAATGAACCGTCTTCTATTGTAGCATGCGCATTTGTGAGGTTTATTAAATATTCTTTAAAGTTTTGTACGTCTTCCACAGAAACATACGTAAGAATTTCAACCTGCTCAAGATAGTTAATTTCTTTGATAATGTATGGAGAGGATCTTAACTCATTCTCGACTTTGCCGAGAAGTGTATAGTCAATCTTAGTATGGACAATTTGCATCAGTTTGCGTTCTACCACTCCGATGGCGTTCAAACCCTCGCTGACGCTTTTTCCGTACGCGCGTATCAATCCTCCTGCACCAAGTTTGATTCCGCCGAAATAGCGGGTAACTACGACGACGACATCTTTTAATCTTCTTTTTTTCAGAACCTCGAGCATCGGAACGCCAGCAGTGCCGCTCGGTTCTCCGTCATCGTTCGCTTTTTGAATCTGGTCGTGCTCCCCGATCAGATAGGCAGAACAGTTATGGGTCGCGCCATGATGGGTTTTTTTGATGCTTTGAATAAATTCCATCGCTTCAGCTTCAGTCGTTGCCCTTGCGAAATGAGCGATGAACCTTGACCGCTCGATGACAATCTCATGCTCGCCGGTTTCTTTGACGGTAAAATAGTTGGATAACATTTTCAGCGTGCTCCTTAGTAATGGATTTAAATAAATCGTAAGATAAATGGTAATGAAAAAATGTAAAGTTCACTTAAAAATTATCCCAAAAAAGCTACAAATTGAGGGGATTTAGTGCTATCCTTCATTATAAGGCGCAAGCAACTTTCCTACAAATTTCTTTGCAGAATAGACATAAAATTCCTTTTTCATACGAATGATTTATGGAATAAATGTTTTTATTTGGATTTATGGTAAGAAAGTCCCATGTCCAAATTAGGTAGGATGGTTCTAGAACTAAAGTCTGTTCTTCTTTATCGTTTTAATTGGAGGATATTTACAAGATGGCAGCTAAAACACAAATCGATCCAAAGCTTTTAGATGGCATTCTTACAGAAACCATCAATACCGTTAAAGTAAGCCAGACTCAAGTGTTTGATATCAGCGAGGAATCGCGGCAGGAATTTTTGCGGCTGGCGAAAGAGCTTGAAGATGTCAAAGAAAAAGCGCTCGAAGCCATTGACCGGTCGGACCTGCTTGAAGAAAGGTCCAAGATCGCCAGGTCAAAGCTGGCTCAGGTAAGCAAACACTTTCAAAAGTACAGTGAGGGCGATATTCGCGAGGCCTATGAAAGCGCAAATGCCATTCAGATCGAGATGTCGATTGCCCGCCAGACGGAGAAACAGCTGCGCGAAAAACGGAACGATTTGGAAAGGCGCTTGAATGCTCTGAAAGAGACGGTGGCTAAAGCTGAATCGCTCGTTGGGCAGATTTCGGTCGTCCTTAATTATTTAAGCGGAGATTTATTAAAGATTAATGAACTTGTGGAGGATGCCAAGCAAAAGCAGGAGTTTGGCCTTCAGATCATTGAAGCTCAAGAGGAAGAACGCCGCCGGGTATCACGTGAAATTCATGATGGTCCGGCCCAGCTCATGGCGAATGTATTAATCCGCTCCGAGCTGGTTGAAAAAGTGTTCAATGAAAAAGGTACACAGGCTGCAGTAACTGAAATTAGAGACTTAAGAGAGATGGTCAGAGCCTCCTTAAGGGAAGTCAGGAGAATTATTTACGATCTCCGGCCGATGGCGCTCGATGACCTTGGACTCGTCCCTACATTAAAAAAATACTTACGCAACGTCCAGGAAAGTACCGGAATTGAAATCGAGCTCGTACCCATGGGAAATGAGCGGAGATTTCATACGAAGATGGAAATAGCGTTATTTCGATTGATTCAAGAAGCTGTCCAGAATTCATGCAAACACGCCGATCCGAAACATATCTCGGTGAAGATCGAATTTACGGACCGCAATGTATCCTTATTTGTAAAAGATGACGGTAAAGGTTTCGATGCAGGTGTTCCGCAGAAGACCAATTCGTTTGGGCTGATCGGAATGAGGGAGCGCGTAGAACTGCTTGAAGGCACACTGAAAATCAGCTCGCGCTTGAATATCGGAACCGGCGTTTATATTCAAATACCTATACGAGAGCGGGAGGGTTCAGAATGAGAAGTCTAAATGTTTATGAATCCAGTGCAGCGGCACCGGATAAAACAAGAATTGCAATTATTGATGACCATCGATTGTTCAGGGAGGGCGTAAAGCGCATCCTGGATATGGAGGATGAATTTTCAGTCGTAGCCGAGGGAGATGACGGTTCTGAGGCTGAAGATATCGTAAATGAGCATCATCCTGATGTCGTGCTGATGGATATCAACATGCCGCACATCAACGGTGTGGAAGCAACACGCCGTTTGGTCGAAAAGGCTCCCGAAACGAAAGTGATCATCCTTTCCATCCATGATGATGAAACGTATGTATCCCATGCCGTCCAGACGGGGGCTTCTGGCTACCTGCTGAAGGAAATGGATGCTGATTCTTTGATCGAGGCTGTAAAAGTAGTCGCAGAAGGCGGAGCGTACCTTCATCCGAAGATCACTTACAATCTTTTAAATGAGTTCCGCCGTTTATCAACATCGACGAAGAACAATGCCAACAACCCGAACAATATCGGTCTTACTGAAGTGGAGTATCGCAAACCGCTTCATATTCTGACCCGCCGTGAATGTGAAGTATTGCAGCTCTTGGCTGATGGAAAAAGCAACCGCGGAATTGGAGAAGACTTGTTCATCTCCGAGAAGACGGTTAAGAACCATGTCAGCAACATTCTCCAAAAGATGAACGTGAACGACCGAACCCAGGCTGTGGTTGAAGCCATCAAGAACGGCTGGGTAAAAGTAAAATAAATACGATTGAGATGCCCGGTTCTTTATGGAGCCGGGCTCTTTTTTATCCTTCAGCTCCTTAACTGGCGGTAGGGCTTGGAAACCCCTTCACACTTTCAGCCGGGAGCGAAATCTCGGCGATTGTCCCTTCTCCAACGGTGCTCGTGAAGTGCAGATGCCCCTGATGGTTGTCCAAAATCTTTTGGGCGACCATCAAGCCGAAGCCCCTTGCCGTTCTCTTTTGTCGTGAAAAAAGGATGAAAGAGCTGGTTCACGCCATCGGCAATCCCCATACCTTCGTCCTTGATCTGAATCAGCAAATTTTTGTTTGGATTTGATGTAACCGTTATCGTTACCTTGCCGCCGCCCGGCATCGCTTCGATCGCGTTCTTGATCACATTGACAAAAACCTTCTTTAACTGGTTTTCTTCGCATTTAACGGTCGCTCTGTCGATGCAAAACTGAGTATCGATCTGTGCATTGTTGAGGCTGGCCTGTCCGGTAAGAAGCCGGATGACCTGGTTGATCAAAGGAAGGAACTCAACCACTGTGGTGACCGTCATGTGCGGCTTGGCCAGCACCATGAATTCATTGGTAATCTCGTTGGATCGATTCTATGTCCTCCAGCATGATGTGTAAGTACTCTCTGAAGTTGAACATCGAGGGGTGATCAAGAAACATCTGTGTGAACCCTTTAAGGGAGGTAAGAGGATTTCGGATTTCATGGGCGACCCCGGCAGCCAGCTCCCCGACAACGGCTAATTTTTCTGATTGATGGATCTTTCTCTCCATACATCTCATTTCTGTTAAATCCTTAACCGTACCGATGATGCCGGTCAGTTTGTGATTCACGAAATAAGGGATGTTCGTGATCTCTGCTTCAAATACAGTCCCGTTTTTATGTTTGATGAGCACCTCCCGTTTGATCGGTTCACCGGCGAGGGTCCGCTGAAACAGTTCTTCTGTTTTTTCTTTTTCCGATGAGGCCAGGAGAGAGGTATAGAGAGTACCTTCCAGTTCATGTGCAGAGTAGCCGGTGATCTTTTCCAAAGCATGATTGCCCCCTGTGAACCTTCTGTCTTTACCGATCATATAGACGCCGTCCGGATTCAGAGCGATCAGGGAATGGTTGCGCTGTTCACTTTCATCCAGCTGCAAGGATTTCAGCTTCAACTGCTGATCATTCATTGCTCCAAGTACATACAGCAGTGTAATGAACAAGGAGGCTACGATCACAATAGCTGTGGCGATTAAAGAGAGGCTTCCGAGACTTGGATCATGCATGGCAAGAAAAAGGTGATGAGACTTCATCAGCATCGCTTTTTCACCGATATAGTGAAGACCGGTCAAAGACGCAGCCAAGAACAGACTGTTGATGACCTGGTTGAATGATGAGGGATGGGGAACAGAAAACTGTCGGTAGAGAGCGATGCCTGAAAATAGATAGGCAGCTGCAGCAGCGAGGCTGGATACAAGAACGTCATAGTGAAGACTTGAGTTCATTGCCGCCGTTTTCATACCGAAATAATGAAGGGCAATGATACAGGACCCCATGAAGGAAAAAGAAAGTAAGACACTGCTCTTTTTATGAAAGGACTGGGTAAAATAAAAGGCTCCGTACGCTCCGGCGCCACAGCGATGAGCATGCACTGGCTGATGGCGGAAATATGATTGGCGGCTGTCAAGGACATGTTGAGCGACATCATCCCGACAAAATGCGTACCCCAAATCCCAATACCCATCGTCAGGGAAGCGCTGAACAGCCAAAAGCGGCGGGAATGATTTGTTTTCCGGTTACTTCTGCGGGCAAAATCTAAAGCAACGAAAGAGTAGACGACGGAAACGACGACGGATAGAGCAACGATATATAGATTATGCTGCATAGTATGAAAGGACCTCCTATACATGAATATAATTTACTAATTCCTTACAATTTCGACGTTTTCCTTCTTTTAATCACAATTTTTTGCAAATATTTTCCCGGGTCCATTGGCCCTTCTTTGCAAATGGTATCAGCCTTGTGGCCCAAGTCCTGTTTTTTTCGATCCCGCCTGGGGTAATAAGTAAGAAAAACAGGAGTGGTGGGCTGAATGGAAAAAGGATATTATTTGACAGCAGATATTGGCGGAACGAACGTGGAGACTGCCCTTTTTAAAGCAGATGGCACAATGCTAGGGAGCAGAGAATTTCCGACACAGGAATTTGTGGATTCCGGTGTTCTTATACAATTAGCGAAACAAGCTAAGGAGATGGCAGAGGAAGAGAACGTAAGCTGGGGGGATATTGTTTCGGCTGGAATCGCAGCACCCGGCGTGATCGATCCCGAGGAGGGCATTGTTTTTCGTGCCCCCAATTTGAAATGGAAGGATTATGCGCTGAAAAAAGAAGCGGAGGAACGGCTGGGTGTGCCTGTTCATATTGATAATGATGTAAATGCCGGATTGCTGGGCGAAGTCTATTACGGAGCTGCACAGGGAAAGAAAAATGTCCTCCTGTTCATGGTTGGAACAAGCATTGGGGCAGGCCTGCTGATTGATGGCAAGGTCTATCGCGGAGCAAACTGGGCATCAGGTGAGGTCGGCCACATGATCAGTGATCCAGAAGCAGCATCCGGTTCGTTTGTTCCGATCAAGGAAGGCTACGGCTTTTTAAGCAGCAAAATGGGTGGTGTGGCTATCGCCCATCATTATCGGGAAGGAAAGCGGCTGGAGGGGGGAGTGTCCGAGGAAGACCTCAACCAACTGAGAGCCGCTGATGTGTTTCAGTTCGCGGAGGAAGGAGACAAGCTCGCCCAGGGTACGATCCGGGAGGGCATTCTTCATATGGGGATCGCCATCATAAACGCTGCTGCTCTTCTTAATCCTGAAATGGTTGTCATCGGCGGAGGAGTCGCTCAATCGGGCAACTGGTTCCTTGGAAAAATAAAGAGCATGCTGGAAGAGTTGGTTCCGTGTCCTACCGAGGTGGTTCTTGCCGGCTTAAAGGATCAATCACCGCTCTATGGGGCTCTAGCTCTTTGCCAGCTGATGAATAAAGAGGAAAAGGTTCAGGCAGGAAATGGATGAAGGTTAGCGAAAGTAAATATAGAAAAAGAAAGCGCCGTTTTAATGAAAACGGCGCCTGTTTCGTGTAAACTACTAACGTAGATGAGACAATGGACGAAATACTGTCAGGAAAGGAAATTACAATGAGCAAGGTAGCGATAATGACAGACAGCACGGCATATATTCCAGAACATATCAGAAACGAAAAAAACATTGTAATGATTCCGCTCAGCGTTATTTTTGACAATGAATCGTATAAAGAAGAAGTGGAACTGAACAAAGATGATTTTTACGAGATGGTCGGCAAGAGAGGTGCCCTTCCTAAAACATCACAGCCGTCCATCGGCGAACTGGCTGACACACTCGAACGATTATCACAGGATTATGACGAAGCCATCATGATCACCCTATCGAGCGGCATCAGCGGTACATATCAAAGCGCCCTAAGCGTTGCAGACATGGTGGAAGGCATCCGGCTTCATGTGTTTGATTCCGAGATCAGCTGCTCTCCGCAGGCTTATTACACATACAAAGCAGTGGAGTTGGCGAATGAGGGAGCGGACGGAAAGGAAATCATGGAGGAACTGAACCGTATCAAAGAACGCGGCATTCCGGCCTACTTCGTGGTAGATGATCTGAATCATCTTCACCGCGGCGGCCGAATGAACGCGGCTCAGCTTCTCGTCGGAAACCTTCTGCAGATCAAGCCTGTTCTTCATTTTAAGGATAAAAAGATCGTACCTTTCGAAAAAATCCGCACGAAGAAAAAAGCGATCGCACGCATTCATCAGCTCATGGAACAATCGGTAACACCCGATGAGCGTTTGCAAGTGAGTGTGATCCATGCCCAGCGGGAAGAAGAGGCGAAAGAAATCGCAGCCGACATTCAGGGAAGATACCCAAATGCAACCGTCGCGATCGATTACTTCGGTCCTGTCATCGGCACCCACCTTGGTGAAGGCTCGATCGGCATCACCTGGATGAAAAATTAAATAACCAAACGGAGGAATGAAAGATGAAACTTCCTTATCAACAGGAGACGGCGCCATGAGGTTCGTCTCTTTTTTTGCTGATGGAAAAACACTGGCCATTAAGCCGCCGGATGTCAGTGCTGCCCCTGTTCCCTTTTACAAGCTTCCTGTCCTTGATCCCCCTGATTTTTGCGGGCATCTCCCCTTTTCCCCTGAACTTCAAGCCTTTTTATCAGGCAAGCTTCTCTCATTTGATGAACTTCCCTACCCGATGGATATGATTCATGAGCATTACCTTCATGGCTGCTTAACGTATGTAAAAGGAATAGCAGTTGATGTTGGAGGCTCGTTTTTATGCAAAAGGTGTGGCAATGATAAGCCGCGGCTGTTTGCTTCTTTCTCCTGTTTTCGGTGTAAGGAGACTGAATGTGTTTATTGCAGGAAGTGCCTTGTGATGGGGCGGATCAGCCGGTGTACACCTCTCGTCCGCTGGTGCGGACCTCAGTTGGACTGGCGGGTGGATGACGTAGCGCTTGAGTGGGATGGTGATTTGTCGGCCGCTCAAAAGAAAGCTTCAGATCAAATGGTTTCCCGGATTGGTGATGAGGGTGAGCTGCTGATCTGGGCGGTATGCGGTGCAGGAAAAACAGAGGTTCTTTTTCATGGAGTGGAAAAAGCGCTGAAGGCTGGACAGAGGGTTTGTTTGGCGACTCCAAGGACAGATGTGGTACTGGAGCTGCTTCCAAGATTGCGTAAAGTGTTTCCCGGTGTTACTTTGGCAGGTCTGTATGGCGGAAGCGAAGAGAAGTCGGAGGGAGCTCAGTTGATTGTTTCAACAACCCACCAGCTGTATCGCTTTCGAGAGGCGTTTGACCTTGTGGTCGATGATGAAGTGGATGCCTTCCCGTATTCCTATGATCAGTCATTGGAATATGCAGTTCATCAGGCGAAAAAGGGAAATGCCCTGCTCGTATATCTGAGTGCTACACCAAGCAGGAAGATGAAGAAAAGTGCGTCGCTTGGTCATCTAGCACATGTAAGGATTCCCGTTCGATTTCATGGGTTTCCGCTGCCTGTTCCAAGGTTTGTTTGGTGCGGAAATTGGAAGAAAAGGCTGAAGAAAGGCAGGCTGCCAAGCAATGTAGTGGACTGGGTGAGCCATCAGTTGGAGGTAAAGAGGCAGGGATTTTTGTTTGTTCCGTCCGTTGCCGCTCTTCATCAGGTGGTGGCTCTATTGAAGGCCGGTTTCCCAGGGATTGAAGGTGTACATGCAGAGGATCCGGAGCGTAAAGAGAAGGTGATGAAGTTTCGGAAGGGCGAGGTTTCAATAGTAGTGACGACGACTATCCTTGAGCGCGGGGTAACCGTTCCCTTTACGGATGTAGCCGTGCTCCGTGCGGAAGAGGATATCTTCACGGAAAGTGCTCTCGTGCAGATCGCCGGCCGATCTGGACGAAGCAAGGACGATCCAGCAGGCGATGTCTTGTTTTTTCATTATGGGAGGACGAATGCAATGGTCGATGCTAAAAGGCATATTGAGGGGATGAACAAGGAGGCGGAACTATGAATTATTGTCTGTATTGTGATAAGGGGTTCTATGATCCTGTCAATTGGCGTTCTGTTCTAGGGCTGGCTGGTGAAGTGCACTTTTGTGAGGTGTGCAGTTCTTCTTTCGAGAGAATTCAAGGAGAAGTATGTGAGATTTGCGGCCGCTCTTTTTCTTTATTTCCCGAGAAATATCGACAGGAAAATCGCTGTAACGACTGTTTAAGGTGGGAAGAAGACGACAAATGGCGAGGGATTCTCGCTAAGAACCGGTCATTGTATGTCTACAATGATTTTTTGAAGGAGCTGATCAGCCGTCTGAAATACAGGGGTGATGCGGAGCTTGTGAATGGGTTTAGGCAGGAGTTAAAAGGCGTTTATCGGCAAGAATTTAAGGGGTGTGTCGCCGTTCCGGTGCCGTTAAGCCTCGAACGGCACTACGAGCGGGGATTTAACCAGGCACAGCTGCTGGCAGGATTGTTGGGTGTGGAAGTGGTGCATGCCGTGAATCGGGTATTGCATGAAAAGAAACAGAGTAAAAAGTCAAGGAGAGAGCGGCTGGAAATGAGAGAAAGGATTTTCATGTTGGGCGTTGATGAAGAGCTCGTTAAAGGAAAGAGTATTGTCCTTGTGGATGATGTGTACACGACCGGAGCGACGATCCGACAGGCGGCTATCGTCTTGAAGGAGGCGGGGGCTGGGAGTATTGCCTCACTCACACTGGCTCGCTGAAAATTTTTATGCCTCATTAAACTAGTTGAAGCAGCTTCCGATAATTACGGTAGAGATATTAGAGGAGTGATATCGGAATGGGAGAATTGAAAAATTGCCCAAGCTGTGGAAACTTATATGTTGAGCACCTTCGTCCAGTATGTGATACATGCTTTAAGGAAGAAGAGCAGATGTTTGAAAAAGTGTTTCAATACATGAGGAAGCGGGAGAACCGTCAAGCCACCCTGTTTGATGTTCGTCAGCACACCGGGGTGGATGAAGAGAAGATCACGAAGTTCATCCGCCAGGGAAGAATCCGTGTGGTCGGGTTTCCGAATTTTTATTATCCATGTGAAACCTGTGAAGGGCCGACCCAGGACGGAAGACTGTGCAGCTCCTGTAAAAAGAAGATCATGGGTGATCTGAAAACCGATGAATTTGAAGCGAAAAAAAAGCTGGTTGATCTAGGAAGGTCTTACTATACTGATTAATCGAAAGTCCTATTTTTATATGAACAGCTTCAGTGTTTATATTTTAAACCGATATAAGAAATAGGAAACGCAGGAGTGATCCTGCGAAAAAGAGGTGAATCCTATGAAGATCAATAGCTTTAATCACGTCAATATTAACCCCTACATGAAACAGAACCAACAATATTCCATAAAGAACGAGGAAAAGATGAAGCAGAGCGACGAAATCCAAATCTCAGCTGAAGCAAAAGATCTTCAATCATCACAGCAATTTCCAGCAAGCCGCCAGGATAAAATACATGAAATTAAAATCCAGATCAATTCCGGACAGTATCAGCCAGACTCAAGAGAGATCGCCTGGAAGTTCTACCAGTTCTGGAACTAGGAGGATCTCATGGCACTCACGGACATGACATCTTTATTAAACGAGCTGCTCCACGTCCACCGGGAGCTCAACAGCATCGCCGAACAGAAAACAGCGATCTTAAAAACAGGTGATGTAAAGGTGCTCGATGCTTTGATGCTTAAAGAGAATGAGTATGTGAAGACCTTGATGGAGCTTGAAGAAATGCGTAATGGAACAAGCACTCTCACGATGCCACAATTGATTGATCAGGCTGGACCAAGTGAAAAGGAACAGCTTGAAGCACTTCAATATGAACTTTCAAAAGAATATATGCTTTTGAAGGAACGCAACGAACTGAACCAGCAGCTGATCCATCAGTCTCTGCAGTTTGTGAATATGTCACTGAACATGTTCATGCCGGAGCCTGAAAAAGTAACGTACAGCCGACCGCATGCAAAGGAATACGCGGGAGCAGGGAGCTTTTCTCTGTTTGATTCAAAAGCCTAGAACGGAGGAACATTCATGGTATCAACGTTTCATGGGTTGGAGTCCGCCCGCCGCGGGATGACAACCCAGCAATATGCCCTGCAAGTGACCGGGCAGAACATCGCCAATGCCAACACACCCGGATACTCGCGCCAGCGTGTAAACTTCACCCAGACCGAGTCTTACCCTGCACCAGCCATGAACCGCCCGCAAATTCCGGGGCAGATGGGGACTGGAGTGGAGGCTGGTTCGATTCAGCGTGTGAGGGAAAGCTTCCTGGACGTGCAGTTCCGCGGAGAGAACACGAAATCCGGTTACTGGGGAGCCAGAAGCGAAGCACTTGAAAAAATGGAAGATATCATGAACGAGCCTAGTGACAACGGCTTGTCCAAGACCCTCGATCAGTTCTGGCAATCCCTGCAGGATCTCGCAGTCAATCCTGAAGACGATGGTGCCCGTTCGGTTGTGCGCCAGCGCGGGGTAGCTGTAGCAGAGACCTTTAACTATCTATCAACCTCGCTATCAACCATTCGTGATGACATCAAGAGTCAAGTGGATATCTCCGTTAAAGAGATCAACTCGATCGCGGAACAGATTAATAACATTAACCAGCAGATCAGTGAGATAGAACCGCACGGCTATCTTCCGAACGATCTGTATGATGAAAGAGACCAGCTGGTGGACCGTCTTTCCCAGCTCGTTAATGTGAAGGTGACGAAGACTTCGAGCAGTACTACAGCTTCCCCGATCGCTGAAGGGAAGTACACGATTGAGATTACAGATGCATCTGGAGCATCATTAGGTACGTTAGTAGATGGAAACAGCAGTCCGCTTTCTTTTAAAAGCCTGTCTGCAGACGAGAGCAACGTAATATTTCCGGCTTTTCTTTGGGTGGAACCGCACTGGCATCAACTGCTGTCGGAGGCAAGCTTGAGGGAATGACTTCAGCTTATAATAATGATTATCCGGCTATGCTCGATCAGCTGGATAATCTAGCTCTTGATTTTGCGAAGGCATTTAACGATGTGCACAGTAAAGGATGGAGTTTGAACGATATTAATAGCACCACTGGAACTCAAACGCCATACGACTTCTTTGCTCTTGATAATCCTTCTACACCAGCAAATGATCAAGTGAAAAGTGATGGTACAACTCCTGCAAAAGGTGCAGCCAAGCTCCTTAAAGTGTCCTCAGAAATTACGGATGACCTAAAAAACATCGCGGCGGCTACAAGCAAAGCAGCTGGAGATGGAAGCAATGCATTAAATCTAGCAGGTGTAAAAGATAGCACCAATCTAAAATCAAAGTATGAGGCAGCGATCGGAAAGATGGCGGTTGATGCCCAGCAGGCGAACCGAATGAGCGCGAACTCGGATACTCTCGCGGATTCCGTCGATCAGCGGCGCCCATCGGTGAGCGGAGTCTCATTGGATGAAGAGATGACCAATATGATTCAGTTTCAGCATGCATACAATGCGTCTGCCCGAATGATCACAATGGTCGATCAGATGCTCGATAAAATTATTAATGGAATGGGTATGGTAGGAAGGTAGGTGACTTTTTATGCGTGTAACACAAAGCATGCTGTCAGGAAACATGCTGCGTAACCTAAGCAGCAGCTATGCCAAGATGGGTGAATACCAGGATCAGCTTGCCACCGGAAAGAAGATTACGAGGCCATCTCAAGATCCGGTTGTCGCGATGAAAGGGATGGCCTATCGTACAAACCTGGCTGAAGTAGAACAGTTCAAGCGCAATTTTGGAGAAGCATACAACTGGGTGGAAAGCTCAGATGATGCTCTTGATAAAGCAACGAGTGCTTTACAGCGTATTCGTGAACTAACGGTCCAGGCTTCCAATGGAACGTATGAAGAAAACCAGAAAGCGGCAATAGGTGAGGAAATCAAGCAGCTGAAAGAGCATTTAGTTACCATTGCGAACACCCAGGTTGCAGGAAAATATATCTTTAACGGGAATGATACGACGAATGCACAGGTTACGTTGACAAATTGAGAAGTGACAAAAGTCTCGACCAACAGCAACGATGTGAAAATTGAACTCTCCAAAGGCATCCAGCTTGGTGTCAATGTGAAAGGTTCAGAGATTTTTACAACCGGTACGAATCCTGGAGATGGATTGTTCAGTGATCTATCCGCATTGGAAAAGGCACTGGACTCTCAAAGCACTCCTGGAGGCTATACGAAAGAATTTGGTAACTTCCTAGGGTTGCTCGATGGTCATATTAATAAAATTGTTGCAGAGAGAGCTGAACTGGGTGCGAAGAACAATCGTCTGGAACTAATGGAAGACCGGGTGGATGAGCTGGAAGTGATCGCAAACCGCATCCTTTCTGACAATGAAGATGCTGATGTGGAACGTGTGATCACTGACATGAAATCACAGGAAAGCGTTCTTCGGGCGGCAATGGGTGTTGGCTCCCGCATTATTCAGCCATCATTATTGGACTTTTTACGCTAAGTAGGAGCTATCTATGTGATAGCTCTCTCTTTTTTAGGGGGAATTAAAATGAGTGTTCCTCAGCTTAGAATGGAATCAACCAAAGGGCAAATCGGAATTACCACCACACAGCCTGTTCAGGAGTTCGAACAGCAGCCGGCAGATCTTGAAATCCAGCAGCCAAAAGCCGATCTGAGCATTGAAACAACACCTGGAACGCTTACGATTGCCCAGTCACAGGCCTGGGCAGACATGGACTTAAAGCCCATATCGAAGAGGATTGAGGAGTTCGCACAAAGAGGATACAGCGACTGGCTGGATGGACTGTCCAGAATGGCTGAGCAAGGCGATGAATTGATGAGGATTGAGAACGGCGGCCAGCCCATTGCTGATCAGGCGAAGGAAAATGGAGAAGATCCGATGCTGGAATTCAACATTGGGTTTGTTCCGTCTCCTTTTAGTGTAAAAACAAACTATGAACCTCCTAAAGTTAATATTGACTGGCAGGTTAACAGGCCGATCATTGAATCAAGGATAAACAAACCTATTCACGGCTATAAACCTGGTAAGGTGCAAATTGATATGAAGCAATGGCCTTCTTTAATAATTGATGTGACAGGCCAGGAGATTGACCAAAAAAAGTAAAGTGGTGAAACATGGAACTGAAAACTAAATTTCATGGTGATATAGAAGTTGAAAAAGAGGATGTCATAACGTTTGAACACGGAATTCCGGGATTTGAAGAAGAGAGGGGATTTGTTATCCTTCCGTTCGAAGATACTCCGTTTTCTGTGATGCAATCTGTATCTACATCGGGGCTTGCATTTGTAACGGCAGATCCGTTTACATATTTTCCTGGATATGATTTTACATTGCCTGAATCTGTAGTTAATGGATTAGCAATAAAAGAGCAGAAGGATGTGTTTGTGCAGGTTATTGTTACATTGCGTGAAGACCTGAAACAATCGACAGCCAACTTGCAGGCGCCAGTCATCATTAATAAAGTAGAAAGTCTTGGTAAACAAGTGGTATTGATTGATAAAAAGTATACGTCAAGACATCTTATTTTCGCCTCAGTAGAAGAAAAGCGGGGTGTTTAGAGATGCTTGTACTCACTCGCAGGATAAAAGAAGCGATCCAGATTGGTGATGATATTGAGATCACCATTCTTGGGATTGAAGGTGACCAGGTAAAGCTCGGGATTAATGCACCAAAGCAGGTGGAAATTCACCGCAAGGAAATCTATCTGTCCATTAAAGAGGAAAACAGTGAGGCTGCTAATACTTCTATTAACCTTATGGATCAATTAAAAACATTAAATAAGTAGTATTTTACTATAAACATTCCCATTCGATAGACGATATTAGTGGTGAGCAAACAATCAAGAGGATTGACGGCCGCAATCGTCTTTTTTGTTTGATAACATGACCAACCACAAGGATGTGGGCGGGAAACATTTCAAGGAGGAAATAAATAATGAGAATTAATCACAACATCGCGGCGCTTAATACTTACCGTCAATTGAATGGTGCTTCTGAAGCACAATCTAAATCAATGGAGAAATTATCTTCTGGACTTCGTATTAACAAAGCGGGAGATGATGCTGCAGGGCTTGCAATTTCTGAAAAAATGCGTGGGCAGGTACGTGGTTTAGATCAAGCATCTAAAAACTCTCAAGATGCAATCTCTTTAGTTCAAACAGCTGAAGGTGCTCTTAATGAAACTCATGATATTCTTCAACGTATGCGTGAATTAGCGGTACAAGCTGGTAATGATACAAACACTACTTCTGACCGTGAAGAAATCCAAAAAGAAATTAACCAAATGACATCCGAAATTAACCGTATTGGTAATACTACTGAGTTTAATACCCAAAAATTACTCAATGGTAGTAAAGATTCTACTACTTCTGCTGTAGCTGCTGGTCAAGTGTCAGTTGGTGGATTAACATTTGACACTACTGGTGGAGCTCTAGAAGGATATACTTTTAAAACAGGTACTGTAGCTGATGGCACTGCTGAAGCAGCGGTTATCGACACTACAAACAAAACTATCACTGTCAGTGGTGACTTTAATGATACAGATACAACAGGTGCCTTTTCTGCGGCAGCTGATGTGGAAAGAGCTATCAACGATGCATTAGAAGCTGAAGGTATTACTCAAACTATTACTGTTGGTGGAACAGCTGTAGCAACTGCCACAAATCAATCATCTGTAGCAGTTACGGGTGGGGCTGATGCTGGGGCTTCACTTCAGTTCCAAATTGGAGCAAACGAAAACCAAAGCTTAACATTAGATATCTCAGATATGAGAGCAGTAGCTTTAGGTATTTCAACAACAGGTACATCTAATGCTAAATTAGCTGTTACAGACGGTACAAGTAGCACAACTACAGAACAACTCTTAGCGTTTTAACACATGATGATGCTGCAGCAACTGTAACAACTATTCAATCAGCAATTGATAAGGTTTCTGCTGAACGTTCTAAACTTGGTGCAAACCAAAACCGCTTAGAACACACTATCAACAACCTAAGCACATCTTCAGAGAATTTGACAGCAGCTGAATCACGTATCAGAGACGTAGACATGGCGAAAGAAATGATGAACCAAACTAAGAATTCTATTCTGTCTCAAGCAGCACAAGCAATGTTGGCTCAATCGAATCAAATGCCTCAAGGAGTTTTACAACTCTTGAGATAATGATTAGAGGGCGTCTAGCTTGGTAACGAGCTAGAGGATAACTGGGTGAATTGCTGGAACTTCCTAAAGCTTCACCAACCACAACGTAACTGGAAACGGTCAGCGTGAAGGTATGAAAATGATGAGGATGAAACAATGGATAATCAGCAGCCAAGCTCTGGGCGGAAACGCTGGAGAAGGTTCAACGACTAGAGAACACGGTCTAATGCGAAAGCTATGGCTATGAATCTCGTAGGGCAGCAAACGCTGTTCGAAGTGCCCAGCCCCTTACAACAATGTAAGGGTGAAGATATAGTCTATTCTGTAATCGAAAGATACAGTCGCAAAGCAAGCGAACCAGCAACCACAAGGAGTTCTTCAACTTCTTCGTTAATTTAACAAAGCATAGGACCCTAGTTTATTTGGGGTCTTATGCTTTTTTGTTTTAAAGTCCCATTCATTTAGCTCTGGAGGGAGAGGATTCAATTGGAATCAAGTCTATACATTAGTGAACAGTTTGACCCGAAAAATAAAAAACAAGTTGTGACTCTACAAATATTAGGCAGTGTACAGTTTTCAGCGACCTTTAGAAAATGGTTTAAAAGTGATTCTCTACAAGAAAACGAAAAAATCATTGGAATTGCAATGTGTCATGCCTCACTTGGGGAAGCAATACACTTGTTCCATAGTTCAGTTCACTCAGGTGTTATAAGTAAAAACGAGACTTGGGACAAGTCTACAAAAAATGATTGGGATTATCTTTTCTCGGAAGAAGCAAATGCTATAAAACGTGAGGTACTAAAATATATTCGCGATAAAACTGCTTTCCATGTTGACCCTGAGACTATAAAGAATTTTATGGAAATAGAAAAGGACAAAAAACATAAGCTTGGTTTATTCCAAATACCTTCTGAAGGGGAAGGATATTCCCCTATGATTACAAGTATTCTTTCTTACAAATTGTTTGAAAGATTACTATCTGATGGCGAAGAACGCTTGGTAAATAAGGAAATCCCTCGGTAAGATTGCTAAATTTCAAAATTTGTTACAAAATGTAATAATCAGTCTTCTGATGGATGAATTTGAAATTATCCAGTAGGTAATAAATGTGAAAATAAGAATATATTATTACTATGTATAAGCCTATATGAGCCCTAATTCCTTGAAGGAGTTAGGGCTATTTCTATTTTAGGAGGAGAAATTCATGATTATACGCTAAGTCTATCAAACAATTGGAACTACTCGAAGAACGAGTAGAAATAAAATAATCTGCAAAACGGGTGAACATTGTTAGCCTAAAGCTAGTGAAGAAATCAAGCATTATATCTCGCTTTAAGAATTCCTCCATAATTTATCCTCCTTCAACACTTATGCGAATAAATGTTCCTATTTATATTTTATAATTCGATGGTAGATTAGTCCAGTTATTACTGGAAATCATTAAAAGTTCTAATAAGTAACCGATATTAGTAATAACTGAATTTACGGTATGCAGGAGGGCTTTTATCAGTGGAAGTTCAAGGCACGCTATCAACGATTACCAATATTTTTGCTAATAATGACCGGAAAACTGTTAATAAAGAAAACAAGCAGTCTGAATCAATAGTACAGTCAGAAAAAGTAGCTAAAAAAGATTTAGAAAAAATGATTAGTGGAGTGAACGATTTACTTCTGCCCACTCATACATCATCGAAATTTGTTCTCCACGAAAAATTAAACGATTATTATGTGCAGGTTATTGATGACAATACAAAGGAAATCGTCCGAGAGATTCCGTCGAAGAAGTTTCTGGACATGTATGCCTCCATGCTCGATTTTGTTGGACTTTTTATTGATAAAAAATTTTAATGAGAGGTGAAGTGAATGAGTACATTGCGCATTAGCGGGCTTGCCAGCGGTATGGACGTTGATTCCATGGTAAAAGAAATGATGAAGGCCCAGCGGTTGCCGCTCGATAAACTAAATCAAAAGAAACAATTACTGGAATGGCAAAAAGATGATTATCGATCGATGAATACCCTTCTTTCAAGCCTGAAGGATTTGTCCTTTTCCATGAAACTGACATCTTCCTACCGTGCAAGAACGGTAACTACCTCAGATGAGAGCCGAATCACGGCAACAGCCAGTTCATCAGCAAATCCAGCTTCCTATAATATCTCTTCAGTGGAAAAGCTGGCAAGTGCAGCAACCAAGGTTAACGCCGGAGCGTTATCAAAATCATCTACAGAGAAAATAGATGCCAATGCTGGCCTATATGATCAAATGACGAAGTTTGCCAGCTATGCAGACAGCTCAAGCACAGGATTTGATTGGAAACAAGGGAGTATTGAAAAAGAAACACAAACCGTTGGAACAGCTACCGATACGATTCAATTAAAGGGAAAAAATTTAGAGAGTTCATTGCTGTTAAGCAGTACCGTTAAGGTAAACGGGAAGGACTATGAGGTCGTCAGTTCCTTCAGTGATCCTAAATCACCTGGA
Source organism: Fictibacillus sp. NRS-1165 (assembly GCF_050468105.1). Lineage (NCBI taxonomy): Bacteria > Bacillati > Bacillota > Bacilli > Caryophanales > Fictibacillaceae > Fictibacillus > Fictibacillus sp. NRS-1165. The sequence goes on from NZ_JBDPNU010000012.1 coordinate 189,346, forward strand.
CAAGTTATTGTCGGTCAAGACGGCAAGCTGACGTTTAGTGAGCAGCTTGCGGCGAACAGCTCAGTATCGGCCACGTACTTCACACCTGATCATACAGACACTATTACTGCACCTGGCGAAACGAAGGATTTCCAGCTTTCCAAAACTTCAATTGTGTCTGGTTCGTTAACGACTGTTGCAGTAAAAACATCAGCTGGAGCAGTTGAGAATTACACAGTGGTCAGTGATAAGAGCCTGCTCACTACCGGTTCAAAGAATGTATATGTCGACGAGAAGACAGGCCTACTCTCATTTGCCGATAATCTAGAAAAAGGCGCTGAAATATCAGCAACCTACAAAGAGAATTATTTGACGTTTGGCATTCAAACCTATGATACAGACGGAAAAGCAGTTAAACAGACGTTCGCAGTGAACGGATCTACGTCATTAAACACGGTCATTAATCAAATTAATTCATCCAATGTTGGAGTAACTGCTTTTTATGATACTCAAACCGACCGAATGACGCTAACCCGGTCACACACAGGAAACTTTAATCCGAACGGTGATGAAATCAATACAACGGGTGATTTCTTAACATGGGCGGCACGGTTTGATGGTAATGTGACTGAAAGCGGTGGGGAAAATGCTGTGTTCACCATCAATGGGCTTAAGACGGAGCGCACTTCCAACACCTTCGCCATGAACGGAGTGACCTTCACTTTAAAACAAAAATTTGATACGGGTTCGGTTTCCTTGGCCGTGGGAAATAATGCGGATGACGTAGTAAAAAATATTAAAGCATTTGTCGATAAATACAATGAGACCATCTCAAAGGTGAAAGATAAGATTTCAGAAGAACGTTACCGAAAATATGATCCGCTGTCAGATGAAGAACGGGAAGCGATGACAGATAAACAGGCTGAGCTTTGGGATGAGAAGGCCAAGAGCGGGCTGATCAAGAGTGATCCGATTCTTTCATCCGCTTTAAATGAAATGCGCCAGAACATGTTTGCCGCCGTGACAGATAGTTCGATTAATCCAAAATATAACCAGTTAGCCAAGATAGGCATTACCACTTCAAGTAATTACCTTGAAGGCGGAAAGCTTGTGCTTGAAGAGGCGAAATTGAAGAAGGCGATTGAAGATGACCCTGCCTCAGTTGAAAAGCTCTTCACCAATACGAGCAGTGTCAGCAGTGAGAACGGCCTCATGCAAAGAGTGTACGATACGTTGGGCAAGGCGGTTAACAGTATTAAGGATAAAGCGGGAAATTCCCTTCTGGTCAACAGCCAGTTTGTCATCGGGAAAGAACTGAATGATCTGGATACCCGTATCGATGCGTTCAATGAGCGGCTGACTCGAATCGAGAACCGCTATTACAGCCAATTCACCGCGATGGAGCAAGCGATTCAGCGTTCCAACCAGCAGAGTGCCTACCTGTCACAGTAGTTCAGCCAATAACAAGCAATACATTAAGGGAGTGACATGATGTCTTTACCAAACCCATATCAGTCGTACCAGAACAACTCGGTTCAAACGGCATCGCCCGGAGAACTGACATTGATGCTCTATAATGGCTGTCTGAAGTTTATTAGCCAGGCAAAGCAGGCCATTCACAATAAAAACCTTGAAGAGAACACCAACTTATTAAAAGCACAAAAAATCATCCAGGAGCTTATGGTCACGTTGAACATGGATGCTCCGGTTTCCCAGACTCTCATGCCGATGTATGATTATATCCATCGCCGCCTGATTGAGGCGAACATTCAAAGCAGCGTGGAGATTTTGGGTGAGGTGGAGGGATTTGTGACCGAATTCCGTGATACATGGAAGGAAGTTATCCAGATCCATCGCCGTCAGCAGTATGGCCAAGGGGGGAGAGTATAATGGGAGCCATCAGTGTTTTGCTCGAAATCACTCACAACCTGGATGGTCACGTGAAGAGCGGTCTTCCAAAGGAAGAGCGTGAACCCTACATTGAGCGGTTGAATGAGCTGCTGGATCAGCGGGAAAGACTGCTTAGCGAAATCCCGGTCACTTTTACAGAAGAAGAGAAGCGGATGGGGCTTACCATCCTTCAACTGGATGAGATGGTTCAGCCTCTGCTCGACCGCCAGCTCGCTGAGATTCGCCGTGACATCACATTGATGAATCAAAAGAAAACCAGCTCCCTACAGTATGCTAACCCATACGCGGCTGTTTCGGGTGACGGCATGTTTTTTGATAAAAAGAACTAAGTAACTCCGGCTTGTATATGAGCCGGAGTTTTTCGTCTCCATTTGTGAAAATGATGTGTTTTGGGAGTAAACATGGATTTTCCGTGAGATAACGGTGAAAAACCGTGAGTAAAGTTCGAGTTTTCGTCAGTAAATCGTGTCGAACCGATAGTAATGGTCTTCGATTTGCAAGTAAACACCAAACACCGGCAAAAAGCAACGGCGATTAAGCAGTTGCTCTCTTTTTCTTCTATTATTCTAGTTTACGGCTTTTTCTAAAAGCTTTGCATAGGCGGATGCGCCTTCTGGCTTGAGATGGACACCGTCATTATAAAAGTATGAGGTTTGTCCGTTGCTTGCCTCGTTCCAGTTCACAAGCTTCGTATGAGGATGTGAGGACGCGACTTCCTCCAGCGTTGTGTTTACTTCCTTTTCCCACGGACGGGGAACCTGGCTGTTGATCAGTACGATCTCTTTGTCTTTTCCGACCTTATCGAGGACGCTCACGAGCTGATCTTTGGAGAAAGATCCGTTCGTTCCAAGCCCGATGACGACTGTGTGCCCGAGGCTTCCGTTTGCCTTCATGTGATCGATGACATCTGAAGCATCCTTCAGCTGGCGGCCGATCTTGGCGTCAACCGTTGCCTTGGGGAATTTTTCTTTAATATAAGGTGCTACGTTCACCATGACCGAGTCACCGATAACTGAGATTCGTTCGTCCGCCGGTTTAGGCGGCGGGACAGGTGCTGGTTTTGGATCAGGCTTTTGACCAGAATCCGGTTTTGGCTTCTCTTCCGGTTTTGGTTGTTCATGCTTCGGTTTCTCTTTCGGTTTTACAGGTTCAGGGTTCATGATGGCCTGCACGGCTTTCTTTTCCTGTCCTTCTTCGAGCTTGTGAAGCGTTGGGACGACAACCGTGAAAAAGATGACGACGATGACCGCTGCAGAGCAGCCAAGGATAGACTTTTGCACGAGGGTCGCGCGTTTCCAGGAATGAGTGGTTACGTTTAATTTCGATCTCCATCGTTGCAGTGCCCCATGGCGGATCGGCTCCTCAACAAAGTGCCAAGAGAGCGTGGCCAAAATAATGATTAATGCAAATTGAGTGATTTTGAGCCATGCAGATGGATGAACATTTTCCTGTGCCGGGTTGGATAGAACTATAACCGGAAAGTGCCATAGATAGATTCCGTACGACCGGACACCGATCCAGCGAAGCGGCTTGCATCCCATCACCATGCCAAGCCGGCTGGACGGGTGGGCAAGAGTCGCTACGACAAACAACGTGAAAATGGAAAGAATGACCATTCCGCCACGATATAAAAAGCTATCGAATTGGCTGGTGAATCCGATCAAGAGCAGAATGCCAAAGAGACTGAGTATTCCTACAATATCGAGTGCTTTGCGCTGTTCTTTCGGGAGACGGGTGGACAGTTTTCTGCTCGGCCAAACGATGGCAAGTCCGGCTCCGATGAGCAGTGCGAAAGCTCTCGTATCGGTGCCGTAATACACACGGCTAGGATCTTCTCCCGGTGTATACAGGACAGCCATCGCAATAGCTGAAATGATGGCTGCGGCCAGTATGCTGTTTAGAATCACTTGTTTATTTTTTATGTAATGAAGGCCGAGTAACAGTATGAGCGGCCATATGAGATAGAACTGTTCCTCCACCGCCAGCGACCATAAGTGGTTGAGCGGAGAGGGAGGCCCGAACTGGGCAAAATAGGACACTTTGTGAAAAATGAGCCACCAGTTGCTTACGTATGTAAGAACAGAAAGCACATTAGCCCAGAGGTCCAGTAAAAACGAACGTTCGAAAAGAAGGACCCAAAGAATAACGAGAGCCAGCATGGACAGCAAGGCTGGCAGGAGTCGGCGTGCCCGTCTGATCCAGAACTGTTTAAAGTTAACTTTTCCTGTTCGATGGAATTCGGCGATGATTAAATCTGTGATCAGGTAGCCGGATAGCACGAAAAAGATGCCGACACCCAACAATCCGCCCGGTGCCCATCCGAGATTTAAGTGATAGGCGATGACGGCGAGAACAGCGAACGCCCGCAGTCCATCAATCCCCGGCATATACCGCTTGTTTTTCTGGGTAGGTTCAGGCATCCAGCTCCCCCCTTACCCAGAAATCTTTCTTCTTATTATATAGTAACCTTGCTGCCTCAAAATCTGCAGTAACTCCTCGCTGCTGGCAGCATGCAATGTAAAACATGGTTGTTCTCCCTCCATATGAAGCACATCTTTTTATCTCCCATAATAGTTTAGTGGTTTTCCAGTAGATTGAAAACAAAACATTTCTACTATTTTCGACAAAATTTCATGTAAAAAAATTCCTGATCGCGGGGAAATTTAGCCTATGGTCAACTATAGTTCAATTGGTTTTACTGAATCAAGGAATAATTGGCTCATGGAGCTGGAATAGGAAATATGTCGCACGGTAATAGGTACAAACTTCCGGGAATTTACCTAATTTTACTAATAACAGCTAGTTCATATGAGCGTGTACCTTCATTACAATAGGAAGAGAGAGAACAAGCGGGCGGTGATCAAATGTTTTTGACAAGCAAAAAAATACAGGATGCAGGCGGAAATGCTAGATTGGTATTCCGGCAACGTATCGGAGTCGATGCACAACCTGGATAGCCTCGGACGTGACCGCGCACATGTACAGACCAAAGCCCAAGACAGGGAGAGCAAAAGCAAAGCGAGCTATAAGCAGGCCATGTCAAAAGCGGCAAGCACCCATTTTTCATCAGCCAGTACGGGAGAACAGTTGAAAGATGCGTTAAAAAGAGAAGCGGCCAGGCTCAGACAGCAAGCGCATGAGATTGAGAGGCAGGAAAGCTCGAGGAAGCAAAAAAGCTTGAAGAGGAAAAAAGGTTAAAAAAAGCATTAATCTTGAAGGACCGTTAAATCACAATGTCTTTTAACTGGCTTAACAGAATAGAAAGGGTTACTTAAATGGGTTGTTTAGGTTCATTTTTTCGGTTTTTGTTTTTTGCAGTCAGCTTAATTCCTATTATATGGTGTGGTCTCTTTTCGCTCGTCTCCTTTTTCTCCGCCTTATTTGGAGGAGGAAGCTGGATCGACCGATAGGGGAGAAAGTTTTCTTGGAGCAGTCCTGGAAAGGCAGTGAATCGAGTTGGAAGGTTTGTAGCAAGGCGTTAGGATATTTCGCTCATAAGGAACGCTCTTTGCTGGAGAAATATAGACGTAATAACCAAGCTTTAGAGGGTATCCTCTAAAGCTCGTTTATTGTAGAAATCTCTGCATAGCTACCCTTTTATTTCCAAAAGTGATGTATAATGTGGTTGGTACATAGAATGAATCAATATTCAGCTGCAATATTTGATGCAAAAGTGGGGTGTAGCATGAAGGGTTCAGAATTGATCAAGGACTTGTTTGAGCTGAAGGAAAAAGGATATTTAAAATATGAAGATTATTTGAGGGTGGTTGAAGGGATCAACCGTTATGAAAAGGACCAGAGGAGGTTTGCGGAAGGGAAGGAGCTCTATGTACAGGCGGCTATTGAACCGGAGCGGTTGGAGGAAACACCACATGTTCAAAACGAAGAGCCCGGCCTCACGAATAAGGTACCTGAGGCTCAGCCTGTACCAAAGCCTAGACCTGTTCCTCCGCCACCGGCACCAAAGCCGCTCACTGCGGAACAAAAGCGGGAACGAAACTTGACGCTGCTCATGACAGCAGGCGTCGTGCTTCTTCTTCTCGGCGGGCTTACCCTCGCAACGAGCAACTGGGATGTTTTCAGTTCTCTCACGAAAACATTGCTGGTGGGCGGGATCGCTGCGCTTTTTGGAGGGCTCGGTGCACTGTCACAGCGGGTGCTTCACATTATGAAAACTGCCTTTGCGTTCTTTGTACTGTTTGCGCTATTCGTACCGATCACCATTCTGTCGGCAGGATATTTTGAGCTGTTCGGCAGCTGGCTCAGTTTTTCAGGGGATGGAAAATATGTGCTGGGGGCTGTAACCAGTCTGATCTGTCTGCCGGTCTATTGGCTGTTCACGAAGTCGTTTTCATCCAAATTGTTCGCCTGGTTAACGCTGATCGCCTCAGCCATCGGCTATGCGTTTGTTCTTTTGGCGTTCGGCATTGAGAAAAACGTGTTCTATTTTGCATATGCCCTTGGAAATGCGGGTTATATCTATCTTTATCATGTACGAAAAGCGAAGGATGCAGATATCTATCAAAAGGTAATGCCTATTTTTATTCAAAGCAATCTGATCTTATCGACGTTATTCATTATCATTTCTTTCGAACAGCCGCTTTCTCAGAGCTTCAACCTGGTTTTAACCGCTGTACTGTATTTGGCGATGAGAATGGTGAACAAGCGGGTTGAATATGAGCTCCTGTTCATGGCTTTCATTTCGTATGGACTCTATCAGCTCGTTGAACAAGCGGTGGGAGCTGGTCTGAGCCTTGTTCTTATCCCGATCGTTCCTGTTGTGCTGCTCGCTGTTGCCCGTTATTCGAAGGGCAATCTGAAAAAGTATTATCAGATCGCCAACGGGGCTGTCTCTGCCCTTGCGTTTTTACTCGTGACGGGAAAGGGGCTGATGCTTTCAAGCGGAGAGGGGAGCATATGGATGCTTCTCGGGTACCTCGTTATCGCGGGGAACTTTGTTTACTTAAGCTATAACACGGCTTTCCGTCTCTTTACGTATCTCGCCCCTTTCTATATTTTCTGTGCTGCGTTGGAGGTATATCATCTCACCAGCTCGTCCAGCATGGAGTATTGGCCGCTGGCGGTCGGGATTTCCGGATTGGCCACGTATGTGATCGGCCAGTTCATCCAGCCGATCCGCCGCCCCAGTCTGTATGTGGGCGGAGTATTCCTGCTCGTAGGTTTCGGATTGACACTGTTGATTCCTGAGTTTTGGCAGACGGTCGTTCTTTCCCTGCTGCTGGCCGGACTTGCGGCAAGGCACTATACAACAGAAGATGGCATGACTCAAAAAGTGTTCGCCGCAGGCGCTACGGTCTTTCTATTTTTTGCGGGCTTTTCATTGGGAATGGCGCTTATACCTGATCCGGATCATTCGCTCGCGATAGGAATAGGCACAGTACTGCTTGCTGCATTGCATTATTGGAAAAAAGGTGACCGCACTCTCGGTCAGTACGCATTGATCGGTGTCATGTTCGTTTCTCTGGCCAGTTTTATTTCGTCCTTCAGTACGGAAGCCGACTGGATCCGTCTCGTCTGCAGTCTGCTGTTTACTTTTATGATGTTTGTCGGAACACGTTATTTTAAAAAGATCGTTGGTTATGGAGTGGTGCAGGCTGGGTTGTTCTTTGTTTTTTATTCGCTGCTTCACTTAGCGGCCGATCCGCTGAGCGAACGTCTTACCCTGATCTCGATTTCGGTGCTTCTCTTTGTTTCCTATGAAGCGTTAAAACGGGTGGAACGCCAAAGCCATCTTCCGGCGGTGATTGTGAGCCAGGCAGCTCTGCTTTATGCCGTATTCTATAACTTTATTACATCAGGTGAAACACTGCCTTATCTCTTACTGACCGTCCTAAACGGTTTATACGTGTGGCGCTCCGCGTTTGAAGCAGAGAGAAAATACAGTCTTTACGCGGGACTGACGGTTTTATCCGCTGCATTCGGATTTATGGTCAATGAGTGGTTTCCTAACGAGAACCGTCTTGTTTACAGTCTGTTGCTGCTGGCTGCTTATTTTGCTGTCTCAAAAGTGTGGAAGGAACGTCTCCGATGGTATATTGTTCCGTTCACCATTTTGGTGATGGCCGAATATCTGGCGGATTCCTATTACAGCGGAGACGTGATCTCTCTTTGGTTTTTTATGGTTATCATCTTTGTGTTTATGGCGTTTTTCCATTCTCTTAAAGGCTATTGGAGAACAGCCGCAGCCTTCCCGCTGATTTTTTTCTGGATCGGGATGGCCCATTTATTGGATTTTTACAGTCTTTCTTCTCCGATCCGTGCGGGCGTGTGGTATGCGATCGGTATCCTGTTCACAGCTGTCGGCATGTTCTTATATGAAAAACTGTATCAACAGGAAAACGATGAAAAAGTGGATATGTACGGAATTGCAGGGCTCGTCTATGTATGGACCGGCTGCATGCAGGCAGTGGAATGGGTGTTCATCGCAGGGCTTACGCTGATTGCGGTAGTGCTGTATCAGCATTCGAGAAGGATCAGAGTCGTTCCCATCGCCCAAAAAGTGCTTCAAACGCTGTCACTGCTCGTTAGTCTATTAACCTATTATACGATCATCGACATGATTGATTTCCCTGACTATCTCATGACTGAGCTGTATGTGCTGCCATGGATCCTGGTCAGCTGCCTGCTGGCGAGAAAGACCTGGAATCTCACCGAAAAGGTCAACATGTATGTCCAATACAGCTTGATCGGCGTCATCTCTTTGATCCTCATGATCGATGCGATGTACAGCTACAAGATCATCGATGCGATCATCCTTGGGACACTGGCCGTCATCTCTATCCTTTACGGTTTTGTTTCGAAACAAAAAAGCTACTTCTTCAGCGGCCTGATCGTGCTGCTGGTCAACGTACTCGTACAGACCCGGCCATACTGGGGCAACATGCCGTGGTGGGTTTACCTGTTGATCGCGGGAATCCTGCTGATCGGGTTTGCCGGTTCCAATGAATATAATAAACAGAAGGGTGTTGAGTCACCATCACTGAAGGAACAAATTTTGCAAAAGTGGAGTTCGTGGTTCGGCGCCTGGAAATAATGAAACAAGGACAGTTCCTCTAAGGGGGCTGTCTCTTTTTTAAGCGTTCAATGGTTTGTGTAAAAGGCGAGGGATTGATAAAATAAACCTAAAATTCCCAGTCAGGAGGAGCAGCAATGAATATAACGGGAAATACCATTTTGATTACAGGTGGAGCATCAGGGATCGGACTGGCCTTCGCTGAGCGGTTTTTAAAAGAAGGAAACAAGGTCATTGTAGCAGGCAGACGGGAAGAAAAACTGGCAGAAGCCAAAGAGAAGTACCCGGAATTGCACACAAAAGTGTGTGATGTTTCCAAAGAAGACGAACGCATCTCTCTGTTTGAATGGGCATCCAGTGAATTTCCAGATCTCAATGTACTCGTAAATAACGCAGGCATTCAGCAGCGCGTCAATTTGCAAAACGCCGACCATGACTGGAGTTATTATCAAAAGGAGATGGCGATCAATATTGAAGGTCCTATCCATTTGTCCATGCTGTTTATTCCACACCTGAAGAAACAAAAAAGGGCAGCCATCATGAACATAACGTCAGGGCTGGCGATACAGCCTGGTGTCTGGGTTCCGATTTATAGTGCTACGAAAGCGGCCATGCATTCCTTTACGCTGACACTGAGACATCAGCTCGAAGACACGAATATCGAGGTAGTGGAAATTCTGCCGCCAGCGGTGAATACGGATCTAGGCGGTGTCGGGCTGCATACGTTCGGCGCTCCGGTGGATGATTTTGCGGATACCATTTTTGATGGACTGAAAAAAGAAAAAGTGGAGGTTGGCTACGGCGGAACAGAAGAGCGTCTTAGCGCACCGAGAGAAGAAATTGAGCAGGGGATTTTGGCAGCTTGGCAGAATTTCCTGAAAAGCAATCCCGAATTTATGAAGTGATCTTTCATCCCCTTTCAGTTGGAAAGGGAACTTTGTTTGGTGCCAGGCATCGCTATTACACAAGTATGTAAAGGCGGTGCCTGGCACCTGGTTATTCGCACCTATTTTTTAAATGAAAGAGCTCTCGACGCTGTTGGCTTCACAGTAGTATTCGCTTGAGCGTTTGTATTGTTTCTTTCGGTAATAATAATCTCCGAGCTGTTCATAGCACATACGGATGTACATGAATTCATCCTTTTGCTTGAAGATCGGAAGGGCGGTCTCCTCCAGAAAGATTTTATAGTCCTCCTCGTTACGCCTTTTTTGCACCTGAAATTGGAGGATCTTCAGCAAGCAATGGGTTTCATTCAATTCCCCTTTTAAGAGCACGAGCCCCTTTTCAATCCAGCGGGTGGCATCCTCAACTTCATTCAGCTGAAAAAGGTTACTGGCGAGAAGGTAGATCGTAAGCTCCCCGCCTTTCAGTTCATTGCGGACATTCAGTGATTTTAGGAAGTAATCGATCGCTTCCCACGGTTTCTTTTGCTTATGATAGACAATCCCCATATTATGATAGATATGTACTTTTAAATGGCCGATGTCCGGCAGGGACTCTATGCCTTTCAGCGCCTTTTTAAAATAAGAGAGGGCAGTAGCATGTTCATTGATCCGGTTGTAGTTGATGCCCAACAGGATATAGCAATCGACCACTTTAAAAAATAGGATGTTTTTATTGAACTCTTCCATCGCCCGCTCGGAGTGAAAGATGGAAAGTGTGATCTTGCCCAACCGGCTGTAGATGAGTGCAAGCTGGTAATGGTATTCCGGCTCATTCACATACTCGCTTGCTTTTAAATACAGCTCCAGCGCTTTTTGAAAGCGTCCTTTTAAGTATTCATTCAAACCTGAAAAGTAAAAATAGTATGCTTCAATCTCTTTTGGCATATACGCCATGTATTTTTCAGCAAAAGCCAGCTGTTCTTCTGCCTGTTTAAAATCCCTTATAAGAAGAAAATGGCGAGTCGCAGCCAGGTGAAACATCGTTAAGAGTTCTATGTCGGAGATGCCTTTAATCTTCTTCTCAATCGCTATATAATGTTCGTAGGAGGCCGGCCGGTTTCTCGCTTTTATATCTTCATACCAGTCAAAAATCATCTTCTTGATGCCATCGGTTGAGGAGGATTGCAGCAGCTCATCGTATTCTATATTCAGCCTTTTGCAAAGCAAAATAAGAATTTCCCGAGAAGGGACGATGCTGTTGTTCTCGACTTTACTAAGGTAGGGAACTGAACATATGCCAGAAGTGAGCTCTTTTTGGGTAAGTTTGTTTTTTTCTCTGAAATATTTTATTTTCTCCCCTCTAATCATGATTCACCTCTTCATCTATTCTATTTTTTTCTATATCATATCATAGAAAAAAACGGATTTTTCCTATAATATACATAATTTTACCGAATTACAACCTTATTTGTCTGTAAATGGTAACAGGGTTCGGAAGAATGGGGAATAAGTCGAATTTCCTAGGAAATAATCTGTCGATACCTGTTCATATTTACTGTTTTTAAAAGTGAAAAAGGACTTGAGCCTTGAAGGAAGAAAGTTAGGCATAGGGAAATTTAAAAAAGGAGTTGAAGCTTTTGAAAAAGCGTATTGGGATCGTAGGAAGCGGAACGGCCGGATTGCAGCTGGCTTACGCTTTAAAGGATGATTTTGAAGTCATCATGGTTTGTCATCGTACACCAGAACAGCTGCTCAGCGGCCGGATCATGTCCACGCAGGTACATTTCGGGCCGACACGTGCCCGCGAGGAACGTTTTCATATGCCGAAATGGGAAAGCAATTCATTGATTGAAAGTATTCATATCACGGTCGGGGATCAAAAGCTGTTTGCAGGGATGCTTGAAAAAACAGGTTTATCCGTCGATCAGCGCCTGGCTTACTCTCGCTATGCTGAAGATTTGGAAAGAGCGGGTGTTTCCTTTCAGCAGAGGAAGGTGGAAAAAGAGGACATTGAAGAATTCCGTGACGAATTTGATCTGGTCATTGACTGTACAGGGAAAAACGGCCCTCTTGTCCCGTTTCCGATTGAAAAAGAACTTACCCCGTTTCAAACCCCACAGCGTAAGTGTATCGTAGGATATTTTAAAGGAGTAAAGCCCATCTCTCCTCTTGGGGTCAATGTGACGGTGATCCCGGAACTCGGGGAGATGTTTGAGATTCCGTCTGAAACGGAGTACGGTCCTGTTACCATCCTCTTCATTACAGCCGTTCCACAGGGGCCGTTGGATATGTTTAAAGGCATTAAGACACCTGAAGCATTCACGATTAAAATGAGAGAAGCCGTTGAGATGTTTTTCCCGCACATCCATGAGCGAATAGTGGATTTAGAGTTTGCCCTATGTGATGAGAACGGCTTCTTACAGATCGCGATTACACCTGAAGTACGTATCCCTTATCTCAACAGGAACGGCAGGCTGTACCTGGGCTGTGGAGACAGCGTGATTCTTAACGATCCGATCACCGGACAGGGAAGCAATCTCTCATCCTATTGTGCGGAAAAATTATCTGACCTGCTGATCGAACATAAGCATGCGGATAATTGGGATGAAGAGATGGGACGTTTATACTGGGAACGGATCAAGCCGTTTGTTAAAGAGGTGACAGAGTGGACGAACGCGATGACTCAGCCTCTTCCCGGCCATATCGTTCAGATGCTGCTCAGTGCTGCAGAAGATCAGCAAAAAGCGGATAAAATCGCCCGCTGGTTCGAAAACCCATCCACCGCTCACGAAGCATTTCTCACGAAGGTTTAAAGATTGAGGGTGCCAGGCACCGGTTTTACACACTTGTGTAATCTCGGTGCCTGGCACCCTTTTGTCTAGTCTTATCACCCTGTTTTAGCAAATTTTAGTAACTTAGTCTAGTACCTCCATCCCTTTTTCTTTTTTACAATAGAATGACAGAGATAGAGCAGGCGGTGATGTTATGATTTTTGATAAGCAAAAATACAGGATGCAGGCAGGATGCTGGATTGGTATTCGCACAAAGTGAATGAATCGATGCAAAAGCTCGACCAGCTTAGATGGGGTCGAAACCGTGTGCTGACAAAAGGGGATACGTGGGGAAGTAAAAGCAAAGGTACATACCTGCAAATCATGTCAGAAAGTGCAAGCACTACTTTGCTTCGGCAAGTACAGGAGAACAATTGAAGGAAGCGTTAAAAAGGGAAGCCGCCCGGCTAAGAGAAATGGCAAATGAAATGGAGAGGCAGGAGAAACTCGATGAGTCAAATAAACGTCAAGCCCGATGAAGTCGAAGCTCTGGCCAATGATATAGAGAAATTAGAAGATCAGTGCGACGACATAAAAGATGCGCTAATATGGAACTATGATATCCTCCATGCGACATATTGGGATGTAAACCATACAAGTGCCGGCGGACTTTATCATAGCCTTATTCAAAAGCTCGAGCATTATAAGACATTGCTTAACAATGCACAGGAAGTCGTGAAACGAACCGAAGCCCAGTTTCGTGAAGCTGACCAGGGTTGGTTTGGCAAGGCAAAGGAATGGGGCATGGAGCTCGTCGGTGTAAACGACGTCGTCCGTATTTTTGCCGAGTATGACCCGGTAACCGGTGAAAAACTCGATGGATGGGACAAGCTACAGGCTGTTGGCTGGACAGCACTCACCATCTTTCCGCCTGCAAAACTAGCGGGATTGGGCGGCAAAGCCATCATTAAAGGCTCGAAGGTTTTAAAGATGGGAGACAAAGCCGTCGACGCTTTCCGCGGGATGATGAAGGTGCTGCATCCGGATGTTATTAAGAATGCGTTCAAAAGAGCTTTAGCTGGTATTAAAGAGTCTCCTTTGTTTCCTAGATCTATTTCTCTATTAACCACGGGGCACACAGTTGTCGATTTTAGGTAAAGAGGTTTTTGTGAGGGTAGTCCCTAAATATCATAGTGGATCTACAAGACCATTTGAAATACTTTATCAGGTCCGTATTGATGGTCAGACAATTAAAAGAATCTATTCTAACCCCTAATAATAGTTTTAGATTAAGGAGTGTTAATTTTGAGTGACTGCTATCGTATAAAAATAAGTGATGGGGAAGAGACGCAGAGTCAGAGCGACCTTTCTTTTTTAGGTGGAAAGCCTAAATTACCTAAATCTCTTAATATACCCAAGTGTCAATTATGTGGGGAAGACCAATCTTTTTTCTTTCAAATCGCTTTTCCCTAGATGGAATAAATTAAGTATGGCAGTTTTTGCATGTATTTCTTGTGCTCATGAAGGATACTTTATCCCAGAGATGCTTGTATCAGAAAAATTTTAAAATAGAAGTTTTTGAAACTGCGGACGGAGCTATTAAAAATGATTATAAAGAAAAAGTAAAATTCAAGAAGATTACATTAATAGAAGAAATGGATAAAGAATTATTTAATAATAAAATTGGAGGTTCTCCAAATTGGGTAGCTGATGATGAAACGCCGGGCAGCTGCGATAAAACAGAACCTATGATATTCCTTATGCAACTGTTAGAAGATTTTAATTTTGAAAAATTACCTGATGCACCTTCGCAAATAAAACTAAGCTTAACTAAAAAGCAAGAACCTTCGAACAATGATTATTATGAACTCTTCTTAGGTAATAATATTTACTTTTTTGGAACTGCCAGTGTTGATAGTCCACTAGTTTCCATTCTTACTCAAGTATAAAAAGGTAATCGTTCAAAAAAGGTAGTGCTTAATTTCGATAGTACATGATTTTTGTCTACGTTTAAAAAATAGTGAAAAGCCCTGGATAAACTCATCCAGGGCTTCCCTTATCATTCTACCTAGAAAACTCTCCCTCCAGCGCCTTCACAATCTCCTCCACCGACTGTCCTTGTCCGCTCTGAACAGCGGCGAGGAACGCGCCCTCAACAAGCGGAACATCCGCAAATTGAATGGTACGGTCACCGGTATAGAGCTCGAGTGCCATCTCGGCGTTCATGGTCGCGGAGCCAATATCAGTTAAGATGATGGCGTCGTCGGTGATGGCAGAGAAAGCTTCTTCAATCCTGGAGACGTCTGTGCCGATTTTTCCCCCCTCCAGGCCCGCCGCATTATGAATCTCCACATCTGATGCCATCTCAGCGAGGAGTTCTTTGAGACCGTCCGCCAATTTTTCGCTATGAGATACAAGAATGAGATTAACCATTCAGCACCTCCGCAATCTGGCGAAGCAGAATGGAGCTGGATAGGGCACCCGGATCCTGAACACCCTTGGTGGCGTCGCCGAAATAGGAGGCCCGTCCTTTAGTTGCCTTTAATTCCTTCGTATCTGCCAATGCGTTTTCAATGACCGTTTCAAGCGGTTCTTCACCCATTAGAGCTTCAGTAAACGGCTCCCAAACATCCAACATGGTCTTTTGGCCGGTTTGTGATTTTCCGCGGGCGGCAACGCCTTCAACGGCCTCACGAAAACCGTGGTACAGTTGATCACCCTCAACCGTTTCTTTTCCGTTCCATTTGGACGCGAATTTTACAAAGACAGTGCCGAAAAGGGGACCGGATGCACCGCCGACCGTCTTGATCAACGTCATGCCGACAAGCTTGGAAAGCTCACCGAGATCTTCAAAAGGATCCTTGCCCTGCAGTTCTTTTTTTACCGCCTGAAAACCGCGTGACATGTTAATGCCGTGGTCACCGTCTCCAATCTCCCGGTCAAGGTCAGTGAGTTCGTCTTTTTGCTGTTCGATCTGATCTGCTGTGTTTAGCAGCGCTTGTTGTAATGCTTCTGCAGTTAGTTTCATTTTATTCACCTCTCACTGGAAATCCGATCGTATTTGACGGGGCATCCAAGTACCCGAGTAATTCATCGTCCACGGCAAGCAGTGTGACGGAAAATCCGTGCATCTCTAGTGCTGTCATATAGTTTCCTGTATAGCTGCGCTCTATTTTATAATCTTGCTGTTCCAATTGTTCACTCACATATTTATAGGTCAGATAAAGCTCGGACACTGGTGTTCCTCCCATACCGTTCACCATGACGGCGATCCGTTTGTCGGTCACTTCTGAGGTGAGTTTATCCAGCAGCTGAGCGACGATCTCTTTTACCGAAGCAATGGGCTTCCGCTCAATGCCTTTCTCTCCATGGATCCCTATACCGATCTCCATTTCATCCTTAGGCAGCTCGAAGCCTGGTTTTCCGCTTTCCGGCATATAGCAGGGGGAGAGGGCCATTCCGATGGACCGCACTTGGCGAATCGCTTTTTCGGCGACCTGTTTTACCTCTTTTAACGATTTTCCTGAAGCGGCTGCAGCACCGGCAATTTTATGAACGAACACCGTACCGGCCACACCGCGTCTGTCATCATGGTTTTGAATGGCGATATCATCATTGACGATCACTGTCTCTACCTGGATGCCTTCGAGCTCTGCCAGTTCCTTGGCCATGTCAAAGTTCATCACATCGCCTGAATAGTTTTTGACGATCAGCAGGACACCAGCACCTCCGTCTGCCGCCTTGATCCCTTCGAACACCATGTCCGGTGTCGGTGAGGTGAATATTTCCCCGCAGACCGCCGCACTAAGCATGCCTTCCCCAACATAGCCTGCATGAGCGGGTTCGTGTCCGCTTCCTCCGCCGGAAACGAGTCCGACCTTTCCTGAAGGGGTACCGCCTTTTCTTTTTATCACATTTACGCCTTCCACTTTTTCATAGTGATCGGGGTGGGAGCATACGAGTCCGTCAACGATGTCTGATACGAATTGATTGGGATCCTGCATGAGTTTATCCAACATTCATCTCTCCTTATCTGCTTGAAATCGAGTACGGATAAGAACCCGTTACTATAACTTTCGCCTGAAATCTAGAAAACTGTCAAGGAATTAAAACGCTTTCTTATTATTCCCCGCGCCCTTTTGTTTGAATCATAGAAAAGCTTCAGGGTGAAATTAGTCGGTGCTTTCCACATCATCCGTTTCAATTACCGGATCATCAAGCGCGGCATGTACGCCCCAATAATAAAATAGGAGAGAGAGAACGCCCGCCACGAGGGTGTCCCAAGGGGCATGGGCTTCCGGCGTAGGACATGGCGAGCAGAAATAAATAGTAGATAATGAGCCACCATCCGGATTTTAGGTGGAGCTTAACTATTTCTTTCGTATGCGATGGTTCACGATAGGCAAAAACGAAATATAGAATAAGAGACAGGATGATGATCGGTATGATGAACGAAACGACCTTCCATTTGCTCCAATAGATGACGAGTGTCGCACCGACAAAAGCGAGCGGTGTGACGATTTTGGCCGCACGGAGCAGGAATGGGCGTTCCAGCTTTGGTACTTTATGGCGAAGGGACATTAAAGAGACCGGCCCGACGATGAAGGTTAGCGTTTTAACGAGCTGCTGGCGTCCACTAAATCTGCCCATGCCTGGAATCGGTATGGCAGCATCCAAATGATGGCCAGGACAAGAGTGAGCCAAAGGGCAGTTCTGCCGCCATTAAAGGCACCTCCTTATTCGTTCACTTTGTGTACAAGTATAGTAAAATTTCCCTGAAATTCTCCCGTATCACCGCGGCAAAAATAAAAACCAGTTCTTTCAGGTTTTGACCTGAGAAACTGGCTTCTTTTCTACCTTTTTATCATATTGAAATGCGCGTTCAGCTGCCCCCTGATCATCGTATCCCGCAACTGCTCTTTTCTTGTTCGTTCCTCTGCTTTTTTCAGCTCCTTCCTGATCTCATGCGTCTGAACCCCGTCTTCTCTCTTGTCTGCTATGCTCATCAGCATCTCCACATCTGAAAAGGAGTACTTGCGTGTGCCTTTTTCTGTCCGGGCAGGAAAGATTAAATTCCGCTCCTCATAATACCGGATCTGCCTGACCGATAACCCCGTTAATTCTTTAACCGTGCCGATGGAAATCACTTTTTTCTCTTTATATGATGAACTCTCATTAGACACCCACATCACTCCTTTGTCAGTGGTGGCACGAAGTTCTTTCCATTACTATAATGTTTTCTTACGCTAAAGAAAAGGAGTATGTTAGATTTTCTCACATGAGTTTTTGCCATCTGAAAAAAGTGCGTAAGGTAATCTTACAGGTTAGGGGATTTTCCTGTTTTCCTTTTTTATAATAGCCTTAACCGTTCCGGGTAACTGAGGAGGGATCGCGGTGAAGACATTGCTTTGGCAGTTTGGGATCATCCTTATGGCCTTAGGAGCCGGTAACGCAGCGTCGGCGTTCTTTCATCTGCCGCTGCCGGGAAGTATCATCGGGATGTTTTTGCTGTTAGCTGGCCTTCTGACAGGGATTGTCAAACTGGAATGGGTGGAAGGTGCCGCGAACTATCATCTCCGGCACATGACGCTCTTGTTTATCCCGCCGGTTGTTGGCCTCTTTTTGAACTGGGGAACCGTTCATGTCCAGATATGGAAGGTCCTGATCGTGCTTTCATTGAGCAGTTTATGTATTTTGCTTGGCACAGGATTTTCTGTTGAATATTACGAAAAACGAAAGAGGAGGAGAGATTCATGAGCATGATGTTAGGGAACGCCATGATGAGTATTGTAACGACCGGCCTTGCGTATGCTTTTGGCCTGAAAGTCTACCGCAGAAGCAATCACAATGTCTGGCTCAATCCGTTATATACGGTCACGCTGCTTCTGTTTCTCCTGCTGCCTTTTCTTCATATGGATGTAAAAACATATGAACAAGGAAGCAGCATCTTTTCCATTCTTCTTCAAACAGGCATAGTCTCGCTTGCTATTCCTGTTTATAAACAATATCCGCTCATTAAAAAAAATATAAAGAAGATTACGGTGGGGATTGTCAGCGGGGGAATAGCTGGAGTAGCTTCTGCTGGCGCATTCGCTGTTCTGCTCGGCTTTAAAGGGAACGTGGTCGCTTCCATGCTTCCAAAAGCAGCCACGCTGCCGGTAGCGCTGTCTGTCTCAGATACATTGGGAGGAACGTCTTCTTTGACGATTTTATTTGTGCTGGTTTCTGCATTATTCTCCCTCATCGTCGGTCCCCGGGTGCTTGACCGATGCAACATTAAAAGTAAAACAGCCCGCGGACTCGCGATGGGGATTTCCGCACAGGCGCTCGGAGCGAACCGGTCGTTTCAGTGGGGAGAAGAAGAAGGTGCCATGGGAAGCGTCGGCATGACGACAACTGCCATTCTGGTTTCGGTTTTCATTCCAGCGGGCATGATAATAACGGCGTATTTATAAAAGGAGGGGATCATTCAGCATGGAACAGAAAAAACAGACCCTGATCACAAAGCTGATCGATGCAGGCTACTATAAATCAGAGAACGGCCACCTGCACGAACTGAGCATAGAAGAGCTCTTAAAGGAATACCAGACAATCAAGCTGATCGATGGTGGTGCCAGGCACCGCCATTACACAAGTATGTAATCGCGCGATTTCCCTTCTACCCGTCTAAAGGGACCCCTCGATTCGGCACTTTTTGCTCAAAAGCAGGTGAAACACAAGCTCATCTGATCATGGAAGCCTCCATCCAGGGGGTTAATGACTCATACTTGGTGATTTTAATCATCGGCATCCTTTTTTTCCTTCTCGCCTTCTTTATTAAACGCGTGGATCAAGCTCCCGAAATAAAGTCATCAAACATTCACCTGGACAAAGCAGTCATCGTAAAAGCTTGATTCAATACGTGGCTTTGTTTAAGAATATCTATCTAATGAAAACCGCATGGATTTGGGCGGTTTTCCTTTTGGGTCTGTAACTTTTTCCACTTTGGTTCGTATATGTGGTATGGTTTGTTTAGATGAACTTACAGATTCTTACTTCTTGCCGCATAGATTATTGGAGGAATGATGAATGGCTGAAAGAGCTGAGAAGAAGAACCAGTCTAAGTTCTGGACGGTTCTTGCCGCAATCGGTGTGTTTTTGCTTGGAAAATTAAAATGGGTTTTTGGATTATTAAAACTGGGAAAATTTGCGACGCTTATCTCCATGTTCGTGTCCCTCGGTGCGTATGCCGTTTTTTATGGATGGAAATTTGCTGTAGCTCTCGTGTACCTGCTATTTGTTCATGAGATGGGCCACCTGGTGGCGATGAAACGAAAGGGTATACCGACATCTCCAGCCATCTTTATCCCGTTCATGGGTGCGGTTGTTGGGATGAAGGGAATGCCGAAGAACGCGAAGGATGAGGCATTTGTGGCCTATGCTGGTCCGCTGTTCGGCTTGCTGTCGTTTTTGCCGGCCGTTTATTTGTATGAGACTCAAGGGTCTCCGTTCTGGGGGCTGGTCGTCTTTCTTGGCGCCATGCTGAACTTGTTTAATCTGTTTCCGGTATCTCCGCTGGACGGCGGCCGGATTGTTGGAGTCCTCTCTACAAAATTATGGCTGATCGGGCTCATTTTTATGATCCCGTATATGTTTATTTCACCCGATCCGATCATCTTTTTAATCTTCTTGTTCGGAATCGCTACTTGGTGGAAACGGGTACGTGAGGATTATGTTCTTCAGGAGAGCAGCCAGGCACTGGAAATCTACCGTAAAGAGGAAGAAAAGGTCCATTCCCTTGTGAAGGAAATGGACGAATACAGGGAGCTCCCTAACTTTCCGTATATCGTCGACACATTTATCGATGAGGGAAGGGTGAAGCAGGAGCGGTTGATGCGCCAGGTTCCTGCCGGATGGAATATTCCTTTCTTCCATGATAAGAAACGGCTGAAAAAAGCCGCCTTGCTGACAGAGCTGGAACTCCTCGCAAAGCGGGAGAAATGGTTCCTCTTTATTTATAAAGAGGAAGTGATGAAAGAACGGGAGAAAGCCCGGCTCCTCGCTGAAAGAGCCATTGATCCCGAAGAAGATGATCATTGGGAAGAACCGGAGGCCGGCAGTCCTGAACGGGTCGTTGAAGCATACCTATCTGCTGTAAGAGAGGAAGCGGATAAACAGCAGGAAGAAGTCGGCCGACGTAAAAACTATTACGTCGCGAACATGAAAACGAAAATTACAGTGCTGATCCTGTATCTTGCACTTGCTGGTGTATTGTCCTACTTTGCCGTATACGGTCATACCATCATGGAAGTCCACCGCGAGCTGTTGACGAGATAGGCCTTTTTTAGGTGCCAGGCACCGCCATTACACACTTGTGTAAACGCGGTGCCTGGCACCCTTTTTATTTAATAAATTCTCTGAATTTTCATATAAACTTTACCTCTAGCAGCCGATAAAAAGGAAAACAAAACTATCTGCAGCTTTAGGGGGATCAGAGGATGTTTAAAAAATTACAGTCTAAACTAATGGTATCCATCGGTATATTAGTAGCATTATCGCTAATCACCGTTTCTTTGTTTACCTACCGGCAAACGAGCGGGGAAATGCAATCCAGTATTGAACAACAGGCAACGAGGGTTACCGGTCATTTAAAGAAAACAACTGAAATGTATCTGACACTATATGGGGATACCATTGAACGCTACAGCCGTGACAGCAGGGTAATCAGTTATCTTCAAACCTTGGAAAAAGATGAAAAGAAAGGCCTGGGTCAAAAGTGGCCATTGGTAGACGAGGATTATCAAGCTTTTCTTCAATTGAATAAAAACGCAGCCGTTTTATATGTCGGGGCTGCAACAAAGCAATTTAAAACGACGCCTAAAATTGATCTGCCGCCTGGATTTGATCCAACATCGCGGCCATGGTATCAGAAGGCTGTGAAACAGCCGGATCAAATTTTATGGACGGCCCCCTATATTGACGCAAGCTCAGGAGAATATGTAGTGACAGTTGCCAAAAGCATTGTTGAGCCTGGAAGCAGCAGGGTCCTGGGAGTAGTTGGGCTTGATTTAAGCTTGGCTGGTTTATCCAAGATGATCAATAAAACCAATGTCGGGTATAAAGGGTATCCCATACTTTTGGATGGGAAAGGTATTGCTTTAGTTCATCCGGCACAGCAAAAGAAAAACCTTTCTAAAACAAGTTATGTAAAGAAGGTTTTGGAAAGCCATGACGGATTGGTTCATTACTCAGGCAAAAGCAGCAAGTATAACCTGCTTTATCAGACGATCGATAAAAACCATTGGAAAATAGGAGTCGTATACGACCAAAAGGTATTAATGGCCGATGCTGCTAAGCAAGGGAAAATCATGCTGTTGATTACGGTGCTATCCGTTATTGCTTCGTTGATTGTTACGTATTTTCTTTCGCGCAGCATCGCTAGACCGATAATTGAAATGCGAAATAAAATGGAACTGGTTGCTGAAGGGAACCTGACGATAAAATTGCAGGAAAAAGGAAGAGATGAGATTGCTCAATTAACCGTTCATTTCAACAAAATGGTGGATGATATAAGAAGATTGATCAGTTCAGTGGAAACTTCCATTTTCCAAGTGACCGATTCAGGGTCAAATCTAACCGCTGTCGCTGAAGAGACGATAGCTACTAGTGATGAAGTGGCTACTGCCGTGACAGAAATTGCTGCAGGGGCAACGAAGCAGGCCGAGGATGCAGAAGAAACCAATAACAGGACACTTGAACTGTCAAACCATATACAAGAGCTTCATAGCCAGACAGACAAGATGCTGGGCTTATCCGATCAGGCTTTTGAAGCGAATCAGACAGGAATAGCCAAGATCACCCTGCTGGATGAAAAATCGAAAGAGACGGGCAGCGTGCTAGAAACCATAGGCATCGTTATCGGTGGGCTTTCGGAAAAAGTACAGGAAATCGAAGAAGTGGTCCAAACGATCAAGGACATATCCAATCAAACGAATCTGCTCGCCCTCAACGCCAGCATAGAAGCTGCGAGAGCTGGCGAAAGCGGCAAAGGGTTTGCCGTTGTAGCAAATGAAGTAAGAAAACTTGCTGAGCAATCCAAACACGCAACGGAACGTATCCGACGAACGATTGAAGGGATTGAGACTGAGACAGAACGTGCAGTAAAAGAGATGGAGAACACAAGAAATATCTCTGTTGAGCAAAAAGAGAGTGTGAAGAACACCATTCAGGCTTTTCGCCTTATTTCAAGTACGGTCCTGCAAATTGTTGAATCCATTTCCGGCGTTAAAAAAGAGGTTGAATTTGTTCGATCCTTTAAGGAAGAAGTTGTAGCATCCATTCAAAATATCGCAGCGGTAGCGGAACAATCTGCAGCCGCCTCACAACAAGTCAGCGCCTCAACGGATGAGCAATTACGCGCTCTTGACAGTGTGGCTCAATCAGCAAATGAACTGAACGCGGCGAGCAGCCATTTACAGGATCAGATCAAACACTTTAGCCTCGCACCGTAAATCATCGGATATTAAAATGACTTTTCAATACGAAGCACAGCCTTTACACCGTGTAAAGGCTGTGCTTCATTTTCATTTCCTAATCCCATATACAATCAGCCCAAGACCAGCCAGCACCCATAACAGCTTTCCAGTACTGATCTTGGCGGTAATGCCGACAAGACCCAAGGACATGGTAGAGAAAAAAATGATCGGACCGATAATGGACAAGGTGGAATTGATCAGCAGTGCTTTTTCAACCGAATTAAAGCGAAGCATTAAAAATGCAGCAGATACCTCACACAGGCCGGACACCATTCGAATCAGAGCCATTCCAAGAACAACCTTCTCAAACACCTGAAACATCTATTCAACCCCCATGCGGGTGCCAGGCACCTAGATTTCACACATATGTAAAAGCGGTGCCTGGCACCGCCTGCTCCATACAATATATGTTGTCCACCCCAAAGTAGAAGTGAATAATAATTGATTGGTGCTCTTGTCCGGATCAGGTGTACCATTACAAAATGGCACGTATTTATTTAGTATTTTACAAGAATTTTTGCTGAAAAAGATTATTCGACAAAACTTCTCAATATTCGCTAAATGAAGAGTTTGACAACAAATTTTTAAATGTGTAATACTATGATTGTATAGGGCTCCTATACAGATCGTCATGATGAAGGGATAGTGAAAGTGCATGCAAGGTAAAGTAAAATGGTTTAATGCAGAAAAAGGGTTTGGTTTTATCGAAAGAGAAGACGGAGATGATGTTTTCGTACACTTCTCAGCTATCAACTCTGAAGGTTACAAATCTCTTGATGAAGGCCAAGAAGTTGAGTTTGAAATCGTTGATGGAGCTCGCGGTCCTCAGGCAGCTAACGTAACTAAACTATAATTTAAACTAGCCGATACATCGGATAATAACCCGGCATTCTTAGAATGCCGGGTTATTTATGTTTTTATTGTGTAATGGGTGCTAGGCACCGTCATTACACAAGTGTGTAAAAGCGGTGCCAGGCACCATTTGTCGATTATGTAAATGTTTTGTCAAGATATTTTAAAGTTTACAGAGGAATTGATAAAGGGTATATCGAAATATATATACATCACGGAAGGAGGAGTTAAGATATGCAATTTAACATTCGTGGAGAAAACATTGAGGTGACTCCGGCTTTAAGGGAGTATGTAGAAAAGAAAGTTGCTAAACTTCAACGCTATTTTAACGAAACTCCGAACACTGACGCGCATGTCAACCTGAAGGTCTACAACAATGACCAATCTGTTGAGGTGACCATCCCTATGACAGGGTTGCTGCTCCGTGCTGAGGAAAGCCATACGGATATGTATGCTGCAATTGACCTCGTAATTGAAAAATTAGAGCGTCAGATTCGTAAACATAAAACGAAGGTGAACCGCCGTTCCAAACAAAACGGAGGCATTCATGAAATGATTGCCAACAGTGCAGACGCAACAACAACATTAGTCGTGGATGACGAGGAAGATGACGAGTTTGAAATCGTCCGTGAAAAAAGATTTGATTTAAAACCGATGGATACTGAAGAAGCTATCCTGCAAATGGATCTGCTAGGCCATAATTTTTTCGTTTATAATCATGCGGAAACCGGTACAACAAATGTGGTGTATAAACGCAGAGATGGAAAATATGGATTGATCAGCCCGGAATAATCAACTAAAACAAAACAGCCGGCCAAGGGACGCATCAATTGTCTTTTGCGCCGGTTTTTTAATGCCATCTTTTCATCTCCATTCAAAAAAGGACTTTGGCTGCTCAGCAAGAAATGAGTATAGAAAGATAAAAATGGGGGATCTGCATGCTTACAGAAAAACAGCTGTCACAAATAAAAAAACTTCAGCGGCAATGCGAATCATTCGAAAACCTGCGATTGAAACTGAACTGGGACATGCTTGAACAGCGGACGGATGAAAGAAAGGAGGACTTTTTTCATTATGAGGCAGGTGAATTAGCTGCATTTATCGGCCTATACGGTTTCGGAAACAAAGTGGAAATGTGCGGCATGGTCTCTCCAGCACATAGGCGGAAAGGGATTTTCACCTCCTTATTTAAGGAAGCGGCGGAGGCTGCCAAATTCCAGCGATACGAACAGATCCTGCTGAATGTTCCCTCCACTTCACATACTGCAAAGGGATATTTAAAAAAGGTTCCTTGCCGTTTTGCCTTTTCAGAGCATCAGATGAGATGGCAGGAAGGGCCGACTCAGCTGGAAGAGGGGGTCACGTTAAGGCAATCTCGTCCCGAGGACTTTGCGTTTGAGGTTCAGATCGATGTGGATTGCTTTGGATTCCATCCCGATAAGGCCCATGAGTATAACCAAAGCATAAAGAACGACGATAGGCAGCAATTCTACATTATTGAGAACAATGGAAAAGCGGCAGGAAAAGTCCGGGTGGCTGCCGATTCAGGGGTGGCCTGGATCTATGGCTTTGCAGTTGCTCCATCCGAACAGGGGAAAGGGATCGGCCGTAAGATGCTGAAAACCATTATCGCCGATCAGCACCAGCAAGGGAACTCGGTTTTCCTGGAAGTGGAAGCGAAAAATAACCATGCCCTGAAGCTTTATGAAGCATGCGGCTTTAAAGTGTACTACACACAGGATTATTACCGTTTGTCCAATGGATGAATCGGGTGAACACTCATTGTGTTTTTCTGCAATAATGCCTATAATTTCACATGATCATGAAAAAGGGGATATTAACTATGAAGAGTATTTTAAAGACCTATCGTTTTCCGCTCATTCTTCTGCTGGCAATCGTAATCGGAAGCATCATCGGTTTTACGCAAGGTAAGGATGCAGCTGTATTAAAACCGTTTGGTGATATATTTTTGAATGCGATGTTTATGATCGTCGTACCGCTCGTTTTCTTTTCCATCTCATCCGCGATCGCTTCCATGGGCGGGGTCAAGCGTATAGGGAAAGTCATGGGCTCCATGATGGTTGTTTTCCTTTTTACAGGAGTCATTGCTTCCGTCGTCGCAATGGCTGGAGTTAAAATTTATTCTCCGTCAAAAGGAGTTAACATCGAGCTTGTAAAGCCTGAGGAGGCGGCAGAGAAAGTTTCACTCGGTGACCAGATCGTCCAAACACTGACCGTATCTGATTTCTCCGAATTGTTTTCACGCTCGAACATGCTCGCTCTAATTTTATTTTCTGTATTGATGGGTGTGGCTGTTTCAATGATCGGTGAAAAAGGGAAACCATTCGCTAACTTCCTTAAATCAGGAAGCGAAGTGATGCTGAAGATGGTCAGCATTGTGATGTATTATGCACCGATCGGTTTGGGGGCGTATTTTGCAGCATTGATCGGGGAGTTTGGACCAACACTTCTAGGATCTTATCTGCGCGCCGTTCTGTATTATTATCCTCTTGCTATTATCTATTTCTTTGGATTTTTCTCGCTATATGCTTATATGGCCAGTGGTAAAGCGGGTGTCCGCCACTTCTGGAAGAACATGCTTTCTCCATCATTGACGGCTCTTGCCACTTGCAGTTCAGCTGCTTCCATTCCTGTTAACCTTGAAGCCTCTAAGAAAATGGGTGTGCCGAATGATATTAGCGAAACGGCTGTTCCTCTTGGTGCAACCCTTCATAAAGATGGGTCTGTCATGGGCGGTGTGCTGAAGATCACCTTCCTGTTTGGGATCTTTGGACATGATTTCTCCGGCATCGGCACCTATGTCCTCGTTCTCGTTGTTTCGCTGCTTGTAGGTATGGTCATGGGGGCAATTCCGCAAGGCGGGATGATCGGTGAAATGCTGATTCTTTCACTCTTTGGATTCCCGGTTGAAGCCTTGCCGATTGCTGCCGCGATCAGCACGATCATTGATCCGCCGGCAACCCTGCTGAATGCGACGGGTGATAACGTGGCAAGTATGATGACAGCACGCCTCGTTGAAGGCAAGAATAGAATGAAAGAAACCGTCATGAGACTTGGCGAACAAAAAGGGGCATAAAAGTTCAGGGGGCACAGCCATTTAGGCTGTGCTTTTTTGGACCGTTTAAAAGGGCTTTAGGGAGTGCATCCTTAAGGATGAGGGACTTAGACTCTGCCGATTCAGCCAATCGGCATACAGTTTTTGCAATAAAACTTCGAAGAGGTGTAGAGTTTAACGGATTTAGGCTTTATAAAGCTTTTTGTAAATTCTTTTACAATTTCACCATTCATTCCATTTTTCTTTATACTTAGAATCAGAAGTTTGTGAAAGGACGTACGAAAAATCCAATTGACAGCTGAAGAGGCTTCAGCTTTCTTGTCGTGAAATTCACAAACTGATAGAATAAGTAATAGCACTTATTTCCTGAACAGAGGAGCGTTAGCAGATGATAGGATTGCTTAAAAAAATTTTTCCAAGTACGAACGATCGAAATTTAAATAGATACCAGAAGATCGCCGATCAGGTAGATGGACTGGGGGAAGCGCTTAAAGGTCTTTCCGATGATGACCTTCGTCAAAAAACGGAGGAATTCAGAGCGCGCCTCTCCAAAGGGGAATCACTGGATGCCCTTCTTCCTGAGGCGTTTGCGGTTGTTAGAGAAGCGGCAGACCGTGTACTCGGATTGCGTCCGTATCCTGTTCAAATCATGGGGGCAACGGCGCTCCATGAGGGCAATATCGCAGAAATGAAAACCGGTGAAGGTAAAACGCTGGTAGCGACGATGCCAGTTTATTTGAATGCTCTTGAAGGAAAAGGCGTTCACGTGGTCACTGTCAATGAATACCTTGCGCGCCGTGACTCCGAATTGATGAGTCCTCTGTATAACTTTCTTGGCCTTACAGTTGGCTTGAACATCTCCAACCTTTCACGAGAGGAAAAACAGGAAGCGTATGCTGCGGACATTACGTACGGTACGAACAACGAGTATGGCTTCGACTATCTCCGTGACAACATGGTTGTTTATAAAGAACAAATGGTTCAGCGTCCGTTGAACTATGCGATCGTCGATGAAGTTGACTCCATTCTTATTGACGAAGCCCGTACACCGCTGATCATTTCAGGTTCAGCACAAAAGTCTACGGAAATGTACATGATGGCGAATATGTTTGTCCGCACGCTGAAAAAAGAAGAAGACTACACGGTCGATGTGAAGACGAAGAATGTTCAGCTTACGGAAGAGGGAATTACGAAGGCTGAAAAATATTTTAACATCGATAACTTATATGATTATTCTCATGTTACGTTAAACCACCATATCAACCAGGCGCTAAAAGCCAACATTATCATGATCCTTGATGTAGATTATGTGGTTCAGGAGGGCGAGGTCGTTATCGTTGACCCGTTCACCGGACGTTTGATGGCGGGACGCCGATACAGCGAAGGCCTTCACCAGGCGATTGAAGCGAAGGAAGGACTGGAGATTCAGCGCGAGAGCATGACACTCGCTACGATTACCTTCCAGAACTACTTCCGTATGTACAACAAGCTTTCCGGAATGACCGGTACTGCGAAGACGGAAGAAGAGGAGTTCCGCAACATCTACAACATGGAGGTAGTCGCGATACCGACGAACCGCCCGATCGCACGTCAAGATAATTCTGATTACGTGTATAAATCCATGGCCGGAAAATTCCGTGCCATCGTGAAAGAGATTCAGGATCGCCATGCGACTGGCCAGCCGATTCTTGTGGGTACGGTAGCCGTTGAAACCTCTGAATTGCTTTCACAAATGCTCCGCAAAAAAGGAATTCCGCATAACGTTTTGAATGCCAAAAACCATGAGCGTGAAGCGGAAATCATTGAAAATGCCGGCCAGATCGGCATGGTTACCATCGCCACCAACATGGCGGGCCGTGGTACGGATATCAAGCTCGGAGAAGGTGTGCGTGAGCTTGGCGGCCTTCATATCCTAGGTACGGAACGCCACGAATCACGCCGTATCGATAACCAGCTCCGTGGACGTTCAGGACGTCAGGGAGATCCCGGTTCTTCTCAGTTCTACATTTCCATGGAAGATGAACTGATGCGGCGATTCGGTTCAGATAACATGCTGAATATGATGGAACGCCTTGGAATGGATGAAGATACGCCGATCGAAAGCAAGCTCGTGACCAAAGCGGTTGAATCTGCGCAAAAACGGGTGGAAGGTTCCAACTTCGATGCTCGTAAGCAGCTTCTTCAATACGACGATGTCATGCGCCAGCAGCGTGAGATCATCTACAAACAGCGCCAGGAAGTGCTTGATGCGGAAAATCTCGGTGATATCGTTCTTCGAATGGTTGACTCTTGTATCGAACGTATCGTTAAAGCTCATACGGCTGACGAAACGGTTCAAGAAGAATGGGATCTTACTGAGATTGTGAATTATGCTGTGGCTACTTTCTTGAATGAAGATGACCTGACAGTTAAAGAGATTGAAGGACTCGATCAGGAAGAAATTATCGAGGTGCTAAAAGAAAAAGCGCACCGCGCGTTTGCTGAGAAGGAATCGATGATCGAGCCTGAACATATGCGTGAATTTGAAAAAGCGGTCATTCTCCGTTCGGTTGACTCCAAATGGATGGATCACATCGACCAGATGGAACAGCTTCGCCAAGGAATCCACCTTCGTGCATACGGCCAAAACGATCCTCTTCGCGAGTATCAGTTCGAAGGCTTTGAAATGTTTGAAGCGATGATTGCTGCCATCGAAGAAGAAGTAGCGATGTACATCATGAAAGCTCAAGTAGAGCAGAACATGCAGCGTGAACAAGTCGCTGAAGGTAAAGCGGTTGTTCCGAGCGATAAGCAGGAAACAAAGCGCCAGCCTGTGAAGAAAAAGCAGGACATCGGCCGAAATGCTCTTTGCCCATGCGGAAGCGGCAAAAAATATAAACAATGTCATGGCGCAGTGGAGAATTAATCCCGCCGGGTGATATAATAAATGGAAGAAGCAGGAGAGTCGGGGTTTAAGACTCTCTTTGCTGTGTTTTTCACAGCAAAACAGCAGATACTCACGATTGGGTTACAACCAAAAACACGAGGTGGCAGAAATGGAATTAGTAGAGATTAAGCAAGAACTGAACATTATGGCTAAGCGATTAGCGGACTTCAGGGGGTCTCTTTGACCTCGATAACAAAAAAGCAAAGATAGCAGAGCTCGATGAAAAAATGAGTGCACCGGAATTCTGGGATGACCAAAACGCGGCTCAGACCGTGATCAGCGAAGCGAACGGGCTGAAAGATCAAGTGAACCAGTTTGAGGATTTAAACGGCCGTTATGAGGACCTTGAAGTGGCACATGAAATGCTGAAGGAAGAACCCGACGCTGACATGCAGAAAGAACTGGAGCGCGATTTAAAAGAACTTTCCAACGGGTTAAATACGTTTGAGCTTTCTCTTCTTTTAAATCAGCCTTACGACAGCAGCAATGCCATACTTGAACTTCACCCTGGAGCTGGCGGAACCGAGTCACAGGACTGGGCCTCCATGCTTCTCCGCATGTACACCCGCTACGCGGAGCGAAAAGGTTACAAGGTTGAGACGCTGGATTACCTGCCAGGAGATGAAGCAGGCGTGAAAAGCGTGACGCTTAGCATCAAGGGCCACAACGCATACGGCTATTTAAAAGCAGAAAAGGGAGTTCACCGTTTGGTCCGGATCTCTCCGTTTGATTCATCCGGACGCCGTCATACATCATTCGTTTCATGTGACGTTGTTCCCGAAATCAATGATGATTCTGAAATCGAAGTGCGAACCGAGGATTTAAAAGTGGATACGTACCGTGCGAGCGGTGCAGGCGGACAGCACGTTAATACGACGGACTCTGCCGTACGGATTACGCATATTCCTACAAACACGGTTGTTTCATGCCAAACTGAGCGTTCACAGATCAAAAACCGTGACCGTGCGATGAAAATGCTAAAAGCGAAGCTTCTTCAGCGAAAGATTGAAGAACAACAGGCGGAATTGGCGGAAATTCGTGGAGAACAAAAGGAAATCGGATGGGGAAGCCAGATTCGTTCCTACGTCTTCCACCCGTACAGCCTTGTAAAAGACCACCGTACGAACACCGAGATGGGAAACGTTCAAGCAGTTATGGACGGCGATATCGAAAGCTTTATCGATGCGTACCTGCGTTCTAAAATCTAATATGAAGAGAAGATGAAGTCTGGTCCTGTTAAAGGGCCAGACTTTTGTATTTCTTGTTTTTGAAAATGACTCGTTTTGCAAGTAAACCTTGTCGAATCGCAAGTAAATCATGTCGAACTGCAAGTAATGGCAGCATACGAGGCCCCTGCAGTCCAAGATCTCTATCTTTTCTATCTAAATCACACAAAAAAACGATCCAACCGGGGCGGTTGGATCGTTTTTATGTCTTGCGTTCATTTCCTCGTTTAAACTTACCTGTTTCTTTTGCCAGGATAAGCTGCATCTCCTTTTCGCCTGATGCGTTATGGAGCATTGAGAGGCCATTGTCCATCGTTTACTATGTATACCTTCACTATTGTAGGGGTAAAATCTCCTCGTGTGCCGGAACATGCCGCTGCAGCACCTGGATCTCATGCTCCAAGTAGGAGATATAATGTTCCATCTGTTCAAAACGTTCGAGTATGGCGGAATGATAGTTGTCCATCCCTCGTTCCAGCTTATTGAAATTGGCTTCAATGATATCAAGCTTGGCCTGATAACGATCCAGTCTTCCGAGTGCTTCCTCCATACGCTGTAAAAGGAGCAGATACAGCTTTTTTTCGTCGATTTCCATCGGTTCATCTCCTTCAAGTCCTCGTTATATTGTTACTAGTTTAACTGAAACTTGTCTGAATTTGTAAAGAATATTTCGACAAATCCACTGTACGCCATGAAGCTAAAGACGCCATGCTGTGTGGTAGCGGGGAGCTGTCTGACCGCGGATGATTTATTTCAATTTTATTCCTTTACCGCGTCATTGGGATCGCATTCACAGGGCAGAATAGTAGTGATATAATGATGCGGGTTTTACCATTTTAAGAACTTGAGGGGTTTAGAAAGTAGGGTAATGTAGCAATGATGACAGCTTTGCGAAGACGTAATGGTGTTTTGCCGCCAAGGGCAGAACTTGCCTTGGAATATATATTTGTAGTGATTGGTTCGGCCTTTGTAGCACTCGCTTTTTCTGTTTTCTTGCTGCCGAACAAGATTGCTTCCGGCGGGGTGAGCGGAATCAGCACGATCCTTAAATGGGTGGCTGGCTGGGATCCCTCCATTGTCCAATGGGCCCTCAACATTCCTTTGTTTTTTGCGGGAATTATTTTTCTCGGAAAACAGTTTGGAGCCAAAACGCTGGTCGGAACAGTCGTTTTACCGTTGTTCGTTTTTATCTTCAGTGATTGGGGCCCGGCAACCAATGATCCGCTGCTTGGTGCGTTATTCGGAGGATTAGGTGTGGGAGCCGGACTTGGCATCGTATTCCGGGGAAAAGCTTCAACAGGCGGTGTTGACCTCCTGGCACAGATCGTCCACAAATATGCGGGCGTCTCTCTAGGAACATGCATCCTGTTTATCGATGGGACAATTGTTTGTACATCTGCCCTTGTTTTTGGTCTTGAGAAAGCTCTTTATGCCTTGATCGCCATGTTCTTGACGGCAAAAACGATCGATGTCGTGCAAATGGGGCTTGGAGTTTCGAAGGTGGCGCTGATCATCTCCGATCAGGAGGAAGATATGCGCCAGGGCATCCTTACCGAGATTTACAGAGGGGTGACCAAAATCGATGCGTTCGGCGGGTATACGCAGGATGAACGGCCGATGCTCATGTGCGTGGTCGCACAATATGAGGTGACCAAGCTGAAACAATTCGTTAAGAGCGTTGATCCATCAGCATTTATTATCCTGTTGAACGCCAATGAAGTCCTGGGCGAAGGATTCAAGCGTGCGTAATAAAAATAGTTGCCGGTGAGCTTTGTTGCTCGCCGGTTATTTGCCATTCACATACTGAGGCTTGAAAGAGATCCTCAAGTGTATTTTTCAAAGTAAGGAGGGATGGCAGGCAATGAAAGGAGCCTGCTATTTGTGTAGCAGAGAAATCTCCTTTACAATAGGCGGTTGAATCCTCCCACTCAAAAGGGTTAAAAAACTGAGAAATGATGGATTTTGCCTAAATCTGTGTGCTGTACCGACAGGATAAGTTAAGAACCTGCGAATGGGTATGTTTGTTGGCTAAGCAAAAAGAAGCAGTTTTTGCAGAAGTGAAGGTTTTAAAATACCAGGGGTTCCCCGCCACCTCGTTAAATATGCGAATAATGTCGTAATTTTTTCGTCGTATAACTGTAAAGATAGTGAAAAAGTCACTTGTTATTCGCAAACTGCGTCGAAACTTGAAATGAAACTGTAATAAAATTTACAGTTTCCGATGATATAATAGGAATTACGGGAAAAAACACCGATTTTGTATAAATGGGTTGAAATAGATTGTCGAATTTAACAGGCGGCTGGGGAAATACGGAGTTCTGAAATTAAGGAAGTGATGAATTTTGATAGAAATGAAAGACGTATGGAAAACATATCCCAATGGAGTTATGGCTTTAAACGGGATCGATATCTACATAGATAAAGGTGAATTTGTTTATGTAGTAGGGCCGAGTGGAGCCGGTAAATCTACGTTCATCAAGTGCATGTACAGAGAAGAGAAGCCGACAAAAGGTTCGATCCTCATACAGGGCACAGATCTAGCAAAATTAAGGGAACGCAATATTCCTAAGATGCGCAGAAAGATTGGAGTAGTCTTTCAGGACTTTAAACTGCTGCCGAAGCTGACAGTATACGAAAATGTTGCTTTTGCACTTGAAGTTATTGAGGAATCTCCAAAAGTGATCCGCCAGCGTGTCATGGAAGTTCTCGACCTGGTCCGATTGAAAAACAAAGCGCGTTCTTTTCCGGATGAGCTTTCAGGCGGAGAACAGCAGCGTGTATCGATCGCCCGATCCATTGTTAATCATCCTCCGGTAATCATTGCGGATGAGCCGACGGGAAACCTTGACCCTGAAACAGCATGGGAGATCATGGACATCTTTAAGGAAATTAACGAACGTGGCACGACAGTTGTCATGGCCACTCACAATAAAGACATTGTTAACAGTTTTCAAAAGCGCGTAATCGCCATCGAAGACGGGCGAATCGTGCGTGACGAGCAGAAGGGGGAATACGGTTATGAAGTCTAGAACCCTAAAGCGTCACTTTACAGAAGCATTTAAAAGTCTTGGGAGAAATGGCTGGATGTCATTTGCCTCCGTTAGTGCAGTAACGGTTACTTTATTGCTTGTCGGCGTTTTTCTAGTGGTCCTATTAAACTTAAATCATCTTGCAGGCCAGATTGAAGGCGATGTAGAGATTCGGGCGTATATTGACCGCACGACGAAACAAACGGAATATGCTGATCTTCAGCAAAAGATGGAACAGATTCCGAATGTGAATGAAGTGAAATTCCAATCCAAAGAAGATGGATTGAAAGAATTGATTAAGAGTCTTGGAGATGAAGGAAAAGCCTTCTCCTCTCTGAAAAAAGAAAATCCATTGCCGGACGCATACATCATTAAAACAAAGAAGCCTCAGGATACCGCATCTGTCGCTTCTGAAATAGAGAAATTTGACCACATCAAGAAGGTTGATTACGGCCAGGGAACGGTAGAACGGCTGTTTAAAGTAACAAGCGTGGCCAGAAATGTAGGGATTGTTTTAATCGTTGGATTAATCTTTACAGCAATGTTCCTCATTTCAAACACGATTAAACTTACCATTGTTTCCCGCCGTAAAGAAATTGAAATTATGAAACTTGTTGGTGCTACAAATGGCTTTATTCGCTGGCCTTTCTTCATTGAAGGGTTTGTGCTGGGAGTGCTGGGGGCAGTCATACCAATCCTCGTTGTAGTGTTTGGCTATGAATTCCTGCACGGCTCAGTCAATAATCAGCTTGATACCGTTTTTGTCAAACTGATGCCTGTCTATCCGATGGTACTTCAGCTTTCAGCATTGCTGGCTATTATCGGCGGATTGATTGGGGTATGGGGAAGCATGACTTCCGTACGCAAATTCTTAAGAGTATAAGTTTTAAAAAAACATGAAATCTGGGGTACAAAAGGGGAGGACTTGATTTGAACAGAAAGATCGCAGGATTAACACTTTCATTAAGCCTCGCTCTTAGCGGTATTACAGCATACCAATCATCCACGACAGCCAGCGCAGAAACGCTAAAGAGCATACAAGAGAAAAAAGAGGCGAACAAGAAAAAACAAGGCGCCGCTAACGCTAGACTAAAGCTCAACGAAAAGAACCAGGCAGCTACCAAGAAAGAAATTGAACGCATCGATAAATCAACGATGGCTACAGAAAGCCAGATCAAAAAGAAAGAAAGTGAGATTCAATCCACACAGGATCAGATCGATCAGCTGAAGAAAGAGATTGATCTTGTTCAAAAGCGGATCGATAAGCGGGACCAGCTGCTGAAGGAACGCGTCAGCTCCATGTATGAGAGCGGCGGAGCTGTCCAGTATCTTGAAGTGGTTCTCGGATCCAAAAACTTCGGTGATTTTCTTGACCGTGTGGTCGCGTTAAATCTCATTGCGGATCAGGACCGCCAGCTTTTGGAAGAGCAAAAGAAGGATAAGGACCTTTTAGAACAGAAGAAACAAAAGGTTGAAGATCAGCTTTCTACTCTTCAGGACAAAATGCAGGAGCTTCAGGATTTGAAAAAGCAGCTTGATGCGCAGATGGAAGAGAAAACCCGTTTGATGTCTTCATTAAAGAAAAAGCATTCTGAAATTGAGGACGAAGTGGAAAAGTATGAGCATTCAGCTGAGCTTCTAAGCAGCCAGGAGAAGGCCATTAAAGAAGAACAAGCTCGAGCCAAACAGGCTGAGGAGCAAAACAGCTCGAAGGGAAGCGCAGGCGGAAATGATGCGAATACCGGATCAGGAATGATCATGAAGCCGGCAGCGGGTATCTTTACTTCCGGGATCGGTTCTCGCTGGAACAAGTTCCACGCGGGTGTTGATATTGCCAAGCCAGGTACAGTTCCGATCTACGCAGCGGCAGATGGTACTGTCATCCGTTCAGATTACTCTTCATCCTATGGAAATGTAATCTTCATTACCCACTCGATCAATGGACAAACGTGGACCACGGTTTACGGGCACATGAGAGAGCGTGTCGTTCAGGGCGGTTCTGTAAAACGCGGACAGCTGATCGGATACATGGGGAACACCGGCCACTCAACAGGCCAGCACTTGCATTTTGAGCTTCACAAGGGGCCATGGAATGCATCCAAATCCAATGCCGTTGACCCTCGTCCGTATATGTAATAAGAGAAATATATGGACATAAAAATACAAGCTGTTCATAATATAGAGTAGGAGTTACGGGCGGACACATCAGGTCCATCTCTTACTTTGAAAATTGGCATCGCATCCGGAAGGTGTGGTGCCTTTTTCTGCCAAAAATGAGGTGAGCGAAATGAAAAGAAAAGTTGTTGCGCTTCTTATGGTTTTATCGCTTGTAATTGGAGCCGGCGGAATGTACGGCTATATGCATTGGTCCAATAAAGATCAATCATTGGGCAACGCTGGATCAGTCAGTGACATGAAAAGCACTAAAGCGCCGGTGAATCAGGAGCAGGAATTTGCGAAGCTTCAAAAAACGTTTGAGCTGATCTCCTCGAGGTATTACCAGAAAGTAGATTCAGAGAAACTGCTTGAAGGTGCGATCGACGGGATGGTGAAGACATTAAAGGATCCTTATTCCGTATATATGGATGAAGACACGGCCAGCCAGTTTACCCAGTCATTGGATTCCTCTTTTGAGGGAATCGGAACTGAAGTGAGCATGGTGGATGGAAAAGTTACCGTAATTGCGCCATTTAAAGATTCCCCTGCCGAACGTTCAGGTGTGAAGCCGAATGACCAGATCATATCGGTTGACGGCAAAAGCCTCGAAGGTCTTGATCTGTATGAGGCTGTTTTAAAAATCCGGGGCAAAAAAGGTTCTACCGTTACGCTCGGCATTAAGCGAAAAGGCGTCAATGATACGCTTAACATCGACGTGAAACGTGATACCATTCCGATTGAGACAGTGTATTCCAACGTTCAAAAAGTAAACGGCAAAAAAATCGGGGTTTTAAATATAACGTCTTTCTCTGAGAATACAGGAAACGATTTTAAAGAAAGACTCAGTCAACTCGAAAGCAAGGAGATCCAGGGCCTTGTCATTGATGTCCGCGGAAACCCGGGCGGTTACCTGAATGCGGTAGACAGCATGCTGAAGGAAATTATTCCGGCAGGCAAACCTTTTGTCCAGATTGAAAACCGACAAGGGGGCAAAGAGCGCTACGCTTCTCAATTAAAAGAGAAAAAGGATTATCCAATCGTCGGCCTTGTGGACGGGGGAAGTGCATCCGCTTCTGAAATCATGGCAGCGGCCTTAAAAGAAGCCGGAGGGTACCCGCTTGTTGGTGAAAAGACCTTCGGTAAAGGAACGGTGCAGCAGACCATCGATCTTGGAGACGGCAGCAACGTGAAGCTGACTCTTGCTAAATGGCTGACGCCTGACGGCAACTGGATCCACAAAAAAGGCATCAAACCCAATTATGCGGTGAAACAGCCGGCTTATTTCTACACAAGCCCGCTTACCATTGACAAACCGCTTGTTTATGACATGAACAGCGAGCAAGTAAAAAATGCACAGAAAATGCTACAGGGTCTAGGCTTTGATCCGGGACGCACCGACGGCTATTTTGACGAAAAAACACAAATGGCTGTTACCGCCTTCCAAAAAGCCAACAAGCTCAGCCCATCAGGCAAAGTTGATCAAAAAACAGCCGGCAAGCTGGAAAGCAAGATCATCACAGAAATCAGAAATAAGAAAAACGACGTCCAGCTCCAAACCGCTTTGGAGATGGCGGCAGAAAAGTAAAACTGAAATTGGGTTCCGCAGGTTCTTTCCTGCGGAATTTTTTTGTTTATCGGGAGATGCGGTGTTTGGCACGTAACTGGTGAAAAGTGGCACGTAATGCCCCTAAACTGGCATGTAAACGATGAAAACCCGAATGTAATCGACAAAAACTGGCACGTAAATCACCAAAACCCGCATGTAAACGCAAAAGAACCATCCTCTATTTCTACTAATCCCGCAAAAAATGCTTTTCTTTATAAAATGCTGCACATTTTTTTACACTCCCGGTTCTTTTCGGGTTATACTTAAAAATATTCAACATATAAAGCTTGTGTAAATTTACATTCCTGGCAAGGGCCGGAATTCATACTTAGAATCGATAACCAACGTTGAGAAAAGAAGCATTAAGGAGAGATTTGCGTGATGGATATTTTTGTAAAGGAACTGCTTCATGGGATAGCAGCTCTTTTTTTACATCCACTATCATACGTGTTTGTGATTGTTGCTTTTGTGATTGGTTTTAAGCGGGTAAAACGGGAGCGGAAAGAATTTAAAGTAAAAGTCCACCCGGTCATTGATAACTTGATTCAATCGTTTTTTCCCGGACTTCTGATCGGGGTCATCTTTTCGGCTGTGCTTCTCGGAGCCGGTGTGGTTGTACCAATGGGAATGGTAGCCTTGATCGGTGTGATGTACGCTTTACTTGGTTTAACCCTGAAAACAAGATTTTTGAACCCGGCCTATGCGATCGGACTAGCTTCAGTAGTCGCACTTGTCCTTCCTCATGTAACGACAAATGTCGATTTTCTCGATATATGGCTTAGGGATATCCGCAACACACCTCTTGATGCACTTGGTATTCTCATGTCGCTCCTCCTTATTCAAGAGGGTATCCTGATCATCTGGAAAGGCGCAAAAAGAACGTCTCCCCGCCTGCTGAAAGGCAAGAGGGGGCAGTATGTGGGCGCACATGAGGCCACGAGGTTCTGGCTTGTTCCGCAATTCTTTTTGATACCGATCGGTGCCATTCCAGCCCAGGGAGACTGGCCGATCTTCGGACTGCAGGTTGTCGGATATTCCATCCTGCTCGTTCCGTTTGCTGTAGGCTTCCGCCAGCTCAATTCTCACTGTCTTCCACAGGAAGCGATTAAAGCGACCGGAAAACAAGTACTGGCTCTTGGAGTACTCATCGCAGCCATTACGCTTGTCGGTATCTATACGAGCCTTCCGCTTCTTACCGTTATTTCCATATTTGGCGGTACGCTCGGCCGTGAGCTGATTACGGTCATTAACAGCCAGCGTGATGACAATGGCAAGCCTTTCTTCACACGCAGGAATGAGGGACTTGTCGTGCTAGGTGTGGTGCCTGGCACCCCGGCCGCTAAGATGGGCATTCAGGTAGGGGAAGTCATCATGAAGGTGAACGGAGTCACCTTGAATAATGAGCGTGAGTTCTACCGAGCCCTGCAGATTAATGCTGCTTTCTGCAAGCTTGAGGTTTTGGATCATAAAGGGGAAATCCGTTTTTCCCAACGATCGCTCTATGAGAACGAGCACCACGAGCTCGGTTTGCTGTTCGTGCATGAAGTAACGGAAAAGAAGAGTGTAGAAGTTTCATAACGATGTTTGAGAGTGGTTCTAAAACCCACTCTTTTTTAGTCCGAAAAATTGTACAGCCGGGACGATGATCACATTCCTAATTCAACGAACGGGCTGCTGAGTTTAAGCAATCAACAGCAATGATATAATAATGGGGACATTCTTAATCATGGAACTGGAGGAAAATAAGATGAAGCCTATCACGGCCCCCGACCTTTCAACAAGACCGTTTAGCCTGACAGTCGAGCGACAGATGGATGCGTCACCCGATGTCCTTTTCCAAGCATGGACGAAGAAATTCGACCGTTGGTTTGCAGAACCTGGGACAGTCTTAATGAAGGGAGAGGTAAATACTGCCTTTTTCTTTTATACATTTTTTGAGGGGAAACGGCATCCGCATTACGGGCGTTTTTTGAGGCTTGAGAAAGACCGGCTCGTTGAAATCACTTGGGTGACTGGGGCTTGGGGAACAAAGGGATCTGAAACATTGGTTACCGTTGAGCTTAGTCCTCATGCAAACGGTACGATACTCCGGCTTACGCACGCAGGATTCCCCGATGCGGAATCGAGAGATCAGCATGAACAAGCTTGGCCAATCGTACTGGAGAATCTTGACCTTCGGATGACAGAAAGTGATAAGCGGTAGCTGGTTTTTTCAACAAAACCTATTGACACTACCCAGATGATTCAATACAATGAAAAATGGTACACATACATTTATTATGGTTTAAAGGAGGGTGAATGATGTCCAGGCTCTATGCTAAGAATTTGAAGATTGCTTATGGTGAGCGAGACATCGTCAAAAATCTGGATATCTCCATTCCGGATGGGCAAATTACCACGATTATCGGTCCAAACGGCTGCGGAAAATCAACGGTCTTGAAAACGTTGTCGCGCATACTTAATCCGAAATCCGGCGTTGTTTATCTTGATGGTAAAGGCATCAGCAAGGAACCGACAAAGCAAATTGCTCAAAAGATGGCAATTTTGCCGCAGTCCCCTGATTCACCAGAAGGACTTACGGTTGGTGAACTCGTTTCTTACGGAAGATTTCCCTACCAAAGAGGTCTTGGAAAACTTACGAGAAGAGATTTCGAGGTTATCGACTGGGCTCTTGAGGTAACTGGAATTTATGAGTTTAAAGATCGAGCGGTGGATGCCCTGTCAGGTGGCCAGCGCCAGCGTGTATGGATCGCCATGGCATTGGCACAAGAAACAGATATTATCCTGCTGGATGAGCCGACTACATATTTGGATTTGTCTCATCAGTTAGAGGTACTCGAGCTGTTATACCAACTGAATCGTGATCAAAAGCGGACAATTGTGATGGTCATTCATGATTTGAATCATGCGGCGCGGTTTGCTCACCATATGGTTGCGATGAAAGACGGTGCCATCCTTAAAGAGGGAAGTGATGACACGCCAGGTGCTTCGAAATGTTTTCAGTATTGATGCTGAGATTGGTGTGGATCCGAGAACAAGGAAGCCCGTATGTCTAACGTACGATCTTATCAAAAGTGTTCAATTAGTAGAGAACTTGGCGTAATCAAACGCCTTTCTTTTTTACAGTTAATTAAGAATGATTTTTATTGTCAAATATAGGGGGATACAATCATGAATAAACGCACAAAGAAACTTTTAATCAGCTTTATGACAATGCTTCTAATATTTGCACTTGCAGCATGTGGCAATAAATCAGAAGACGGTGCAAGTTCTGGTGAAAAAGATTCGAAAAAAGAAACAAGAATTTATAAAGGTGAAAATGGTGATGTTAAAGTTCCAGCCAAACCAAAGCGTATTGCGATGATGGCTGCTACATACGCAGGAAACTTGCTATCTTTAGGGATTACACCAGTCGCAGTTAATGAATACCCAAAACAAAATAAATTTTATGGGAACAAACTGGACAAAGCTGAAGTCGTTACGGCTGATTCTTATGAAAAGCTTCTAGAATTAAATCCTGATTTGATCATTACCTATTCTGATGATAAGAACATTAAGAAATACAAAGAAATTGCTCCAACTGTAACCTTGACTTACAACAAGTACGACTACTTAGAACAGCATGTTGAAATCGGAAAAATCGTTGGAAAAGAAAAAGAAGCAAAAGCATGGGTAGAAGAGTGGAAGAAGAAGGCTGCAGATGCACGTGAAAAAGTTAATTCTGCTATCGGACAAGACAAAACATTTATGGTCATGGAAGCATACGGTAAAGATATGTACGTGTATGGGAAAAACTGGGGACGAGGAACGGAAGTAATCTATCAAGCTCTTCAATTAAAAGCTCCTAAGAAACTAGAAAAAGATGTTTTCGGTCCTGGCTGGAAGGCGATCTCTACTGAAGTGATTCCAACTTACGCAGGAGACTATATCTTTGTCGGTACTGGTTCTGGCAACCCGGACAACTCATTCATGGAGTCGAACGTATGGAAGGGGCTTCCGGCGGTTAAAAAAGGTCATGCCATTAAGTTCGATTCTCAATCATTCTACTTCAATGACCCGATATCTCTTGAAAAAGAACTCGATTTCATTGTTAAAGAGTTAACGCAAAAGTAATCATAACGCTTTTATAAAAAAGGAAATACGCCATGTTCAAAACAAAAACCCAGCTGATGAAAGATCATAAAGTGTATGCGAGGCCAGCGGCAGGCACGGCCATCTTACTGATTGGATTCGCTCTTCTGCTCCTAAGTATTGGTCTTGCGGTTTCCGTTGGTGCAGCCAAAATCAATTTTGTTACTGTTTGGAATGCGATTTTAGACTATGATCCTGGCAGAGAAGCTGACCGCATTATTGTCAGTCTTCGCCTGCCAAGAGAGCTGGGTGCGGCTGCTGTTGGTGCCGCATTTGCAGTCAGTGGGGCGATCATGCAGGGGATGACACGCAATCCCCTTGCAGACCCTGGTTTGTTGGGTTTGAACGCCGGAGCAAGCTTAGCTCTAGCTTGTGTGTTTGCTTTTCATACAGGTGCAAACTATTTTACAGTGATGATTATTTCCTTTATCGGAGCAGGAATTGGAGCCGGACTTGTGTTCGGAATAGGTTCTATGAGCAGAGGGGGATTAACCCCCATCCGAATTACGTTGGCAGGTGCCGCTGTTTCCGCGCTGCTTTCTTCGCTGGGAGAAGGTATAGCACTTTACTTTAAGCTTTCTCAAGATCTCGCTTTTTGGACAGCAGGCGGGGTATCAGGAACAAACTGGTCTCAGTTGAAAATCATAGTACCAGTGGTCGTTTTGGGTATCGCAGTTGCTGTCGTGTTCTCCAGGCAGTTAACCATTCTCAGCTTTGGTGAAGAAGTGGCGAAGGGTCTTGGACAGCGTACGCTTGTAACAAAGGTTGTCCTTATGGCCGCTGTGCTGATCCTTGCTGGTGCGGCAGTATCGCTTGTAGGAGCGATTGCATTTGTCGGTTTAATGGTTCCCCATATCGTACGCTTCTTGGTTGGGACAGATTACCGCTGGATCATTCCATGCTCCGCGGTATTTGGAAGTGTTTTGATGGTGTTTGCAGATACATTGGGCCGAATGGTGAATCCTCCATTTGAAACGCCGGTGGGGGCGATCGTTGCCATGATCGGTGTTCCGTTCTTCCTTTACCTTGCAAGAAGGGGAGGAAGAAAACGATCATGATGAACGCTAGACAGATCAAGAAGATAAGAATGACCACATTTGTTGCGATTCTTTTATTAATAGCAATGTTTGTAATCAGTGTCGCTACCGGAGTTGCGTCATTATCTCCAGCAGAGCTGTTTCGGACGCTGATCGGACAAGGTACACCGAGAGAGAACTTGATTTTGTTCGAGTTCAGGCTGCCGAGAATAGTTGTTGCGATCTTTGCCGGGATGGGACTCGCTGTATCTGGTGCTATCCTGCAAAGCATTACGAAAAACCCGCTTTCAGATCCTGGGATTTTAGGTATTAATGCCGGTGCAGGCCTGATGGTTGTGGTCTATATCATGTTCTTTACGGTAGAAACATCAAGTTCTCTTTACATACTGCCTCTTTTTGCTTTGGCGGGAGGCATGGGGACAGCAGCTGTCATCTATATAATGTCTTACATAAAAGGTGAGGGTGTTGAATCAACAAGGCTTGTATTAGTCGGTGTTGGTTTGGCTGCTGCCCTTTATGGTGCGGCGTTGACGCTATCGACGCGATTAGATATGGAAGATTACTCGTTCATGGCCAATTGGATGGCAGGAAGAATATGGGGGGATGACTGGACATTTGTCCTGTCATTGCTTCCGTGGATTCTTATTCTGATTCCTCTCACGTTGTATAAATCAAATGTGCTGAACATGTTGAGCTTTCATGAGAATGTTTCTATTGGTGTCGGAGTGAATACGGGCAGAGAACGGATCGTCCTTCTCATGATTGCTGTTTCGCTTGCTTCTGCATCCGTGGCTGTCAGCGGAGGAATTGCATTTGTTGGGCTTTTGGCTCCTCATATTGCAAGATCATTGGTCGGTCCTCGCCATCAATCCTTTCTTCCGGTTGCGGCATTGATTGGATCCATACTGCTCCTTACCGCTGACACGATCGGCAGAGTCATATTGGACCCGAACGGTATTCCAGCCGGAATTATCGTAACCATTATCGGTGCCCCTTATTTTATGTATTTGCTGGCGAAAAAATAGAGA
This sequence comes from Fictibacillus sp. NRS-1165, assembly GCF_050468105.1. Classification (NCBI taxonomy): domain Bacteria; kingdom Bacillati; phylum Bacillota; class Bacilli; order Caryophanales; family Fictibacillaceae; genus Fictibacillus; species Fictibacillus sp. NRS-1165. Next base: position 233,506 of record NZ_JBDPNU010000012.1, read on the forward strand.
ACTAAAAAGGAGCCCGGGCTGGGCTCCTTTTTTAATTGATCATCTGTTTGACTAGCTCACGGTTGCGTTTTTTGAATACTTCGTTGTGAGAAGAAACCATCGCAGCTTCCTGGGCATCAGGCTGGATGAATTGTTTCGCTTTATTTACTGCATTAGCTGCGTCTTGAAAGGCTCCGGAAATCAAGTTCAATTTACCGTCATGCTTCAGTATATCTCCAGCAGCATACAACCCCGGGACTGAGGACTCGCTGTTCGAATTGCCTGCGATATAAAAATTGTCTGCAAGGTCAATATTGAGATTGCTATTACCAAGAAGTGATGTATCCTGTTCATAGCCATGATTGATGATGACTTCATCTATCGGCAGGTAAGAGATCTCACCGGTTTCATGGTTCGTCAGCTCGATCTGTTCGATCACCTCATGGTTCGGGCACGCGAATAGTTTAGAGATGGATGTGTTAAAGATACAGTCCGCACAACTGTTCATAAGCTGGGTTACTTGGGCTTCATGGCCGGCAAGTGTTCCTTTTCTGTACGTTAAATATACTTTCTTAGCAATATTCACTAATTCATTCGCCCAATCGATCGCTGTATTTCCTCCGCCGGAGATAATAACTGTTTTATCTTTAAAATGCTGAAGAGACTTCACGGTGTAGTTTAAGTTGGACACTTCAAATCTCTCGGCACCCTCAATCTCAAGCTTCTGCGGGTTTAAGATACCGCTTCCGACCGCTACGATGACCGTTTTTGAATAGTGCATCACACCATTTGCGCTTTTCAAGAGAAATATTCCATCTTCATTCCGCGTGATCGATTCTACTTTTTCATTCAAAACAACTTCTGGGTCGAACGTCAGTCCTTGCTCAACAAGTTTTTCAATAAGCTTTGCTCCTGGAAGCGGAGTGTGTCCGCCCACATCCCAGATCATCTTTTCAGGATACACATGAATTTTCCCGCCTAACTGTGGCTGAAATTCAATGATTTTTGTCTTCATTTCGCGAAGACCGCTATAAAAGGCAGAGTATAGTCCTGCTGGACCACCGCCAATAATGGTTACATCAAAAATTTGTTCTTTTTCCACTTGGATTCTCTCCTCAGAAAGAAAATAGTATTGATTATCATTCTCAATTAAAATATATAATGAATCTCACAATTTTACAATATTTATTTTCCGCTATAGAAAAAGCTTACCCTTCATTAGGATAAGCTTTCTCCACATTTTCTGCTATTACCCAAGTGCAGCATTCATTCTTCAATCGATACTTGTGATGAGGCGGATTCCCTTAAACGTCATATTCATGAAACATTTTTTCCTGGGGTAATCAAATAAATTTCTCATTTGTTTCGGTTTTCTTTTATGTGAGAGAGGAGCTGCAAAATTCTTGAATGATCTGTTCCTTCATATCCTCAATAGGAAAATGCTCTGGATAGGTAGATATCATCAGCATGATGCCTTGAAGGGCAGATGAAAAGTATAATGAACGTTTTATCGGTTCCTTAACGCCCATTTTTTCGAACATTTCACATTGAAACTTGAACTGTCTTGCACTTTCATCGATCAGCAGTTTGCTGTATTTCGCTACCACTTGGTCAGATTCCGGCTGTGTCTGCAAGTGGAGATAAAACCGAAGTTGATGAACGTTTACTTGACAGGGAGCTTGGCCAGCTGCAGTTACACATTCTTAAGGGATTGTTAGAGGAAGAAGCAAAATCAATTTCCAATATGGCAACTCATACTTCGGCCGAATCCCAATTCCTTTTAGGGAAAGAAGAAGGGATCAAAAAAGCGCAGGAAATGTTGACAGCTTATCGATAAAACCAGCAGTCTCTATAAACCAAAACGGGCAAAGGATGTTCATTTAATCCCCAAAAATACGAAGAAGCAATAGATAAGAGAGGTACCTGCGAGTTTTAAGTTTAGCAGGTCTATTCTGCGACCAGTTTCCTTGAGGATGCTCGATATAATACCTTTCTCAATATGGAAAGGTCTTTATAAGTTATTTGGCTCCGTGATGAAATTGGAGAACGGATGGCAACGTTCTCGAAAACAGGAAAATAAAAAAGGAAAGAGCAAGAGTTCCGTCTCGCTCTTTTCCTGGGTGAAGGCTTTCCTTGAGTGAAAACCTTTTTGCTATCGCTGACTAATAAGGCGGGTGATAGAAGGGCTGAGGGTAGTGGCTTCTATAATGAGGGTTCTCATTGTACTCCCGATGGCAGTTGCTTGGCGGTCCGATAAAGGTCGTGGATTGGACCGGAGCGATGGTGTTGATCCATTGTGTTTCATCGAGGCAATACGTATGTGCCATGATATTGGGCGGAGTGAATTTTAAAAGGTCTGAACCGAGAATGACATCAGGAGTCGGTGAGTTGAAAATGGCCAGCAGGTGAGTTTCATCGGTTGTTGCAACTTCGTAGTGCCACCAGCCCTGGGGGACGTTTGCGACCTGCCGGGGCCCGATGTGGTAGTGGTGGAATTGTTTCGTGAACGGATTGAAAATAGAAACGGCTGCCCCGCCGGAAATGCAATACACAAGCTCAGCGGCATTTTGATGATAATGAGGTTCTACCACATTACTCCTGCTCAGGAAAATATCCAATAGAGAAACATTGTCCAAGGTGTTTAACTGCTGAATGCCCAGGACATTGATAAAATTCTGGCTGTCCTTGGTGAACACATTTTGGTTGACATCAGCGGTGTATTGGATCGCTGGAGACGAGTAATCCAAATTTTGCACCATTGTATACCTTCTTTCGTTATGCAAATGGTCGATACACTACCCTATGGCAGATGCCCAGCGGCCGTGACAATATTTTTTTGGAGCTTACTGGCATTTTTTTCGTTGTTTACGACTGCAGCCGGGGCTATTTTAATTTTCGGGTTCAAAGTTGGAGAGCAAGTAGTGGCTGCCCTTGGTGGTTCCTGTGTGCTGAAGGTGCATGGCAGAAAGCAGCTCCTGAACGATAAATCGAGACGAAAGCTGGAGAAAGTCCCGGTATTGCTTATTTGTGATAGTCGGTTGAATAAGATAATAGTAATCCTTTAAAGAGGAGATGTGTGCGTCGCTTGAGGAATGAGAGCAGGCGAGGCAGACCCGCCTTCCTCTTTTTCTTTTCATGGGAAGAGTGAAGCAAACCGGGCACTGAACGCCCGTGAGAAGGTCGGTTTTAGGGATAAAGAAATATTCGAGGGGATCGAAAATTTCTGGAGTATGCTGTTCCTCTAGTAGATTTGACAGTCTATTTAATTGTCTTTTACTTATGATTTCTTTTGTGTAATGTTGATCAAATTGGTCTATTTTTTCAAGTAGTAGCGAGCTTCGTATAATCATTTTGAGAACTCTATCGTTTCCATTGGTTTGAATGATGGTACGGGGGCTGCTGATGACGACGAGGCATTCGATGGGGATTGGAGGCAGCCGGTGCCTGGACAGCCATCGACTTAACAGCTTTTGATGGCGTTGGATCTGTATGATCGGATACGCAAAAGCTTCTTCTTTCCCTTCAAACGTACGAATGAGTTGTTTATGTGTTTCATCAAATAAAGAGTACCTGAAAAGTTTTTCACTTCAAGATTGAGAAGATAAAAGGGGGGTTAGAATGAGCAGATCCATCTGAAATTCAGTGTTGAGTACAGATAGTCGAATGTCATGGAAGATCAGGTGGTTTTTTGGTGGAAGTTCTTGCAGATAAAAGTCGAGGGACTGTTCGCCGCGGTATCCTTTGTACCGGCTGGCCAGTTCTTTCTCAATGATGGGCCGTTTTGGATGGTGTTGGGGCAGTCTGCGAAGCAGGGCTTCTGTTTTTTCAATGATAAGAGGAATTTTCAGGGGTTTGACGATCATAGCAACACTCCTTTTTAATAGGTTTCTCTTTTTTATATGTTTTCCTGCAAACATGCGGAATTAAGCGAAAAAGGAGAAGAATTGTGCCAAAATCTGATTTATTGTGCCAAATTCTAATTTATTGAGCCAAAGAGCCATTAATTGAGCGTAACTCTTAAACAATTGATCCAAACAGATAATTCAGATAACTCCGCCGCGCTAAATAGGAAGATCAACCAACCCCGGAATTCCATCAATCACCACCATTCTACAAAGTAAAACCTCCTCATATATGTCAATTAATCACTCATTCTTACAGTTCTTAGGGTTTCAACGCGGGTTTTGTAATATTTTGAAATATATTTGTAATGTAATTGCCCAAAAACGGCCTCTTCTAAATGATATAATTGCACTTGGGATTAAAAGAGGGTGTAGGAGAACGTATGGAGGAGGCAATACCATTGAAAAGCAAGGTAATAAAGGGATTATTATCTCTAAGCATTGGCCTGAGCGCTTTTACATACACTTCTGCTAACGCGCAAACGTTAAGTGAGATACATAAAAAGCAAGCTGAAAACCAGGCTAAGAAGGAAGAGAAGAACGCAGAAATAAAAGACGTACAAGGAAAGCAGGATCAAGTACTTGACGAACTGCAAAAAATTGAGTCTACTCTTCAAAAGACGTTAAATGATATCCAGACGAAAAAAACAGAAATTGATGAGACGAAAAACGAGATTCAAAGCTTGAAAGACCAGATCGTCAAGATTCAGAAACGCATCAAAGAACGCGATGCGATCTTAAAAGAGCGTGTCCGTTCCATGTATGAGAGCGGTGGAGCGGTGAAGTACCTTGATGTCGTACTCGGCTCAAGGAGTTTTGGTGATTTCCTTGACCGTTTGATCTCATTAAATATGATCGCAGAATCCGATAAATCCATCCTGGAAGACCAAAAGCGCGATAAAGCAGCAGTGGAACAGGATAAAAAGCATGTAGAACAAAAGCTGAATTCCTTAAATGCGAAGCTTCAGGAATTGAACGAGCTGAACAGTGAACTGAGCGCACAAAAAGAAGCAAAAAACAGATTATCCGCTTCGTTAAAGAAGAAGGAAACACATCTTCATGAAGACGTGACAAGCATTGAAGAGAAAAATGAAATCCTTGCTGCTCAGGAAAAAGCGGTAAAAGAAGAGATGGAAAGAGCGAAAAGAGAAGCAGAACAGCGCAAACGTGAAGAAGCAGCCCGTAAAGAGGCAGCGAAACGTGCGGCTCAACAGGAACAACGTAAAGATTCAGCGCCTTCACCAGCGCCGACTCACAGCGAGCCTAGTGTATCTGCGAATTTTATCTGGCCGGCTAATGGCTACGTTTCATCCCCATTCGGCAAACGTTTTGGCGGAAGTGATTTCCATCCGGGCATCGATATCGCTGCAGCGGGAGCGAACAACCAGATCTCAGCAGCGGCTTCAGGAACGGTAGCCCGTTCTTACCTATCGTCTTCTTACGGCAATGTTGTCTTTGTTTCTTCTTACATCGACGGCCAGCTGTATACGACGGTTTACGCCCATATGAGTGAGCGCGCAGTCAGCACAGGACAAAGTGTTACCCAAGGACAGCGTCTTGGAACGATGGGCAACACAGGCCATTCCACAGGACAGCATCTTCACTTTGAACTTCATAAAGGTGAGTGGAATTACGCGAAATCCAATGCTGTAAATCCAATCCCATATCTACATTAAAAAATACTTCAGGGAAGCACGGAGCACTCTCCATGCTTCCCTTTTTGTCAATTAAAAGGGGAGGAAAGATGAAAGCCGGCCAAGCTCGAGGCATTGCAGAAGATTGGGTAAGGGAGCACGCCAGCCCTGAAGAATGGTTTTTGGGTGCCTATTCAGCGGATCCATCATCGAGCTGTCAGATTACGACGAACTGCCGATTGGTTCAGACCCGATCTCGTTTATCTCAACACCTTTTAAAAACAGCCGAAGAAGTGCTTTCCTCTTACCGCTTGGCAGGCAGTTTTCGTACGAACGCAATTATCGCTGACCCGACCGGACATCTGCAAAGACTTCAGCTGGATGTTGGTAAGCACTTTGCTGATAAAAGATGGGTCCGTTGCCGGTGCCAAAACGCCATGAGAAGGATTAAAGCGGGGACTCGCAGCGATTCATCCGGAAGCACCCATTCATGAACAAGTAACAAGCGGCTGTTTCCAGCGGGGGGGATGACTCACGTTCTTCTCGCCGCCGCGCTGCGCAATCCTACCGTTAGGCTTCGCTGCCTCAAAGCACGGGAGGTGTTAGCCTAATACGGACAGGAAAAATTGTATAGAGATCTTTTGAAGCTGCAAGGCAGTAAACATTTAACGCGTGAAAAAGTGGAACATCATCTAACAAACCTTGAAACTATTTTTGATGAGACAGCATCGGTTTCAAGGACGCGGTTCTTTTTCAGTTCGGATATTACGAAAGTTGCCCGTCCGATCGCTATCCATGGGAGCAGGAAATTGATTCAGGAGGGATATTACCGGGAAGCTGTATTCTGGATCGCTGCGACGTTTGCACGGTGCCACACGATCCTTGCGGCAGATGATAGTCGAGTTCTCCGAGAATCACTGGCTCCCGCTTTCAGCCATCTTCTTTCAGACCTTGGCATTGTAAATTTTAAACAAAGCACAGGAAGTCATTGCGTTCCTCCCGTATGTATGGGACACCGCAGAAGCCATCATGTCAGCGAACCCTGGCATAATAGATGCAGAACAAAGATGAAGCATGCCGGCAAAATAGCGGGCGGTCGAAATCACTCTTAAGAGCGATATTGATCCGGTGAAAATTGGTCTATACTGATAAGGGTTTAATAATAGGATGCATCATGGATCGTACGGGAGTGGAACTTTTGAAAGTATTTATATTGCTAGTATCAGCCTGGCTGCTGTTTTTGCCGCAGCAAGCGGACGCCCACGCTTTTCTTGTCCAGTCCCATCCGTCCGAGGAAAGCAGTCTCGGCACCATGCCTCCTTCCGTGAAGTTAACCTTCAACGAACGATTGGAGAAGGAACTGTACTCTTTGAAAATACTGGATGATAGAGGGAATGTGATTACAAAAGAGCCGCGCATGAGTAAGGACCAGCGCTCACTAAGTGTAAGCGTTCCTTCTCAGAAAAAAGGGGTCTACACTGTTCAATACTCGGTGATTTCAGCTGATGGCCATCCTGTAAATGGCGCTTACCTATTTACAGTGGGCAATACCGCCTCTAAAGGAAGCACGCCAGCTCTGCCCGCGGGGGAATCAGGAAACCATGAGGAAAATGTATATAATCCCGCATCATGGCTCGTCAGAACGCTTTATTACATCGCTTTGCTTCTGGCATCCGGCTGGGTGCTATGGAAGTCGTTTATACCTTTTACCCGGTCTGAACAGAAAGAGGATTATATAAAAAGAGGACGGCAGCTGCAAAGGATCCATCTCCTTTTACTGGCCGGCTTCATAGGCATACAAGCGAGTGGCCTGCTGAACGGATCGACGTGGAACAAACTGCCGGATCTTCTTATCCATTCGGCTGTCGGGTGGTCCTGGATGCTGTCACTTGCTGTCGCCGCTGCCGGGTTGTTTTTAACCTTGAGGAGGGCATGGTTTGATATCACCTGGGCCGCACTGCTGCTTCTTGCTAAAAGTTTAAACGGACACGCTGCGGGGCAGGAAATGGCGGCAGCAGCTGTTGGGCTTGATGTGCTGCATCTGCTGTTTGCTTCAGTTTGGGCCGGCGGACTCTGCTATTTATATCAAAGCTCACGGAAGAACCAATCTGATGCCGCCGCTTTTATAAGCAGGTTTTCTACTGCGGCCCTGGTCAGCTTATGTGTGCTGATCGTAACGGGCGTGCCGTATTCCCTTCTTTTGCTGCCGAGAATCTCTTATATCTGGGACACGGCCTGGGGCATCTTCATAAGTTTAAAAGCGGTTGCCGTTGTCCTCATTCTCATAACCGGGGCTTTCCTTCGCTTTTATTTGAACAAAAGAAACGGACAGGCCTCGGTCAGTACGCTCCTGAAGATCGACCTTTCCTTAATGGCGGCCGTCCTTATCATTGTTGCTGTGTTCACTCAGCTAAGCCCTAATCCTGAAAACGAGGCACTGAATTGGAAAGAACGTAAAAACAGCGTGCGGCTTGAAATCCATACGTCCGTGCTTCATCCAGGAGCCAATCGCTTTAACGTAAAGACTGTCACAAAAAAGGGAGAACCGGTGATTGAAAAGGCAGAACTGCAATTTCAGTCCTTGGATCAGCCGAGTGTTCCGAAAATCATTGTCCCGTTGAAACGTGAAAAAGGATCAGACAGCCGCCATTCATCGTACGGAAAAACAGGAGCATATCCGCCTTTTCCAGGGAAGTGGAGAATAACCATCAGGGTAATAGACGCCGATGTGGATGAGATCTCCGTTTCTAAAGACATTAAAATCTATAAATTGCAGCCATAGCAGTGGAAGGAATGGTAAATATGAAGAAAAAACTAACATCTATTGTAACAGTATGCGCCGCATCACTCTTTATTTTCTCAGGATCGGCAAGTGCGCACGTAGTCGTATTCCCGCAGCAGACCATGCAGGGCACCTACGAAAAATTTTCCGTGCGAGTTCCCAGCGAGAAGGATGTTCCAACAGTGAAAGTAAAGGTGGAGATACCGAAGGACGTTGAGATCTCCCGTTTTGAACCGATGCCTGGATGGAGATATTCGATCGAAAAGGATTCAACGGGCCTTATTAAAAGTGTGACATGGACGGCCGAGGGAAAAGGGATTGCTGCAACCGAGTTCACAGAGTTTAATATGCAGGGTAAAGTAGGGGACAAAGCAAAAAAGATTGTTTGGAAAGCCTATCAGAAGTACAAGGACGGCAGCACTGTCGCCTGGGAAGGCCCAGAGAGTTCTGAAACGCCAGCTTCTGTTACACAAGTGATGAAAGGTAACGGAGACGCGCATGGCCATATGCACGGAGCCATGGACGATGAAGAAAAAGAAACAGATGACGATCAAGACAATCAAGACAATTCATCATTGCCGCTGTACCTGTCAGGTGCTGCCTTACTGCTCAGTTTGATTTCACTCGTCCTTTCTGCGAGAAAAAGAAGATAATGAATCAGAGGATCTGCTCCTGCGGATCTTTTTTTCGGTCGTCTGCTCCGACCATAAGAGCAAGAATGAGGACGATTTGGAAAGATACAGCTGTTAAAATTAGGGCAGAATACGGAAGAGGTGAGCAATGAGATGGATCAGATAAAGGTGTTTAACGATTTGCATCAGGGTGATGATTTGCTTATGTTAGGGAATGCGTGGGATGTGCTGTCTGCCATTTTGATGGAGAAAGCAGGGTTTAAAGCGATCGGGACGACGAGCTGGGGAGTTGCGAACACATTTGGGCTCAGTGATGGGGAACGGCTTGAGTTCACGAAGCATCTGAACGTGATCAAAAGTATCGTCGTTCACGTCAGTATTCCGGTTTCTGCAGACATCGAAGCCGGCTATGGAGAAGAACCTGCCGCGATTGTGGAAAATGTCTTGCGGACAGCCGATGTCGGAGTAGCAGGCATCAATCTCGAAGATTCATTGAAATCACAAAAAGGCCTCCGTGACATGGTGGAGCATGGAAAGATTCTTTCAATGATTCGAAAAGCGCTCGACAGCCGAGGCTATCATGATTTCTATGTTAACGCCCGCGTCGACACTTATTTTCAAAGAGAAGATCCGTTAAGCGAGACGCTTGAACGGGCGAGAGTCTATATCGAAAGCGGAGCAAGCGGAATTTTTGTTCCGGGGGTGGCGGACGAGTATGATATTAAGGAGATGGCGTCAAATATCTCCGTCCCATTGAATGTATTGTCATTGCCAGGCCTGACAGATGGCCGCACATTAAAGGAATGGGGAGTCAAACGCCTCAGTTTCGGAAATGCGTTTTCGGACCAGGTGATTGCTATGATGGAAAAGACAGCCCTGGAGGTCCTTCAAACCGGAAACACAAAACGATTATATGAAGGTGAACATTATGCGTCAGAACCGGTATGACTTAATTGAGCCTGAAGACAGCAGGCATGCTGCTTTTTACGAAAAAATGCTGAAGAAGGATAGAAATGAAGGTTATTATATCGGTGTTTCTACAACTGGCATCGCATGCCGTTTTGGATGTAGTGCCACACCACCCCAAAAGAAGAACACCATTTTTTCCAAAAGGCTGTTTGACCTTATCTGCCTTGGGTTCCGAGAATGCAAAGTTTGCAAACCATCAAGCGATGGGTCTGAACGAGCCGGACAGGATGAGGATATTCGCCGCTATGAATATGTGAAAGAGGCAAATGAACGGCTGAAAATCGAGAATAATAGTGATTCAATGCTTACCGAAACTGTAACCTATCAAAGATACTGGACCCCGATCGGTGTAATGATCGCCTGTTTTTATAAAGAAGAATGCTGTTTGCTGGAGTTTATGGACCGGCGTGAGCTTGCGGCAGAACTGCTTTTCTTAAAAAAGAAGCTGAACGCCAATCTTAAAAAGAGATCAACTTCATTAGGCCGCCGATTAGGTATTGAGCTGCAAGAGTATTTTGCAGGATTCCGGTATGAATTTTCCATTCCTGCCGCCAGCATTGGAACAGACTTTCAACTGCAGACATGGAAAGCGCTGAGGGAGATTCCGTATGGCACGACACGCAGCTATAAAGGACAGGCGGAGGTTCTGGGCCGGCCGACAGCCGTAAGGGCAGTGGCGAACGCAAACGGAAAGAATCGCATCTGCATCCTTATTCCCTGTCACCGGGTGATCGGGGATAATGGTGATTTGAGAGGGTATGCTGGAGGACTGGACAGAAAACAATTTCTTCTTGAACTTGAAAATAACAGAAGTTTACAATGAGGGCATAGGAAGGGGGGGCAGAAAGCATGGCTAATCTATCATTTGAAGAGATGTGGGAAAAGATTATGGCGTGTGACAGCTCGTATGACGGTTTATTTTATACCGCGGTTAAAACGACCAAAATTTATTGCCGTCCTTCTTGCCGCTCACGAAAACCGAAGAAAATCAACGTGGATTTTTATGAAACCATAGCCGAAGCGATAGAGGCGGGATTTCGTGCCTGTAAACGATGTCAGCCGGATGCCGGGCTGTCTCCGCAGATGGAGCTGGTCACGGGCGTAAAATCATTTCTTCTGATGCATTATAAAGAACCTCTAATTCTACAGGACATTGCCGATCATGCAGGTGTCAGCCCATTTTACCTGGAACGGCAATTTAAGCAGGTGACTTCTGACACGCCGCGTACGTATCTCGAGAAGGTCAGGGTAGACAAGGCCGTGCACCTCCTGAGGCATTCCAGCTTGACGAATCTCGAAATCTGCTACGAAGCTGGCTTTCAAAGCACGTCTAATTTTTATAAAGTTTTTCGAACGATGATGAACTGCTCTCCGAATGAGTACCACCGCTTAAGATGAGCACTGTAAAAAAACACTTTCGTGCACACACGAAAGTGTTTTTTTATACAATCAGTTGTGCTGTACATCTGCCATACTGCGTTCAGGGCCGATGTATACAGATTCGGGCCTGAAGATCGCATTGTCTTCAGACTGCTCGAGCACATGGGCAGTCCAGCCTACCATTCGGCTGGCCGTAAAGGTTGGCGTAAACAGCTGTTCATCCATTTGAATGGCCTTCATAATCGCGGCAGCATAAAATTCTACGTTCGTATATAATGAACGGCCTGGTTTGAATTCCTGCAATAAAGCAACAGCTGTACGTTCTGTCTCAAGTGCCAGATCAAGCCACTGGTCTTTTCCCGACATGTTTAAGAGGCGTTCTTTTAAAGCCATCGCCCGTGGGTCAAGGGTTTTATATACACGATGTCCGAATCCCATCAGCTTCTCACCACGGATTAACTTTTCTCTGATCACTTTTTCAGGGTCGCCTGCTTGCGAAATCTCATCCAAGAGGGCGATCACACCAGAGGGTGCACCCCCGTGAAGAGGGCCTTTCATCGTGCCAATGGCTGACGTTGCAGCAGAAACGAGGTCTGATTCTGTCGATGCGGTTACCCTGGCTGCAAAAGTCGAAGCATTCATCCCATGCTCCAGCGTAAGGATCATATAGGTTTCAAGTGCTTCGGCATGTGCTTTTAATGGTGCTGTACCATTGATCATAAAGAGATAGTTTTCAACATGATCTAAATCTTCGCGAGGAGAAAGAAAAGGTTTTCCTGCCATTCTTCTTGTGCGGTAGGCTATGATACTTGGAACAAGAGCAGTCAGTCTGATTGCTTGGCTTATGGTAGGTTTCCAGCCATATTTTTCAGTGCCTTCTGAAGAGATAGCGGTTCGGATCACACTCATCAAATCCATCCCTTTTGGAAGGTGATCAATGACCTCTTTCATGGAGTCACAAAGCACCCGGTTCTGTTTTAACTCGTTCTTCAGTTGTGTTCGTTCAGGTTCACCAGGAAATCGTCCATGCCATAGGAAATACGCAGTTTCTTCAAAAGAATAGTGTTTCGTCACTTCTCCGATGTCTAATCCTCTGTACAGCAATTTGCCCTGAATTCCGTCCACATGGCTGATGGATGTTTGTGCGGCGACCACACCTTTGAGTCCTTTTTCCATGATCATCTCTCCTTTTCCTCTTTGATAACATTGTATAAAATAGATATAATTAAGAAAATTAAATTCTTTTAAAGAACTTGATTAGGATCATTAATAAGGAGATAATAATGGAGTTTAATTGGCTATATACCTTTCTAACGGCAGCAGAAACGGGGAATTTCAGAAAGACAGCAGAGATACTCTACATATCACAGCCTTCTGTAACCGTTCATATCAAGCAGCTTGAAAAAGAAATCGGGGTATTGCTTTTCCATCGGGAAGGAAAAAAAGTGAAGCTGACGGAAGACGGGAAGCGCTATTTGGATCATGCGAAAAAGCTCATTTCTGTTTATGAAAGCGGGCTTGAGGATCTTGCTTCCTTCAGCCAGGGCTATACGAGCAAGCTGGTCCTCGCTATTTCCCCGCTCATTGCGGATACGATTCTTCCTTTTGTTCTGAAGCGATTTTTAAATAAGCACCCTGAAACCGAAATATCGGTCAGAATCATTGAATCGGAAAATATTGAAAAAGCAGTATTGAAGGAAGAAGTAGACATCGCGCTATCCTGTCTGCCAACGGCCAATCCTAATTTAATCTGTGAACTCTTATACAGAGACAAGGTAATCTTTGTTTGTACCCATGACGGGAGAGACTCGGAATCCGCCCCACCTTTGGATGAAGGTGAGATATTGGAATCCAACTATCTGCTGACTCATAACCATCCAGGGTACTGGGGCGGCCTCATAAAAAGCATAAAGGCAAAGCATCCAGGTGTACGAATGATGGAAGTTTCCCAGGTGCATATTACAAAAAGATTTATTGTAGAAGGGCTTGGTGTATCCTTTTTGCCAGCCTCTACGGTCAGGAGAGAACTGCTGGAGGGAAGGTTGCTGGAAGTGGACTGCCACTCCATTCAGCTGCCCGATGCGAATACATATGCCCTGGCAAAATACGATCACTCCAAACAAAGAGAATTCCTTTCCTTTGTTTCCAACCATCGAATTTAAAGGAGAGATAATCAATGAAAAAGAAAATCGCAATGATCAGTATGGCGGTCCTGCTTCTGGCAGCATGTGCGTCCAACAACGGAGCGGATCAGCAGAAAAAGCATGAAAACCAAAACCGCGAAGCAGCTGACAGTGTGTTCAAGCAAAACTGTGCCAGCTGCCACGGCAACAACCTTGAAGGAGCAACCGGACCTTCTTTGAAGCATATTGGCAGCAAGTATTCGGAAAAAGAGATCATGAGTATTATTCTGGAAGGGCGGAAAGGCATGCCGGCTGGAATCCTGACCGGCGGTGACGCTAGGCTTGTGGCGGAGTGGATGAAGGAAGAACACAAATAAGCATCTTAGTGAGACATGCGAAGACAAACGGAGAGGAAATACATAGAAAACCGCCCGAACTGATCTGAACCCAAAAAGTTAGACAAAAATATTAGGCGGCTTCTTGGGCCTG
>NZ_JBDPNU010000013.1:0-63323 GCF_050468105.1 Fictibacillus sp. NRS-1165
AAATTTGGGGTGCAGTTCACCTGGAGGACCGGTTTTTTGGTGTTTCGGATGGCCGCTGGTTGACCCCTGATGATCTGGCTGTTATTTCCGTTGCTGTTGTTCGCAAACCGGATTAGTCTGGCGGCGATATCGAGGAAGCCACACCTATGAAATGATGTGATTGGTGAGTTATCATGAACAAAACTAGCTCCTTAATCGTAATATCGTAGGTTAATTCGGGTAAACAGATGGTGTGAAACCTCAGTTCAACCAAATCAGAGCTACATTACGAAAGGAGCTAGCTATACTATGAACAATACCAAAAATACGTAGGTATAGACGTATCTAAGGAAAAAATTGCAGTGGCCATTGCCGAAGAAGGTCGAGAAAATCCCCGATTTTTGGGGATGATTCCCATACGCCCCAGGCGATCAGAAAGCTAAGCACTCAATTAGGGAATCGAAAAAGACTTCGTATCTGTTATGAAGCGGGTCCTACCGGGTATGGGTTGTACCGTTTGTTCACCTCGATGGATATCGCATGCGAAGTGACCGCCCCTTCGCTGATTCCACACAAACCTGGGGAGCGTGTAAAGACGGATCGCCGGGATGCCATTCGTCTCGCCCAACTCTATCGTGCGGGTGAATTGACCTCCGTTCATGTGCCGACAGAAGAAGATGAAGCCCTTCGAGATTTGGTTCGAGTACGTGAAGATGCCAAAGAAGATACCTTGCGGGCGAAACAACGTCTGATCAGTTTTTTAACGCGGTATGATCAACGTCCCCCTAAGGGGACCAAACGCTGGTCAAAAGACTACAGGCATTGGCTGAATAAGTTAACCTTTAAAAACGCCGTAAAAAATCGTGCGTTTCAGGAGTATTTAACCCAAGTTAAACTTCAGGAACTTCGTCTACAAGAAATGGATAAAGAAATTGAAGAACAAGCGAAGGAAGGATACCACGCTCCCATGATCCAAGCCCTAAAAGCACTACGGGGAGTAGCGACCATATCTGCCACGGGGCTTGTCGCAGAAATTGGCTGCTTCAAACGTTTTTCTACTCCAAGACAGCTTATGGCATATGCCGGGCTGGTCCCGAGTGAATATTCGAGTGGCGAAACCCGAAAACAAGGCAGTATTACAAAGACAGGAAACCGCCATGTCCGATCGCTGCTTATTTTGAATCTGCCTGGAGTTACCGGTATCAGCCCGCCCTATAAGAGCAGTTGTTAAAGAGGCAGGAAGGCCTCTCTGAACACATCCAAGCGATTTCATGGAAAGCCCAGCGCCGGCTTTATAAAAAATACTATCGGTTATTATCATGTGGAAAACCCAGCGGAAAAGCCATTACTGCTGTAGCCAGAGAACTCGCCGGTTTTATTTGGGCCATTGCCCAAGAGATGGATTCATCAAAGAATTCCGCTTAAAAACGAAGCCGCAAGACGAAACCATTCACCAAGAACTGAACGCAGGGCCCGGAGGCAAAGGCAAAAACCGTAGGGATAACCCACTAGCGTTTACTTGTGCTAATCCATGTGATGAACGCACGTCGTGAGTTAGTGGAAGGGCCTCAGACGGAACGATAAAATGTGCGAACCCACGGATATCAGTATGCCAATCGGAGTTGAGAAGTTTTGCCTTCGTGCCGTGCGCTTATTCTTCTTTTCAGCAAAGCTGACAAAGGAAATAATGGTTAACCGCGAAAAGGAGCACTTCTAGCTGCTTTTATTAAGAATGCGTAAAAGAAACTCTATAACCTAATTTACGGTTTGAGTTGACAGTTTTGTTCATATCAGTAAAACGTGTGCGAACCGCGAGTAAATGAACGAAACCCGTGAGTAAATTCACCAACCTGTAAGCAATGATCGATTTGAAGAGAGCAGACGGTTTGGCGTATAGTAGAATCAAAGAAATGAGGAGGAATGCCGCCTGAAGTCTATAAGAGTTTCGCTGCAGATGAAAATACTCGGGCTGGTTCTGCTATTGGGTTTGTTGCTTATTGTATTGCTGACAGGTTATTTCAGCTATAAAGAAAGCAAACAAATTGAAGATAACAAAGGAAAAATGGCCCTTGAGTTATCAAAGTCCATTTCCTTCATGCCTACTGTTATTCATGCATTTGAAACGAGTGATCCCTCCCAAACGATACAGCCTCTCGTTGAAAAAATCAGGAAACACACCGGGGCCGAATTTATTGTGGTCGGAAATACATCCGGAATACGCTATTCACACCCGATCTCGTCAGAAATCGGCAAGAAAATGACCGGCGGCGATAATGAGAGAGCACTTAAAGGAGAATACTATGTTTCAAAAGCAAAAGGGTCTCTCGGTTTATCTCTTCGGGGAAAATCCCCCATCTATGACAAACAAGGAAGGATCATCGGACTTGTTTCAGTGGGTTTCCTTTTCGAAGATATCAATCAGCAAATCATGAACAACTTTTTAAAGGTTCTTTTTGTTTCTCTTTTTGCCCTGCTGGTATCGGTGATTGGGAGTTTCCTGCTCTCAAGAAATATACGGAGAGATACGATGGGGCTTGAACCATTTGAGATTGCGGCTCTCTATAAAGAAAAGAACGCAGTGTATCATTCCGTCAAAGAGGGAATCCTGGCCATTGATAAAGAAGGACGGATTACGAATATGAATCAATCCGCAAAAAAACTGCTCCATATTGAAGGATCAGTCAGACATATGAAAGTGGACGGCCTCTTTCCTTCAGACTATCTTTATGAAGTGTTAAAGCACGGAAATCCACTGACGGATAAAGAAATGTTTTGGAAAGATAAAACGGTCATCGTAAACTGTACACCCCTCTTTCATCAAAACAAGATCAGCGGAGTGGTTGCTTCCTTTCGGGATAAAACAGAGGTCGAGCAGATGATCAACACCCTCTCTGAAGTAAAACGGTATTCCGAAGATCTTCGCTCGCAGACCCATGAGTTTACCAATAAACTGTACGTGCTTTACGGTCTCTTGCAGCTTGGGGAATATCAACAGGCCATTGAGATGGTCAAAAGCGAAACGCAGATTCTCCATGTTCAGAATTCCGTTGTCTTTAACCAAATAAAAGATACGAAAGTACAGGCGATTCTATTAGGCAAGATCGGAAAAGCTTCCGAGAAAAAAATACAATTCGAGATCGCTTCTGATAGTTTCCTCGAAGAACTGCCGATGCACTTCCAGCTGTCCAGCCTGATTGTCATTCTGGGAAATATTATTGATAACGCTTTCGAAGCGGTTTATCATGTGAAGGATCCGAAAGTAACTCTTTTTGCGACAGATATCGGGAGTGATATCATTTTTGAGGTGGAGGATAATGGCAAAGGACTGAACGAGCATGAAATCCTCCTCCTCTTCGATCGGGGCTACTCGTCGAAACAGGGAGATGAGCCAAGAGGGTATGGACTATCGAACGCAGATGAGGCCGTACGGGATATGAACGGAATAATTGAAGTACAAAGTAATCCAGGCAAGGGTACTGTATTTACGGTGTATCTTCCTAAGAAGGATAAGGGAGCTGATTTAAATGATCAAAGCAGTGATAGCGGAAGACGATTTCAGGATCGCTGATATACACGAAAAGTTTTTGCAGAAGTTCGATGAGATTGAGGTAGTCGGAAAGGCATTGACCGGAGAGCAGACATTGCAATTGCTGAAATCATCGGAACCCGACCTGCTTCTTCTTGATGTCTATCTGCCTGATATGCTGGGCTCTGAGCTCCTCCCTCTCATCCGTGAACAATTTGCAAAACTGAGTATTATCATGATCACAGCTGCAACGGACAAGGATTTCCTTGAGAAAGCCCTGGGGTATGGTGTGGAAAATTATTTAATCAAACCTGTGAGCCAGGAACGATTCGATGAGATCATCCAGTCCTTTATCAAAAAGCATGCACTTCTTTCGTCCAATGAACAAGTGGATCAAAACCTGATTGACCTGATTTTTGATAAGCGAAAAAATGAGCTGAACAAAAAGAGAACCGGCTTTCCAAAAGGAATTGATGAGATCACGCTGGGCAAAGTGAAGGCCGTCCTGCAGGCAAAAAGGGACGGGCTTTCCGCAGAGGAAGTCGGAAACGAAATCGGAGCCTCAAGAATTACGGCCCGCCGCTATCTTGAGTTTCTGTCCTCCATAAACCAATCCAAAGCCGAAGTCGTCTATGGCATTGTCGGCCGGCCCGAAAAAAAATATTACCCCCTGTAAGTGGATGGCGAGCGTGCTGTCCCCTTTTTTTTATTCCATGAACTTTATGTACGAAATCAATTTAAAGTACTTTAATAACTTTATTCTGTAAACGTTTTCATTTCAGAATATTTTGTTTAAACTGGGTTTACAAATAAAAGAGGTGAAGACGATGCTCGTATTATTAGGTTTTTTGATGATACTCACATTCATGATTTTAATTATGACCAAACGCCTGACCGCCATGATCGCCTTGATGGTCGTCCCTGTAGCATTCGCCTTGATCGGCGGATTCGGCAAAGGAATCGGACCGATGGCGCTCGAGGGCATAAAAAGTGTAGCGCCTACAGGAATCATGATTCTGTTTGCCATTCTTTTCTTCGGCATTATGATTGATGCCGGTGTATTTGATCCCATTATCTCAAGCATTTTAAAAGTTGCAAAAGGAGATCCTGTAAAGATCGCCATCGGTACTGCAGTGCTCGCTCTATTGATTTCTTTAGACGGCGACGGTACAACAACATACATGATTACCATCTCAGCCATGCTCCCTTTGTACAAAAGAATCGGGATGAGGCCGCTCATCCTGGCAGGAATCGCTGTTTCCGCTTCAGGGGTCATGAACCTCCTGCCTTGGGGCGGACCTACAGCCAGAGCCATGACCGCCTTAAAACTGGAAATGTCTGACATCTTTACTCCCGTCATCCCATCCATGATCGGAGGAGTCATATTTGTCCTGTTCATGTCCTATGTTCTGGGAAAAAAAGAGCGCAGACGCATCGGTATAGCGGAAATTGATTACAGCACGATGGCCATGCAGGCAGCTGCTATTGATGCTGACGCGGTCAGCTTAAAGCGTCCAAAACTGATCGTGGTAAACTATCTGTTAACCATCCTTCTTCTTGTCGCCTTGATCAAAGAGCTTTTGCCGACAACCGTATTATTTATGATAGGCTTTGCTATCGCGATTACAATGAACTATCCTAAACTCCGTGACCAAAAAGAACGAATTGCGAACTATGCTGATAATGCTTTATCTGTCGTCACGATGGTATTTGCTGCAGGTATTTTCACAGGTATTCTTTCCGGTACAAAAATGGTGGATGCGATGGCCAACTCCATGATTACTCACATACCTGATGGACTAGGCTCCCATTTTGCGCTTATTACAGCCATTATCTCTGCACCTTTTACCTTTTTCATGTCCAATGATGCCTTTTATTACGGGGTGCTTCCACTGCTCGCTAAAGCCGCTGCCGGATACGGCATTGATCCAGCCATGATCGGACGTGCTTCCCTTTTAGGATTGCCGGTCCATCTATTAAGCCCTTTGGTACCATCTACTTATCTATTAGTCGGAATGGTAGGCGAAGACTTCGGGGACCTTCAGAGAGGCTTTCTGAAATGGGCGTGTGGTGCAACGGGTGTAATGATACTCGTAGCTCTCGGTTTATCCATTATCCCGTTTTAAGTACAAAAGATAGGAACAGGCCTGATGCCTCTCCTATCTTTTTTTGTGTGGTGATCCATGAAAAAGGCAGCCAAAACGGCTTCCTCCCTCTTATATTCGGTAATAGTCCCCGCGCCAATCATTGATCGATTGCTTAATTTCTTTTGAATTCATGCCTTCTTCCGCAGCTCGCTGGCTTAACGCAGGCAGCTCCTTATTACCGGCAAACCGCAAAGCAACAATCTGTCCTGTGGACAGCCTGGAATCCATGAGTTTTCCGGTCAGGACAAAATGCCTCAGATTCTCTTCGGCACGTATGGCCCGGTCTTGGGCTTTCAGCGCATACATTCTCACAAGAACAAAGAGAATGAGAATTGACCCTGCCGCCAAAAACAGCACACAGGCGAGGAGTACGCTGCCTCCATCACTCCATTCACGGAAAAAGTAAACCAGTGACGTTACGAGAGTCCCCAGCACAAAGAGCGTTAATACGTAATGAAACAGCGGATCCACCCGTGTATGGTTTTTAAAGTTTTGATTTTCCATGCTGCTTGCCCCCTATGCTCAAATTTCGCTATTCCCACTTAAACGTCAGACTCGCTGCGATAAAAGCGCCAACCAGCCAGCAGCTGAGGATCAAGGCTTCAGATCCCAGGCTCATAAACGAAGCGCCCACGTTCATCGTTTCTCTCATCGCTGTCGTTAAGTGCGCTATCGGAAGGATATGCACGATCGGCTGAAGAAATTCCGGCATATTTTTAATCGGGAAGAATACGCCGCCCAAAAACAGCATCGGAAAAGATAAGAAGCCGGCAATCGGGCCTGCGCTTTCAGGTGTTTTGGCAATCCCGGCAATAATAAATCCGATTGCCATAAACGCAAGAGTGCCCAAGATGACAAAACTGACGAGCGTCAGCCACGATCCTCTGATTTCCACATCAAAGACAAGACGAGCCACACCAAGAACGATGAGCGCCTGCAAGCCGTTCAGCATCAGCCTGGCAGTAATCTGTGCCGCGATAAAGGTATGAGCTTTTAATGTTGTCCCCTGCATTCGCCGCAAAATACCGCGTTCGCGCCATGACGCAATCTGGCCCGCTACCCCGTTCATGTTATTGCTCATGATCATCATCGCTACGATTCCCGGAACAAGAAAATCGATATAACGGAGATTCAGTGCCTCTACCCCTTTAGGATCGATGACCACCGATGGCTTATAATCTGCCTGCTGTTTGCTGACGGCATCGACCGCATTATATACAAGCTGCTGTCCAACCTGCGAAACAGCCATGTTTGTTTCATTATAAAATACAGGAAGCGTAAACGGCTTTTCACCTTTAGCCGCAGTCTTCATCTCCTCATCATAGCCCTTCGGAACCTGCAGAACGAGTTGGACGTCCCCTTTTTTCAGTTTAGAGAGCGCCTCTTGTTCACTCGATGATTTCTCGAGCGATATCGCTTCGTTCTTCTTCAACATCGCCGCCAATTGTTTGGATTGAGGAGAGTGATCCTGATCCACAAGGCCAATCGTAACCGATACACCGTTCCCATTCCCAAGAAAAGAGCCGAGCATGATCATGAGGAAGATCGGAAACGCGAGTGTCCAAAACAAGACTTGGCGGTTGCGCATGAAAATACGCAATTGAGCTAACGTCAGCTGCCAATATGCTTTCATCCTTCTCTCAAGCTCCTTCCTGTCATATGAATGAACACATCTTCCAATGTTGCTGTACGTGTCTGCAGATCGGTCAGTTTCAAATCTTTTTCAGAAGCCGTCTGAATCAGACTGGTCAGTGTCTGCTGTAAATTATCGGTATAGAGAACTTGAGTATCCTTATGGCTGCCTGTCTGCTTAACCCCTTCAATTTCTTTCAGATCAAGTACAGGGGCACCTTCTGGCAAACGGAACTCGACGGCGCTGTCGGACTGAAGGTTCTTCACCAGATTTTCCGGAGTATCCAGTGCGATCAGCAGCCCCTGATCCATAATGGCGATCCGGTCACAGAGCACATGAGCTTCATCCATATAGTGGGTTGTCAGCATGACCGTCTTTCCTCTTTCTTTTAAATTCAGGATAATATCCCACAATGTACGCCGAGCCTGCGGATCCAATCCAGTTGTCGGTTCATCCAGGAAAATAATCCATGGATCATGTACAAGTGCCAGCGCGATCGCCAGCCTCTGCTTCTGGCCGCCCGATAAGCTCTTGATCCTGCTTTTACGCTTATCGGATAAAATCATGTCTTCGATGAGATCGGGGATGGATATATGCTTGGGATAGAAGCTGGCATACATCTTCAAAATCTCTTCAACGGTGAGCAGTTCAAACAGCGTCGTAGACTGAAGCTGTACTCCAATGACTTCCTTTACACGTTCCAGGTGCTTCTTAATATCAAATTCACCGATCCAGGCCGTTCCTTCGTCCGGTTTTCTCAATCCGACAAGCATTTCAAGCGTGGTCGTTTTTCCGGCGCCATTCGGACCGAGCAGCCCGAACACCTCACCTTTATGTACTTCAAAGTCAACTCCCTTTACAGCGGTAAACTCACCATAGCGTTTCACGAGATGCTCTACTCTGATAATGGGCTCCTGTGAACTCATTTCCATCCTCCATCCTATAAAAGCTGCATTAAAAAAAGAGCTAGATCCCTTCAATAAGATTCTAACTCATTTCTTTTGAAATTTATGTTTTTTTATGGAGTATAAAAAAATTCCGCCTCGATGCGTGCCGTAATCTCATTCTCGCCAGTCTGGACCGGCACGGGACTTCCCTGCGAAAGCACCGCTCCCTGATAAGGGACTGGCACAGGCTGGAAGCCCTTTGACAGCTCTGTTACTTTTACAGGAAACCGATTGAGCGTGACACCAAGGTCACGAGATATAGCCATTGCTTTCTGCTGGGCACTGTTAACGGCTAGCGAAAGGGCTCTGTTATAAAAAGCATCAGGAGAAGAAACCGTAAACTGGATGGAGGAAACGGAATTCGCTCCCTGGCTGACAGCCCTATCGATGACAGCTCCCGTTCCTCCTACGTCATCAACCGTGATTTGAAGCTGATGGTTTACCTTATAGCCTTTAAGGTTCTGCTGACCGTTCTCATAAACATATTGCGGCTCAATGCGATAGAGCGAGGTCTGGATATCTTTGTTTTGAATCCCCATCGTTAACAGACCTTGAATGACGTTCCTCATAATTTCATTGTTTTGCCTTTGCGCGGTGTTCACATCTTTATTTTCTGTAATTACACCTAAAGAAAGCTTGGCTTGATCAGGTACGGCGAATACGGAACCTTCACCGGTAACCCTGATCAAGCTGCTCATATGGTCGGTTGTATATTCCGGTCTGTTGTAATACATCTAAGCCCCTCCCCACTGTTCGTCACATCACAGTGTATGCGGTACAGAGCATGCTCATAACAGAGTCGGGAATTTAGAAATATAAACCATAAATCCTATTAATATGGTAAAATGAGCGAGTGATTTTAGGGGGGATGAATGTGAAAGAAGGGTGGCTTTGGGCAGGAATCATTATCGCTGCAGCAAGCTGGATTGGGAACTCCTTTTATTATCAGTCAAAGCAGATCGAGCATCCGATCTTTTTAGAACACTTCTACGAAGCGGCTGATGATGGAGAACAATATTTAAAGTTCTATTACTTGGCGAATCGTAATGACAAGGAGGACGTGCAAAGTGTTCGTATTAAGGACGCTGTATTGTTTCCCTACTCCCGGGATGATTTTATGTCGGGCGAAAATACTCCTCCCGTTGAACAGGAATACACTCATCAGGATTTAAAAGTGTTACTGTTTCACTAGAGGATCTGCTTTCACAGATGAACAACAAAGAAGCTTTTTCTTTTAATAAAATAAAGGTTGCCATGAACAACGGCCAGACCTTTACAGCAGACATCGGAGAAGTAACGATCAATAAAACGTATAAAGAAGGTAAAATTCTGGAGCAACAGATTGCAAGCTCAGACAATTTTAGTGATATCGCGATTTATCAGGCATTGAAGCCCATTACGTTGACAAGTATCAGTCTGCCCTTTGATAAAGACACGGAAAGACTAGTTTCGGTGAAAGCAAACACAAATCAGAAAGCATTGGTGCAAATAAAAAATAATTTGAGCAGTGATGGCCCTTCCTCCTGGCTGGAACATAACGAAAAGAATGATGATGGTTTCCAGTTGATCGCACCACATAAGAAGTTCAGCATGCGCCTGAAAAAGAAGGATTGGTTTGAGATTGAGGCCAAATCAAAACCAAACACAGCAGCGTTTGGTGAATTTCGATTAAACTTCATGGAACAAGTCAAGGAAAGCCTGCTGTTTCTAATGTTTGGGTAACCCTCAAGCCGGTTCTCAGCCAGAATGATATTGACCGCATCATTTCCAAAAACGGAGGCAGGGAGAAATGAGAGAGAGTTTTCACAAAATGTTCTGGGGGTTTCTATTGATCTTGGTAGAGATTCATATTGTAGCGCTTGATATTTTGCCTGACCCTGCCGGCTACTACCTTGTCTTTTCTGGCATCGTGATGTTGAAAAAAGACAGCCCGGCGGTAGCAAAAGCTAAATATCTAGCCTTGGGTATGGTCTTTCTATCAATCCCTGCCGTCTTTATCCAGCAAAATTCAATGGGCAGCACTTGCAGAAAAAGTGTTTAATTTAAGTTTCTGGCCAATCTATACGCAAGTCATCGCCATTCTAAAGCTGATTCTTGTATTCTATGTTTTTCATATTCTCTTGGATATCGCTAGGAGAAAGGGTGACCAACAGCTCTATGCTTCAGCCAGACACCGATTGATTGCCTATATGGCTGTCATGCTTATTTTAAACATCACTCTGCCTTTCACCATGAATTTCATTGGGAATTTGGTCACAGCCTACACGGTTTTGTTCTTGCTGCTCTCCCTTTTGGCGGAGATTATGTTTTTGCTGTTGTTAAGGAAGTATAGGAAGATTTTTAGCAGTTGATTGTGAACCCTACATATATCCTTTTTTGAGCAGGAAATTTGAACGGTGCATCCTTGTTTGAAATACTTTGAGTTGTCAATCCTAATCCTATAGAAAAAGGAGAGTGTCGTTATGAAAGTCTTTTTAGTAGGAGCAAATGGGCAAATTGGGCATAAATTGGTTGAGCTCTTAGGCAGGAGTTCAGAGCATAGTGTGCGGGCGATGATTCGAAACCCTGAACAGGCGGGCGAACTGGAGAAGCTGGGAGCAGAAACTGTAGTCGCTGACTTGGAGGGCAGTGTATCTGAGCTTGCAGAAGCCGTTAAAGGAAGCGAAGCCATTATTTTCTCTGCCGGATCCGGAGGCAGCACAGGCTCTGACAAAACGCTCCTCGTTGACTTGGACGGTGCGGCTAAAATGGTGGAAGCTGCTGAACAGGCGGGGGTCGGCCGTTTTGTGATGGTCAGTGCCCTACAGGCGCACAACCGTGAAAACTGGAACGAAAAGATACGGCCGTATTATGTGGCCAAGCACTATGCGGATAAAATTCTCGAAAGCAGCAGCTTGAACTATACAATTGTAAGGCCGGGCGGACTATTAAACGAGCCGGGCACAGGCAAAGTGGAAGCCAGTGAGAACCTTCGCCGAGCCTCCATCCCGCGTGAGGATGTCGCTCAAACCGTTTTGGCTGCACTTACGGAAGAAAACACATTTAAACGCTCGTTTGATCTGATTTCCGGCGAACAATCGATTCGGGAAGCATTGAAAAACCTATAAAAACAGGCTGGCCTAAAAGACACAGGTTGTGATCTTTTAAGCCAGCCCTATTTATCTTAGATAAGAGCCTTAAATGTGGTTAAGACAAGTCCTATCAAGAACCCGCAAATGGCTCCGTTGACCCTTATCCACTGTAGTTCTTTGCCCACGTTATTTTCCATCATATCGATCAGTGTTTCATTATCCAGTTTATCAAGGTTTTCTTTCACAAGATTGCCTATTCGGGAATGGTTGCTTTCAATCAGAGTGGAAATTTGAAGCTGCAGCCACCGTTCAATGCTGCTCATTTTTTCAGGGTCATTTTTTGTTCGCTCGATGAGATCTCTAATGAATGAAATCACATACTCATCGACAAACTCTTCATCCTGGCTCAGCAGCAGCAACTTCTTCTGAACCTGCCCCAAAATATTGGTAATTTGATCTGCAGGACTCCACGAATCGACCATATTATCTTTCCATTCATTGAGTTCAACCGCCAGATTTTCCCGATCTTGTACATTTTCCAACTCAGTGCGAATTCGATTAAGGATTAAATGCCGGTAAGGATTATCTGCTTCTTGCAATAAAATGATCCTTTTAAGAAAAAAGGGTTGAAGGATATTCCCCAGCTTCTCTTCACTGATAAAATTGCTGAACGATTGAAGGGCCATCTTTATAAAACCATCGGCCTCCGTATTATCCAGCAGCTGTTTCGCGATTTTGCCGATTTTTCGTTTAGTGTCTTCTTTTACCATCCACTTTTCAGTCTCAGCCAGAATATAATCGAATGCTCGATCCTGCAGGTTTCTGTCGAGGGCCTTATTAATCAAGGACTGAAGAAAGCCTGCTGCATCAAGAGAACGAAGATAAGCCTTTAGCTCCTTTTCAATATACGGAGCCAGTTTTTCCGGCTGAATATAGCGTATCGCCTGGTTAAGAAAATTTCCAACCGCCTTATGAAAGGTATCCGAATCCAATTCTTTCTCTGCCATTTGAATGAGTTTCTCTGTAATTTGGATTTGCTGGATTTTCCCCTGAATACTTTCTTTTGTCAGCCAATCATTTTCAAGCATGGATACAATAGCTTTCATCATCCTGTCACGGTTCTTTGGAAGTAATGCCGTGTGAGGGATCGGTATGCCCAAAGGATGGCGAAAGAGAGCCGTTACAGCAAACCAATCGGCCAGTCCACCTACGAGTCCTGCCTCAAACCCCCCCTGCATCAATTCTCCAACAAAAGAATCCTGAAAGGGAATGCTTCCGAGAAACCCTGCCCCCATCACTCCTAATGAAATTTTCGCAAAGTATTTCGATTTTTTTTCCTTTTTTTCCATCGTAACTTCCCTCTGTTAATCATTTTAGTTCTAGCGTTTCAAAAAGCTTTCTAACCCACTATTGGCTGATTCATAGGCCGGTCGCATCGCTTCCATTCTCTTTGTTGACAAAAAAGCGGTAAATAAACCATTAAACCGCTCTCCTTGGACCACTTTGGTCATATCACCGAGGTCTGTCAGCTCCCAGTAATGATAACCGGTCAAGAAACCGGATATTCCGCCCGTCCACGCCAGTTTTCTGTTCGGTTCAAAATCCAGTACTTTCGCTTTAAAACGAAAAGGGATCCCGTGGCCGATCGGTGATTTTACACGAACCGACAGGCAGCTTCCTATTCTGCATTCCCCGTTTACAGAAACGATCTGCGGGTTCCATAAGGAATGTGTTTTTGTATCAGCAATCACGCTCCATACTGCTTCAATTGGGTATGGCAGCAAGCATTCTGTAATTAATTCTTTCATGCTGTTCCCTTTCTCTATCGTCGTTCCGGCGGCCGTTCACCGTTTTTCAAATCTCTCATACTTAGACCGAAATCCATTTGCAGGTGCGGGTAGTCCTTGAACTCCCAATCACCGCCCCATGTAAAGCCTAACATTTTGGCGATGGAAACCACCTCCATCCAATCGGATCTGTGATTGCCGTTGCTGTCCCGCATTGTATCCCACACGGCATTCCCCTCACTGTTCAACAGCGCAAAATCGATCGCCAGACCGTAATTATGGTAAGAATCTCCACCCTTAACGGTAGTGACGATATCTCCTTCTGTCGTTCGGCCTTTTTCATACAATTTATTTTGTTCTTCTATGGAACGAAAACCATCCGTAATGACAATCGGAATTCCCTTCTCCTTCGCTCTTTGAATCAGTTTCTGTTTATTTTCTTCTACGACCGGATGAAGTTCGGAGGGCATCGGAACCTCTCTTTTGGCTCTTTCCCGATGCATGTACAGGTAGAATATAAGCCCAAGAATGGCCATAAGAATCAGCCAGCCACCGACCCCGGCAGATAATTTTGCAGCACTCACTCGTTGATTTTCTCCTCCCTTGTCTGGTACACAATACTCTCTTTCCATCCTACCACAAGCTTACTCTGTCACATAAAGATTGACTATTTCTGAATATTCGTAATAAAATAACTTTACGTACAATTATTTTTTTACGTACTTCATCCTTGGCTATACATTCTTCATAAACGGAATAGAAGGGAGAAATGAATATGCATGTATTTGTGATTGGGGGCACCAGTTTTATGGGGCCAAAGGTAATTGAACAGCTGCTTCATTCTGGACACGAGGTCACAGTTTTTCACAGAGGGCAAACCAAGGGCTACCTTCCTTCTGGACGGCATGAGATTCTTGGCGACAGAAACGACCTGCCTTCTTATCGGACGGCTATTCAACAGCTAAAGCCGGATGCGGTACTGGATATGATCTGTATGACTGAACAGCAGGCTAGATTACTGGTCCAAACGCTGGATGGCATAGTTAACCGTGTCATCGTAGCCAGCTCACAAGATGTTTACCGTGCCTTTGGCCTGGTGAACGGAACGGAAAGCGGCGTGATTGAACCAGTACCGATTGACGAAGATGGTGCGCTGCGCCACAACCTGTATCCGCAGATAGCGTTTGCCAAAACCGAGGAAAGGCGCAACTATGATAAAATTTTGGTGGAGCGTACGATCATGAACCATCCAACGATTCAAGGAACAATCATTAGACTGCCTGCCGTATATGGCCCGAACGATAAAGCACATCGATGGTATTCCTATATCAAACCGATGAGTGATCAACGGCCGTACATCCTCCTTCCGGAAAGCCTTGCTGATTGGAGATGGACACGCGGCTATGTAGAAAATATGGCGTTGGGTATCGTGCAGGCTATAGTAAAAGATCAGGCAAAAGGAAAGATCTACAACCTTGGGGAGAACGACACATTCACCATGAAAGAGTGGGTTAACAAGCTGGCTTCCTCACTCCATTGGAAAGGGAAAATTGTTGTAGTGCCCGACAGCCTGCTTCCAGAAACCTATTCCTGGGGAATTGACGCCACTCAGGATGCAGTATTTAATTCTGATAAAATACGTAATGAATTAGGCTTTAAAGAAAGGGTTTCATTTGAAGAGGGATTGAAACGTACGATAGATTGGGAACTAAAAAATCCTCCCGAAACACACGGATTAAACTACGAAGCTGAAGATCAGGTCATGAAGCTTCATGATGCAAAAACTCAGCCGTAAAAAGGCTGAGTTTGTTTTTCATTCACTTTTTTGAAATTTTGATTCTGATTTCGCCAGTGAGACAACGTTCCCGGATGAGGGGGATCCTTCCCGATCTTTTTTGCGCATGTAAATGGTTTTTTCGACTGCCGCGTGGACCGTACCGTTCTCATCAACAAGCTCGACGTTATACACGCGGTCAATACTCCGTTTTTCCTCAAGAGTGCGCTTCACTTCATCGAGCTCTTCACCCGTTATTTTAAACGATGCATATAATGTGTTCTTGCCCGGTTTTTTAAACCTGATGGAAGCAGCTTTATCCCAGACAATATAATCATTGCCGAGCATTTTTAGAAACATGAACATATAAACGGGATCCACAGCCCCATACATGCTGCCGCCAAAGATTGTGCCGACATAGTTGCGGGTCCGCCAGTTGAGCGGCAGCTTGATTCGGATCTCCGAATAATCTTCAGCAATATGAAGGACTCTTGCTCCTGTACCTCTAAAGGCAGGGAACAAGTTAAAGCCAAAGCGGACGACTCTCGTTTTCCATGATTCTTTCATCCTGTGCACACCTCTTTCTGAGTGGGTATCTGTATATTTTGTACGAGTACGTATTCGTATTTCATGTATAACTTGCAGCCCCTGTCAATCGGCTGCAGCATCATTTACAGCTCTTGAAGGCAGCTGCTTGAAAAAAGGAACCTTCTCTGCACCTGTCATACGAGCATACACAAACAACTGCCCTTTATGATGGATCTCATGATCGATCAAACTCTCGATCCAATACTTCCCTGGTGCCATGTATCCAAAAATATCGATCTCATTGTTTAGATCGGCTTCTTTCAAAACAGAAAAATCTCGTTTTGATTTGTGAGTGAATTCCTGAACGATCTCTCGCACCTCATCCATCGTCTGAAAATCGCGCGGTGTGCCGGGCGATGCAAATTGTCCGTTCTTGACCGTTGCAAGGAACATATCAGTAGAGCTTACAATGTGAACCGCAAGTTCGCCCAATGAAAATCCTTCGCTCCAAGGTTTAAAGAACACATGCTCCGGTCCGACCTGGTCGAGCAGCTCATGCAGCACCGTTCGATGTTTGAGCCAATTATTATAGTATTCTTCTATCACTTTTCATCAACTCTCCCCGCCTCTAATTTTCAATATAAACTAATTCGCTGTAAGACTACTTTATCCTTTATTAAGGAATACAAAAAAATCCAGCAGCTTTCTGCTGGACATCACCAGGTTGGATTTTGCATACCTGAAGCCAAACTCTGCTGTTTATTTTTTTTGTTTATAATACGTTAACGCAAGCGCAAAAGCGAGGACCGCTCCCTTTACAATGTCCATCGAATAGTAAGGCACGGACATCATAACTAGGCCATTTTGCAGAATGCCGATCAGGATGGCCCCGACCAGTGTCCCAAAAGCATTCGGCTTGCCTGATCCAAATACTGAAAAACCGATGAAGGCCGCCGCTACAGCATCCATTAAATAAGGCGTTCCGGCATTAATTTCCGCAGTCATCACCCTGGACGCCAGAACGATTCCTCCGATGGAAGCAAAGAAGGCAGAGAGAAGATAGGCCGCCACCTTATATTTATTCACCGGAATGCCCGAAAGCCTTGCCGCTTCTTCATTCCCGCCTATGACATACATATACCTTCCGTGCTTCGTGTAATTGAGAAGGACATGGACGAGAACGACTGCTGCTGCCATAATGACGATGATCCAGGGAACTTGGCCGATTTTCTCGAAGGCTGCACTGATCTTTCCTGTCGCAAATGTTCCGTCAGGCATGACCATGTTTTGCGAAATGGTCGCCCCTTTCGTGTATGTGAGTGCAATACCCTGAATGATGAACATTGTCGCAAGCGTCAGCAGCATATCCGGAATTTTCACTTTAACAATCATCACGGAGTTAATGATGCCGACAATCAAAGCGGCTGCAAGGGCTGAAAAGATCGCTGTTGCCGTGTTCTGTGAGAACCAGACAAACATGGAGATCGCAATGGCATTGGAAAGAGACGCCACCGACCCGACAGAAAGGTCAAACCCGTTGACGGAAAGGGATATCGTAATCCCGATCGCAATAATCGTAACAATAGAGATGGAACGGAGAATGTTCATAAGGTTATGTCCCTGTACAAAAGAAGGATTAGCCGCAGTGAACACACCAATGAGAACAAGGATGGTTAAGATCGTTCCGTATTTATAAAAAAAGTCGAACAGCTCAAATTTCTTTTTTGGTGAAGACTGTGCTGTTACTGGTTTAGAAACCTCCATCTACCTTCCTCCTGTTGAATAGAATAAAAGCTCTTCTTCCGTGGCTGCTGAGGTTTCGAGCTCCTTAACAGCGCGTCCGTCATACAGCACGTAGAGGCGGTTCGTGATGCCCAGGATCTCCGGAAACTCGGAGGACGCGTAAAGAATGGCTTTCCCCCGTTTAGCCAGCGCCGAAATGAGTTCAAAAATGTCCTTCTTAGCGCCAACATCCACGCCCTTCGTCGGTTCATCGAATATATACACATCAGCGTCCGCAATAAGCCATTTGCCGATCGCAATCTTTTGCTGATTCCCTCCGGACAAATTTTGAACCTTCGTTTTTTCTGACGGTGTCTTGATGCCCAAGGTTTGAATGATTTCAACAGCCTTTTGCTTTTCCGCCCGGCGGTCCAGAAAGCTGAACACTTTGGTGAATTGGCCAAGATTAGCAGCTGTTAAATTGGCAGCTACTGATTCCTCAACCAGGATCCCCTCTTTTCTCCGTTCTTCAGGAACAAGAGCCATCCCCTGCCTTACCGCCTGATGCGGATTTTTCAGCTTCAGTTTCCGCCCATTGAGAAAAACATCGCCAGCGGTAATCTTCGTACAGCCGAACAGCGTTTTGCACAGCTCTGTTTTCCCTGCACCTACAAGTCCCGCAATCCCGATAATTTCACCGGCGCGGACAGTTAAGTTCAAATCCTTGATCTTCTCGGCGTCGGAAAGCCCTTTTACCTCCAGAACGATTTCACCCACTTTGCCGTTTAAGAAAGGAAACTGCTCATCCAGCGACTTTCCGAGCATTTGCTCGATAACCCGATGGATCGACGTCTCACTGATGTTTTCTTTTATGACCAATTCACCGTTCCTCATCACCGTGATATCGTCGCAGATCTCAAATATTTCAGGGAGACGGTGAGAAATGAAAATTATTCCTACATTTTGTGCCTTCAGGTTTCGCACGATACGGAACAGCTCGTTCGTTTCTGAGTGGCTCAACGGTGCAGTCGGTTCATCCAAAATAAGAAAACGGCATTGTGCTGATACGGCACGGGCAATGAGCACCATCTGTTTTTGTGCAAGAGTCAGTTCACTGACCAGCATTTTAGATGAAACGCTGATGTTCATCTCTTCTAAAATTCGCGTGGCTTTCTTATGCAGCGGTTTCCAACCTACCAGCTGCTTTCTGCCCATTTCGTTGACCAGACCATGGAGCAAAATGTTTTCTCCAACCGTTAAATAGGGGATCAGAGCGGTATCTACCTCTTGATGCACGATTTGAATTCCCTCTTCCAAAGCATCCCTCGGTGAAGTGATGACCGCTTTCCTTCCGTCCAAATGAATCTCACCCGTATAATGGCTGTAAGCCCCTGACAGAACCTTCATGAGAGTCGACTTTCCAGCCCCATTTGCCCCGATCAGCGCATGAACCCGTCCAGTCTCACTGGCAAAGCTCACATGATTCAAAGCCTTTACCCCCGGAAACTCGATACTTATATCCTTCATCTCCAACAGAGCCATCCGCTTCTCCCCTTTCCTCAAAGCAAACACTCTCTTCAGCTTAGAAAGAGAGCGCGCGTTATCATTTAATACTTGATTTACTTAAAGTTACTTTTGGTAGTGATCCTTCAGCGTCTTCATCCAATCTTCTTCAAACGCTTCGGATTTTCCCCAGCCTTTAATTTCCTTGGACAGGTTTACCATGTTCACGCCTTCGTTTGACTTTTGAAGATCCTTTTGTGAAACCAAAGAAGCCTTCAGATCATACGTTGGTGGGGTTTTTTCTCCAGCAAGCTTTTTGGAAAGAATTCTCATATCCACTGCTCCAATAAGCTTAGGATCAACAGCTGCTGTGTATTTCCAAGGGCTGTCCTTCTTCTGGATCTCTTGAAGGTCTGCGTTGGAGACATCGATTCCATAGATTTTAATCTCGTTGCGTCCAGCTTCTTTAATCGCACGTGCGGCCCCGATCGCAAAGGCATCCCAGGTGGCAAATACCGCGTCGATTTCGCCTTTTTTATGTTTGTTGAGCATCGCTGTTACCGCATTTTGCGTCTGGACTGATGTATCCGCTGAAGCGACTCCAAAGCGCTCGATTTCTTTGATTCCCGGGTTGTTCTTTAATGTCTCTTTATAAACGGCATTGCGTCGCACCATCGGCGGGAACCCGTCGACCCAGAGGTACACGATGTTGGCTTTCCCTTTATTTTCTTTCACGAGCTGATCAAGGGCAAGCTTGGCAAGAGCCTCATCATCTTGAGAAGTCAGAGTGACACCATCTACTTTTGCGAGGTCTGGATTGGAATCGAATGTCACGACGCTCTTTCCTTTTTCCCGCAGCTTCTTAATGTCGTTAATGGTAGCTGCATCGTCACCGTGAGAGATGATGAAACCATCGTAATTCTCCTCGGCCGCCTGGGCGATCGCATCGTGAAACTTGGCGGTATCACCGTTTGCTGTATAGGTATCAACCGTAAAACCAAGTGCCTCTCCTTCCGCTTTAGCGCCGGCTAAAAACTGTGCCGTATGATCATCACCACCGATTTTGCGGATGACCTTGATCCGTGCTCCCTGTCCTTTAGCAAACCGCTTCGGCACGTTATCAAACGACACCTTCTCATGTTTTCGGGCGTTAATCGTATCGCTGCCGGATGAACACCCTGTTAATAAAAGTGATAAAGCGACCACTGAGACAGCCGCGCTTTTAATGAATTTTTTCATTTCCCCAACTCCCCATTTTTTGTATCCTACTCTCTTCAAGGTGATTTTGTACAGGCAACAAGCCCATGTCCACGAAAAAAAAACCTCTCCGGAAAAGAGAGGTTTCATCGTTTTTTTATGTATACCGATTCCGTCCTCTCTTATCTCTCAAAACAGCCTGCTGTTTTGCTGGAATTAGCACCAATTCCATTACGGAACGGTTGCTGGGCGTCATAGGGCCAGTCCCTCTGCCACTCTTGATAAGAGAATGAATATTTATTTTTTTGAAAATATAGTTATTACTTTAATCGGCAGAAGGGGGAAAGTCAATAATTTTTTATAGAATTCCGAGGAAGCAGCAGGATTGTTCTTTGTGTATCTTCTTAACTGTAAAAAACCTCTCCGGCAAGAGAGGTTTGCCACTTAGCCCATTTGATCCCCGCCAAAAATCGCCACATTCTGCACCTCCGTACCAAACTCCCGGCCGTTCCACTTCATGGTGGTCTGCACATAGCCGAGGCGGTCGGCGTTATATCGGCCGGCGATGTTTTGGTAAGCGAGCAGCTCATAGACCCCATTTCGGTCAAAATCAACAGGGTAAAGGCCGGCTAATGGAGAGACAAAGCCCTGGATCGGTGATTTTAACGTTCCATCCGCATTATAGATCTCCGATAGATATTCCTTGTTTTTTGTACTTAGATCGATGATGAATGTTTGGCGCACATTAATGCTGTTGACCTGGGCTTTATATTGGTTCAGGTAAAAGACACTGTACTTGTATCTGTTATTGAAAACCTCGGAGTCAAATAGCGGTCGGAATTGTCCGTTTCTGAAGGCGAAGATATAGGCGTTGATCATCCCGCCGCTGCCTCCCGTATCCATGACCACCATGATGTCTTCTACCTTATCCCCTGTAAAATCGCCAAGAAAGAGGGTAGGATTGTATCCTGAATTTTCTTTGAGCGGAATCCTTGTGTACCTGTTCGTTCTTCCGTCCTGAACGACGGCTTCAATGTTCACCCAGTACGGACTGTGCGGTGTTTTTTCAGCCATGAGATAAACCGTATCAATCGCACCGTCGCCGATTACATTTCCCCTTTTTATATCAACTTCCTGCCGCTGTCTGTACATTCGTGGTCCCCGCCTTTCGATTTCAATAAAACAGTATATGCACAATTGTCTTGTTTTGGTTTTTATCCAGCAATCGTGATAAACTACATAAAAATAACGCCGTTCAAGCGGCAAGCAGGTGCAATCGTGGATATTAAACAATTACAGTATTTTATTGAAGTAGCCAAATATAACAGCTTCACCCGGGCAGCTGATGCTCTTTTCATAACCCAGCCGACCATCAGCAAAATGATCAAAAATCTGGAGGACGAGCTTGGCGTCGTTCTCTTTGACAGATCGCGAAAAGGACTGACCTTGACGGATGCCGGACGGACCATTTTTGAGCAGGCGAAGCTCGTCGATAAAGCGTTCAACAATCTGGAAATGGAGCTGGATAACCTCGTCGGCTTAAAAAAGGGGCATATCAGGATCGGTCTTCCTCCCATCTTTGATCCTCGTCTCTTTCCAAAATTGATCGGCAGTTTTCACGGTAAATACCCTCACATCACGTTTGAACTCGTGGAGGATGGATCGAAGAAAATTGAGGAAGAAGTCGCCAGCCTTCAGCTGGATATAGGGGTGATCGTATTGCCCACAAACAATGACATGTTTGAGTATTTTGCATTTATGGAAGAGGATTTGCGGCTGATTATCCACCCGGATCACCCGCTGGCGGACCAGGAGGAAATCAATCTTGTGGAGCTCAGCAACGAATCATTTATCCTGTTCAACAAGGATTTTGTGCTTCATGACCGCATCATCTCTTCCTGCAATCAGGCGGGGTTCAGTCCTCATATAACATCCGAAAGCTCGCAGTGGTCGTTTATCGAGGAAATGGTCATCTGTAAATTGGGTGTATCTCTTCTTCCTGAGAGCATCTGCCGGCATCTGTCTGAGGAAGTGCTTGCGATTAAAGTCATCAACCCTTCCATCAGCTGGCACCTTGCCTTGATCTGGAATAAAGATCAATACTTATCCTTTGCTGCAAAAGAGTGGCTCAACTATGCAAAGGAACAATTAGCAGAGGGTTAAAAAAGAAAGGCGGTTCCCCTTAGGGAGCCGCCTTTTTCCTATTCAATGTTCATACTTTTTATGTATAGGTGAAAGCATTTACATAGATTCTGTCTATGTAAAGGATAAAAAATTACAATTGTACTTCCTTTTCCTGGAGGAGTACACTTGGTACCTGTAAGAGAGAAACTCATAAAAAGTATCCCCGGTGACAGCAAGATGTACATGAAGAAAGGAAGATTGTTTTGGAAGCTAAAAAAACAAGCGAAAGCCGTATTATAAATACAGATCAGGTTTTATCCTGCGACTTGAATAACTACAATACTTTATTTGGCGGAGTACTGATGAAAAAACTCGACGCTGCTGCGTCCTTATCGGCACGCCGGCATGCCCGTGTGAAAACATGTGTGACAGCATCAACCGATTCCATCGATTTCTTGCACCCCATTCACCAGACCGACTCCGTTTGTATTGAGTCCTTCGTCTCTTATACAGGAAAAAGCTCGATGGAGATTTTCTGTAAAGTAATTGCCGAAGATATCATTACAGGTGAAAGAAGAATTGCAGCTACAGCCTTTTTAACATTTGTTGCATTAGGTGATGACAAACGTCCGGTTGAAGTACCGGCTGTGATTCCTGAAACCGAAGAGGAAAAATTCCTTTTCAATACAGCAAGCGACCGCGCAGAAATGCGTAAGATCCGCAGAGCGCGAAGCAAAGAACTCGCTGAGGTCATTTCACTCCGTAAACCTTGGGAGAAGGAAGGCGCATTAGTATGATCACCCTAAGCAGCCACAGCGAATTGAAAGAAGCGAAGGCAGCATTAGAAAACCTTGAGCGTACGTTTCCTTCCCTCTACGAAAAATGGGTACACATCATCAATCTCACTCGAGCCCTTCAGTTCAAATATCAATACATGGGGTCTCTTATCATGAATGAAGATTGCAGACGCTACTCTCCAGAGTTCGTCCATGAATCTGTCATCCAGCTCTATAAAAGTGAAGTTGAAAAACTTTTGGCAGATACAAACATTGGGGCTCTGCGTGAAACCATCGCACGATGCCACAATGCAGGCTATGCTAAACTTAGCCTGCTGTCCATTGGAAGAACACCTGAATCATTAGTAGGAACTTCCGCGATCATTAACTAAACATAAAAAAGAAGCAGAAACTCTCTGCTTTTTTTTTTACATTTTAAACGTATGTGCCAGCTCTGCCAGTGAAGCGGTATAGGCTGACATTTCTTCGATGGAAGCCAACTGTTCCTGTGTTGAAGCCAGAACTTGCTGTGAAGACCTGGCTGTTTCGGCGGCTATCCCCGAGATGGAATCCATGGACGAAACCGCTGTTCGGTTCCTGCAGAGACGCCATGCATGGCGTCAGAAACCCGTCTGATATGCTCTGTCACTGACTGAATGGAATGCTGAATCTGTTTAAAGGATGCACCTGCCTCATTCATTACACCGATCCCTTCTCTTACCTCTGCATTCACAAGTTCCATCTTCTGGACCACTTGCACCGTCTCATTTTGTATGTGAAAAATAATGTCACTGATCTGCCGAGTGGCTTCTCCGGATTGTTCGGCAAGCTTCCGTACTTCGCTTGCCACGACTGCGAAACCTTTTCCGTGCTCCCCTGCTCTTGCCGCTTCAATGGCCGTATTGAGCGCCAAAGGGTTCGTCTGTTCCGAAATTCCTTCAATCACTTCAACAATGTGACCGATCTCACCCAGAGC
Organism: Fictibacillus sp. NRS-1165; assembly: GCF_050468105.1. NCBI lineage: Bacteria > Bacillati > Bacillota > Bacilli > Caryophanales > Fictibacillaceae > Fictibacillus > Fictibacillus sp. NRS-1165. The sequence continues at coordinate 23,691 of NZ_JBDPNU010000013.1, forward strand.
GGGCTCCGAGCCCTTTTACGGTGTTGGACAAATCTCTTACGTTCGTGGAGATCGCGTTCATTTATAGTGCATCAAACTCATCGTTTACGTTCCTCTCATTTCCATCGAATGAATACGTTTACATTTGTCACTAGTTATATCGGCTCACCCAAGGAGTGCACTGATTCCTCATGAAAAAACCCTGAACGCATCCTCAGATTGCGTTCAGGGTTTTCATCAGTCCTCATCTTTTGCATCCCAATCTTCAGGAATGGGCTCGTTCATATACTCTTCCACCAGCTTCTTGTACTTCTCCATCTGCTCAAGGTGGGTATTGAACTGCTCTTTATTGATGAGATACTCGTTCCCATCATGAAAAGCACGAATCTTTTTTTGCTGAATTAAACTTTCAATATACGTTTCCGGCAGATCAAGAAACTCCGCCGTTTCTTTCAAGGAGAGATACATGGGGGTTCACCTTTTCCGTGCTGCCATATTCAAAAACCTTACAGCATCATATCAAACCTATTATCCACCCATTCCTTTTTTTCTTCAAGCGTTGTTCTTAAGAGAAAATTCTCCCGATCTCCCTGATCTCCTCATCCGTCAATTGAACATCCAATGTTTTCAGGTTATTGCTTACTTGATCCGCACGCTTTGCTCCCGGAATGATCGTATCAATGGAAGGCTGGGTCAAGTACCATGCCAAAACAACATGTGCGACTTCTGCATTTTTAGCATCCGCAATCTTACGGATCTGGTCGACCTTCTCCAGGTTGCGGACAAAGTTCTCGCCCTGGAAGTGAGGCATCTTGGCACGAAGGTCATCAAACTTCGTATCCTTGTCATACTGTCCGGCCAACAATCCGGACGCCAGAGGGAAATAAGGAACAAAAGAAATCCCTTTATCTGCAGTATAAGGAAGCAGTTCTTTTTCAGCGTCACGCTGCAATAGATTGTACTCTCCCTGGAATACGTCGACATAGCCATCAGCATTAGCTTGCTTTAATTGTTCGATGGAAAAATTAGAGACTCCGATCGCCTTGATTTTCCCCTGATCCTTCAGTTCCTTGAGGGCGCCGACCGCTTCGTCCTTTGGTGTGTCCTCGTCAGGAAAGTGAATATAAAACAGATCAATATAGTCAGTCTGCAGACGCTTTAAGCTTCCATCCACCGCTTCTTTCAAGAAAGCAGGCGAGTTATCGAACACGATCTCTTTGCCAACGAATTTGTGAGCTCCTTTTGTAGCAACGACTGCTTTATTACGGCTGCCTGTTTCTTTTAATACCTGGCCGATCAATTCCTCTGAGCGCTCAGGGCCATAAATAAAAGCGGTATCCAAAAAGTTAATGCCGATGTCTAATGCCCGGCGCACCAATTCTTTACCTGCTTCCTCATCCAGATTGGGGTACAGATTATGTCCTCCTACCGCGTTAGTGCCAAGTCCAATCGGGTTAACTAACAGATCTGTCCTTCCTAGTCTCGTTTGATTTGCCATGTAGTGCTCAACTCCTTGTTTATTGATGACTCTATGTTAGCAAAACGCTTGTCCAAATGAAAAAATTCGGCTCGGAGCATCGGCATTCGACAATTTCATCATAAATCTGGTTTTTTGAAGGAAGGAACTGAAAACAATACGGAAAGATCTGTTCTTTTATGGACAGGTGTGCATATAAAAAAAGCTAAATCGTTTCGACCAAATCGAAAATTTCGTTATAATAAGGTAAAGGAGGTGCTTACTGATGGAAAATCGCATAAGATTTTCTGGAACTTCTACCACTCATGCAAAGCCTATTATTGGAAAGGCGATACTTTGCATGGGGCGAAACATTTAGTTCTATCGCTGAACAGGCTTTTCTAATATTTTGGCTTTGCACCTTATTTTCTCAAAATCAAAATAAGGGGCTGGCAAAATTGAAATATATTAATGCAAACAAAGTTTTACCTGAAAATCTGATTGTGGAAATCCAAAAGTATGTTCAAGGGGAGACCCTTTACATTCCTAAGCAGGAAACGGAGTATCGGAAATGGGGAACTTTAAGTGGCGGGAGACGGCTGCTTGATCATCGGAATACCGCCATTAAACATTCTTTTATTAGTGGCAGCAGTATCCAGCAACTCGCTAAGAAATATTACCTCTCGACCGAAACCATTAAGAAAATCGTTTATTCACAAAAAAAGTAGAGAACCGCACTGGTGAAAATCCTCCATCAGTGCTTTTTTATGTAAAAAACATTTCCAAGTCATTTTCTCCATTTTAAAAGCCTGCTGAATTTTTTAGAATAAATGGAAAGAGACGTCAGCAAATGATTGGAGAGATATGTGATGACCGAAAGATTCATTAAAAATGAACAGTTAAATTTTATAAAACAACAGATTTCCTTGATCAAGGACAGCACCAAAAAGAATTTACCTACAACTGTTTTGGCGGCTGTGGTCGACTCAGCCACTGCCAAAATCTTGGGCCACATTCCAAATGCATCATTTGACCAGCAAGAAATCCTCGATCTTTCGAGATTGAAAACAGATGCCGAGTATGAGCAATATATCCAGCGTCTTTCAGCCTTTTTGCTGCCCTTTCCAAAAATCACCGAACAGCAGCTTAAAATAATGTTTCCGAAGAATAAAAAATTAAAGCTGCCTGATTTATCAAAAATAGACCACAGCCAGCTGACCTATTTAAGCTGGAACGATCTAAGATCCAATAAAAAATTTATTGTATATGAGCTGGATGGAAGAATGGCAGGCATTGAATGTAAATTTACACCAACTAATAAAAGTAATATTTGTTCCTTCTGTAATGGTTATGGCCAGGTCGACTATTTTTCCACTGTAACCAAAGCGAAACAGTCTAAAAACCCGGATTACTACAAGGCCATCGGCAATCTTATTTGCGCTGATAGCAGCGAATGCAATAAAAAAATAACTAGTGTCGAATACTTGACAACTTTTTTAAAAGACTCATTGGGTATATGAATACTTCACACGGTGTCTGTCATCATTTATCCATTTAATTAGGGATGGGATTAGTCCGGTTTTTTTATTCAATCCACACATAGCAGAAAGCCGATTCCATTGAAGAATCGGCTTTCGGCATTACAAAATAATCCTCTCAGGATGCGTATACACATTCAACCGGCTGCCGCGGATGAATCCGACAGCTGTAATTCCAAGATCATGTGCGAGTTCTAGAGCCAGTGTGGTTGGGGCTGACTTCGAAAGGATGATGCCCGCTCCAATCTTGGATACCTTCAGCAGCACTTCCGATGAGATCCTTCCGCTGAACGCAATCACTTTATCGCCAAGCGCAATTTTGTTTTTGAGGCAATGTCCGTAAATTTTATCCAGCGCATTGTGGCGGCCAATATCCGAACGGGAGAGAAGCAGCTCGTCACTCGTACAAAGAGCAGCATTATGCAGGCCCCCGGTAGAATGAAAATCATCCGAGCAGTCCTGCATCGCTTCCATCAGCTTGATGCACTCCTCCGCCCCAATGGTTGATTTCGATAGGATGGTTTTGGCATTCTTCACATCACTTTGAAAGTAGAACTGCCGGCTCTTTCCGCAGCAGGATCCGATGAACCGCTTGGATTGAAGCTGATTTGCCACCGGCTTCTTATCCACCAGCTGTACATACGCAAACCCTCTGTCTTCATCGATGGACAGCGACTCGATTTCTCGCGGCAGACGGATGACACCCTCTGACGCCAAAAAACCGGTGACGAGATCCTCCATATAGGTCGGCGTGCAGACCATGGTGGCGAACTCATCATCATTCACATAGATGGTCAGGGCGTATTCATTCGCTACTTGATCCTGTACGTGACGGAATGAATCCCCATCATATTTTACAATGTTGATGCTTTTCATGACGTTATCTTTCATGGCTGCTCCTTTTAGCTGATCTCCGTTTCCAGATCAGGAATCGGCTTCTCCAGGTAATTCATATCCTTGCGGGCGTTAAATCTCTCTGCTTTTTCCACTTTGACCGCAACATTATAGCTTGGGATCTTGGCGAATTTTTCATACACACCTTTAGGCAGCAGGAAGTTGCCTTCAGGAAAATGAAGCTCAATGTTTCCTTTGGCGATGTCGATGAACTTGGCACGCCCCTGGAAAACGCCGTGCTGATTATAAACGACGATGTTCTCTCGATCTTCGATGGACAGTTCCTTCGCATCCTTTTCATTCATCAGCACATCGTATCTCTCTGCACCATTGAACGGATCGGATTCGTTATAGACCATGGAGTTAAACTGCTTTCCTCTCCGCGTAGTTACATAATACGTTCCTTTACCCTTTTTCAAATCAGGAATATCGACTGGAATTAAGTTGCCTTTGCCGTCCGGAGTCGGGCAGATCCCATCTTCACAGAGCCATGCGCCTCCCCATTGGAATACATCGCCTCGGTCTTTTAAATGCTGGATCCCCTCGTAGTTCGGATTGGCTTTTGCAATCTCCCGGCGAATCTCATGGCCGCTCTTAAATCCAACCAGATGGGCGTTCTTTGGTTTTACACGCTTAGCAAGATCGATGTAAATTTTCCATTCGGTTCTCGCTTCCTCAACCTTCTGGCTGTTCCCTTTAATTTCAGGGGAAAAATACACCATGCGTTCGGTGGAAGTCGAGGTCCCTCCGTCCTCCTGCTCGTAGCGTGTTTTTGCAGGAAGAACGATGACTGTCTCTTTTGCATCCACCAATGTAGATGTGTTAAAGATGATATCCTGATGGACACGCAGCTCAAGGGAAGAGAGTGCCTTCTCCACAAAGACCGGATCCGGCATCGTTTCAAGAAAATTGCCGCCGGACAGATAATACATTTTGATTTTCCGTTCATGTCCCTCTGGCAGCATGATATTTTCAAGTGAAACGCCCAGTACATCTCCCTGCCACTTTGGAATCTCAAATCCCCACAGCTTTTCAATTCGCTCTATATTTTTCGGTTCAAAATCACCTCCCGGCAGTACAAAAGGATCGGCACCCATCTCCCCGGACCCCTGAACACTGGAATGCCCCCGTATCGGCATAAGCCCGCAATGCTTCCGTCCCAAAAAGCCCCTCAGCAGCGCCAGATTGGCAACCTGTGAGATGTTATCAGAAGCAAAGGTATGCATCGTTAATCCAAGGGACCAGACGAAAACACCGGACTTGCTTCTGGCAAGAAGCTCTGCAAGTTCATAGATGCGCTCCTTGCTGACGCCTGATGACTGTTCAATCGCTTCCCAGCTCTGTTTCTGAACCTTCCTCTTTAATTCCTCATAGCCGTTCACATGCTGATTCACAAAATTGTGGTCGATCGCTGAGCCGCGCTCTCTCTTCTCCATCTCAAACCAATGCTTCATGATGCCGTGCATGAACGCGATATCTCCGCCAATATTGACTTGATAAAAATCATCCGCGAGCTTCGTTCCGAAAAGGGCAGATTCTCCAATGGACGGAATCCAGTACTTCTCCATCGATGGTTCACGGTACGGATTAATGCAGATGATCTTCGTGCCGTTACGCTTAGCTGCATACATGTATTTTGTGGAGACCGGCTGGTTGTTCGCGGCGACTGAACCCCAAAAGACAATAACGTCCGATCCGATCCATTCCTGATAGTTACAGGTAGAAGCACCCACTCCAACCGATCGTTTCAAAGCGGTTTTTGACGGCGAGTGGCAGATGCGGGAAGCGTTATCAATATTGTTCACTCCCAGATACCGCGCCACTTTGGCCGCCACATAATACGATTCGTTCGTAATCCCCCTTGATGTAAGGAAGAACGAGATCTGTTTTGGATCAAGCTTCTTCATCTTACCCGCGATGGTGTTCATGGCGTCATCCCATGAAATTCGTGAAAACTTTCGCTCTCCTTTGCGGCGGATGAGAGGATAAGGAACACGTCCAAGCTTTCTCAGCTCGGCGCTTGAGTATTTACGAAGTTCGTCAATGTCAGCATGAACGATCTCTTCTTTCATCGCCGGCATGGTGTTCAATCGAAGGACATTTAATCGTGTCGTACAAACGTGCGGCCCAGCGAGGGTTTGGTCGTAAAGTCCGGACACCCCAAGCGCACACCCGTCACAGACGCCCTGCGTCAGGATCTTGCCCGCGTAAGAAAGATTATCTCGGTTTTCCCATGCGGCTTTCATCGTATCACGAATATGGCCGGGCTTTATCTTTCCAAGGCCAAATGGAACCGGGCTGACCCAATGCTTGGGAGCAGGTGTTTTTGGAAGTTTTATCGGTCCTTGATGTTTCGTTTTTCCCATACGGCACACTCCTTTTTAACTTTTTTATAGGCTGTCGAATGATTGCGATTGTCGATTATCTAATTCCTCTTAAAAGTATATGGGGTGCTGGAACATAGAATTTCAGAACCAGCCCTTAAAAAACAAAAACCACCGGGGACCCGATTACGCGAAACCGGGAACCGCGGTGGTAGTCTTTAACAGGAACGCTGCCAAGTGCCAACACAGATGGTCCTTACTTTTTAATAAATTTGTCTTGAATATTTTCGTTAAAAACGAAGATGGACATCCCGAAGTCTTTTTCGATATCAATATCTACAAAAAGCTCCAGAAACGAAGCGCCCAGCAATTCTTCCATTTCAACTGGATGGTTCTTTTTGTACATGTCCTTTACCATCTCGGTTCGAGCCGAACGAAGCATCTGCCTGCCTTCATTAGAGCCTGAAATAAACTTCTCGACCGGTGAAAGATTGCCTTCCATTTCACAAATGGCCCAATTTTTGCAAAAGGTCGTTTTAATCTGCCGGGGGCCTTTCCCCATATGGCGCTTACGAAAAGCTCTTACCAGATTACTGAATTCCGCTTCATAATTGTTCATAAACGACAACCTTTTTTTGTGCTTTTTGCTTATAAAATTATAAATCACAAATGGAGAACGCGCAACTGTTCGTCCGATTCTTTCTCCCTTTTAATCCTGCGGATATCCAACCGTGCAAGGAATGAAACGATCAGCGCCACGATAAACAGGGCAGCGAAGAAGGTAAGACTTTCTGCGTAGCTTCCTGTAGTATCCTTCACCCAGGCGGCAAACAGCGGACCTGCCAATCCTGCGGCTGCCCATGCCGTTAAAATGTAACCATGGATGGCACCGAGCTGTCTGGTTCCAAATAAATCACCGATATATGCCGGAATGGACGCAAATCCTCCTCCATAACAGGTATATACGATAGCGAGCATGATTTCAAAAATGATCGTGGTCGTAACGTTCGGAAGTAAAAAGAACAGGACGATCTGCACGGCGAAAAACGTTGTGTACGTATTGGTCCTGCCGATATAGTCGGATACGGACGCCCAGCCGATCCTTCCAAATCCATTAAATAAGCCTAAAACACCCACCAGCGCTGCCGCTTCGGTGGTAGTCATTCCTATGCTTTCCTCAGCGAGCGGTTTAGCTGCTGATAGAATAGCGATCCCACAGGTCACGTTAATGAACAGCATGAGCCATAAATAATAGAATCGTTTTGTCTTAACCGCCTCATTGGCTGTCAGCTGCGACAAGTCCTCAGTGACAGCTGCCTTTCCGCTGTCCACCTTCTTCCGATAGCCTGCAGGCACCCAGCCCTCTTTTGGTTTTTCCAGGTATAAAGAGGAAAGAACCATGACCACAAAATATGAGATTCCAAGGATATAAAACGTGTTGGCAATCCCGACTGATTTAATGAGACTGTCCATGATCGGCGAGCTGATGGCCGCAGCGAATCCAAACCCCATGATGGCAAGTCCGGTCGCCAGCCCTCTTCGATCAGGAAACCACTTTACTAGTGTCGATACCGGAGCGATGTAACCTACGCCAAGACCGATTCCTCCAAGTACCCCATAAAAAACATACAATAATGGCAATGATTCTAACTGAACGGCCAGTCCCGAACCAGCCACACCGGCCCCAAAAAAGGCGGCAGCCAGCAATCCGGATTTACGAGGGCCGTACTTCTCTACGAAATGCCCCAAAAATGCTGCAGACAGCCCCAGAAAAAGAATGGCCAGACTGAACGTCAGCTGCACCTCACTGGCTGTCCACTTAAACTTTTCCGATAAAGGCGTGGTAAAATTGCTCCACGCATAAACGGAGCCGATGGAAATATGAATTCCCACGCCCGACAGCGCGATAAGCCATCGATTTTTGATCTTGCTCATCAATAATCCTCTCCTCTTATATGTAAATAAAAAAACCGCCCAAACTCGCCTTATAGTTTAATAGCTCTATAAGAAAAAAGATTGCGGCGGCAGCAATCACAGGTTCGCTGTGGTATACTTATCCGGTTTTTTAAACGCTTACAGAAAACCCCTTTAACAGGCGACAGGTTCGCTGTTCCTTGCCAAATGAATCCCAGCGGTTTACCAAATATTCAAATTTTTCAATCTTAATGGTAATGGAATTAATTGGGGCAGTCAAGCATGATTTGAAAATCTCAGCAGAAGCGGCTGAATAAAATGCGGTTTCACTTAAAAAAAGAAAAGCATCCGCCCGAAAGGCCGATGCTTTTTCTTTTATGCCAGTTTTTTCAGGATGACGACTTTAAGATAGTCCCCTTCTTTAAACTCTTTGATCGTCTTAAAATCTTCAGGAAGGGTATGCTCTTCAAGGATTTTATATTTCCCGCCGGTCTGGATGAACGCTTTATCAATAAATCCTTTAAACTTCTTCATCCCAAACGTGCTGCAGTTGGAGGAAGCAACGATCACACCATTTTTTTCGGTAATCGCTATTGCCTGTTCCAGCAGTGCCGGATAGTCTTTTCCAGCGCTGAACGTATGTTTCTTGGAACGCGCAAAGCTCGGCGGATCGAGAATGACCAGATCAAAAAGCAGCTTTTTTCTTACCGCATATTTGAAATAGTTAAATACGTCCTCGACGATAATATCTTGTGACTCATAATCAATACCATTGATGCTGAACTGTTCCTGTGTCTTGCTTCGGCTTCGATTGGCCAGATCGACACTCGTCGTTTTTACTGCTCCGCCCAATACGGCTGCCACAGAAAAAGCACCGGTATACGAAAAGGTATTCAATACCCTCTTGCCTTCCGAGTACTTGTCCCGGATGGCTTTCCTCACTTCCCGCTGATCCAGGAATACACCGACCATCGCACTTTCATTTAAATACGTCGCAAAGTGTATGCCGTTTTCCTGGACGATAAGTGGAAACTGCGCTCGCTCTCCTTCAACAAAGTCATCATCTTCAATGTACGTTCCTTTTTCAGCAAACCGCTTTTTCTCATAGATCCCTCTAAAATCAATAAGGTTTCTAAGCGCTTGTAAAATAAATTCCTTGAATTGATAGATCCCTTCACTGTACCAATTGATGACGTAATATCCATCAAAATAATCCATGGTGACACCGCCGATTCCGTCACCTTCTCCGTTAAAAACACGGAAGGCGGTAGTGAGCGGATCTTCAAAAAACGGCTCCCGGTCTTTGAAGGCTGCCTTTAATTTCTTTTCAAAAAAGGACTGGTCGATCCGTTCCTTGGGGTTCCGGCTCAAAATCCAGCCGATCCCTTTATTCTGCTTGCCATAATAACCTTTGCCTATAAACTTGCCGCTATCATCAGCCACTTCAATGATTGTCCCCTCGACAAGACCTTTGTCTGCGCAGGAGACGGCATCGCTTACGATCAGCGGTGATCCACCTTTGATGCTTTTATCGGAAGATTTTATTTTCACACGAGCTGTACTCATCATTCCACCCAATTCATCGATCAATTTTCTGGTTCACGTTCTGTCATTATAATACTTCTGGCGAAAGAAATCATTAATGCCATAAAATAAAGCACAACTCTCCATACGGGTTGTTGTGCTTCTGGTTTGTACTTAGATGGGGCAAGACTCGGTTTGGGCTGCAGTCCTCTCCGTTCTATATGTTCGGCTATATGTCGTATATTTATTTATTTTTTCAAGGCTTGGCTGATAGCCGATACCTGGGGAGTCTGGAACTGAGATCCATCCATTTTCCACTGTTACCTCAGGCTCAATAATGTCATCTGCCCAGTAAAGTGAGGAGGCCGCAGTATCACCTGGCAAAACAAAGTTCGGAAGAGTAGTAATCGCAATATTGTGGGCTCTTCCCACTCCCGATTCGAGCATCCCCCCGCACCATACAGGAATACCCTGATCCTGGCACAGGTCATGAATTTTTTTGGCTTGAGTAAGGCCTCCCACACGGCCAATTTTGATATTAATAATTTTACAGCTTCCCAGCTTTAAAGCCTTTCGGGCATCATCCAAAGAGTGGATGCTTTCATCGAGGCAAATCGGTGTTTTCAGTTCGGCCTGCAAGTCTGCATGGTCAATAATGTCGTTATAGGCGAGCGGCTGTTCAATCATCATTAAATGATAATCGTCAAGCGCTCTTAACCGATCCACATCATTTAAGGTGTACGCAGAATTTGCATCAGCCATAAGAGGGATATCTGGAAAAGCCGAACGTACCTTTTCGATTAATTCAATGTCCCATCCTGGTTTAATTTTAAGTTTAAAGCGTTTATAGCCCTCTGCAAGACGGGATTCAATCGTTTTTAGCGTTTCCGCAACAGAGTCTTTTATTCCGATACTGACGCCGACCTCAATTTGTTTTTTTGTTCCTCCAAGTGCACTTGAAAGGGGCTGGTTTTGCTTTTTCGCATACAAATCCCAAACGGCCCCCTCTATAGCAGCTTTTGCCATATAATTGCCTTTCATGAAAGCAAAGTATTGTTCAGTGAGTTCATCTGGATGCTGAATATCGTTATGAAGCAAGATGGGGATTAAGTAATCCTCGAGCATGTGCCAGTTGGTTTTCACTGTTTCTTCATTATAGACAGGATCAGGCATCGCTACTGATTCTGCCCATCCAGAAGTTCCATCCTCACTTCTTACTTCGACGAGAATAAATTCCCTGTCATATTCTGTGGCGAAGCTGGTTGTAAAGGGGTGGAGTAAATCTAGTTTCATATGCCGTAATATGACTTGGCTTATTTTCATTTGCAGTTTCTCCTCTTTTCCTTCGCCATAAAGCAAAGTCCAATTATCTTTTGGTCAGCACATAAAATTGTACTGGAAGCTCCTTAACGTCATTCTTTATGAAATCGGTCACCTGCCAGCCGTTCTGAAACAAGCCAGTAAAAATTTCCCGTGTTTTCAAACGCCAGTTTATGGCTTCCTTCAGGCTGGCTTCTCTGATCATTCTAAAATTCTTTGGGATAGCCACAATCGCCTTATCGCTTTCTGTCCCAGCCAGAGGAGCGCTCAAAGGAACGGGCAGCCCGTCCCCATTTTTCTTCCATTGAATGAGTGACATTTCCACCGCCTGTTCAAGGTGATGAACCGAAGATCTGCGGGGGATGTGCTCCTGATAGATATGCCATTCGACAAGAAAGCGGTCTGTAGGAATTTTACTGTTCAATGGATCTTCCAGTTCACCATAACAGTTTTTAATATAGGAAGAACAAACGCCGCCAAGCTTTGAGATATTCAAATAACCATTAATACTTTCCAATGGATCATACGTCCAGGTAATAAGAGGGTAGCCTATCTTTTTTGCCTCCTCACACTGGGCGATCTTTAATTTCTCTCCAATTTTTTTATTTCGAAACTCTTCATCAATCCCAAGCATATGGGAACAAAGATAACTCGTTTTTCCGTTATATCCTGGAAAGCTGTATTGAAATCCCACCAGGCGTTCCCCGTCATAGGCTCCTAATACCAATCCGCCGTTTTTCACTGCAGTAATGGTCTGGTGTGATGGTGTCGAGTCGGCTTCTCCCCAGATCTTTGCCTCCAGCCTTCTTACATCCTCCAGCTCTTCAATAAGACGAAGGGATCGGATTACAATACTCTGTGTCATGCAGCACCTCCGTTTAATCCTGGTTGAAATCCGCTTTCTGCAATGGAACCATTTTTGTTTTCTTTATCATTTTGTATCCGAGAAAAGCAAGTAAAAACAAAGGAAGTCCAATATAGGACACTAATATGCCATACCAGTCGATCTGCGTTCCAAAGAAAGCAGCGTAATTTTGTCCGAATATGGCAGTCAGGCACAGGACGGTAGCCAAGATCGGACCTAGCGGAAACCATTTAGATACGTATGGCAAATCATGTAACGCTCTACCCTGAGCCAGGTAGGCTTTTCGGAAGCGATAATGTGTAATGGAAATTCCCAGCCATGAAAGGAAGCCCGACAGGCCTGCTGCATTCAGCAGCCAAGTATAGACCGTTCCCTCTCCAAAAAGCGAAGTTAGAAAAGCGGCCATCCCAATAATGGCGGAAAAGTACACGGCGTTTGCCGGCACCCCGCCTGCATTTACTTTTTTCAGGAACGAAGGGGCTTTGCCCTCTTTAGCAAGTACCCATAAGACCCGCGATGCTCCATACATCGCTGAATTTCCGGCGGATAGCACAGAAGTAAGAATGACTGCATTCATAACAGAAGCTGCCATCGCAAGCCCTGCATTTTTAAAGACGAGCGTAAAAGGGCTGACCGCAATATCTTGTATATCCGTGCTTAACAATCGCGGGTCATCATAACTGATCAAAAATCCAATGACAATAATGGCCAGTACATAGAATAAAAGCAGTCTCCAGAAAATCTGTTTAATTGCTTTTGGGATGTTCTTTTTCGGGTTTTCACTTTCTCCTGCCGCAATCCCTACGAGCTCCGTACCCTGAAAGGCAAAGCCGACCACCATAAACACTCCTAAAATAGAAAAAATACCTCCATTAAACGGCGCCGGTCCCTTAGTGAAATTTTCAAATCCTGCTGAATTCCCGTGCATAATCCCAAAAATCATCAACACTCCTACAGCTAAGAAAATAATAATAGTCGCTACCTTTATGATCGCAAACCAAAACTCAGATTCACCATAACCCTTTACCGATAAAATATTTAAGCCGAAGATAAGAGCCAAAAATAAAGCACTCCAGACAATACCAGGCACACCAGGAAGCCAGTATTTCATGATCAGAGATGAAGCTGCCAATTCCAGAGCGACGACAATTGCATTGTTATACCAATAGTTCCAGCCTATTGCAAATCCCAGAGCAGGATCGACAAACTTGGACGTATACGTACTAAAAGAACCGGTAATAGGAATGAACGCCGCCATTTCAGCTAAGCTCGTCATGAGAAAGTAAACCATAACACCTGCAACCAAATAAGCAGCAACTGCACCGCCGGGTCCTGCTGTGTGAATGATTGAACCACTGGCTAAAAACAGTCCCGTTCCAATGGTGCCTCCAATGGCAATCATGGAAAGATGTCTTGTTTTAAGCTTTCTCTCCAAGTGTGTTTCGCCGGAAACTGGCCGTGCTGCATCTTCAATACGAACGGCTGATGGAGAATTTTGCACGATGATTATTACACCTCTTTCTCTAATTTTTATCCGTCTTTTTCTTTTTCTTATTCACTAAAAACATCGTAGTTTGTGTACAGATTCTCTAATTTTTCCTGCCTGGTTTGAATGCGTTTTTTGTCCTTCTCATAAATACCTGCAATGATCAGATCCAATAAGGTAATAACAGACGCAATGGAATTCGGGCCGGCTTCTGCATTTTCTTCCGTGGTTAATGCAATATCAGAAATGCTTCCGACGGGAGAAAGGAGACGGTCAGTGACCGATATGAGGCAAATCCCGTGTTTTTTCGCGATTTCTGCCATTTTCAGGGCTTCGGTTGCATATCTCGGAAAAGAGAAGATAACGACGGCCGATTTGTCGGTAAGACTGCAGAACTTTTCAAAAAAATCTCCAGAAGGAGAACTTAACCAAACATTTTCTCGTAAAGAGCCTAGCGTATAGGAAAACCAGTAAGCCGCTGCATGTGAAATACGATGACCCGCAATTAATATTTGATCCGCCTGGATCAAGACCTCTACTGCCTTCCAAATTTCCTGGACATTGGCCTCGTTTAAGAGATGCCTTAAAATGTGGACTTCGCTTTCGATGACTTTGGTAAAAAGATCATGGCGGTCATCACGTTCTTTTTCCTTCAAATGATCAGTTTGAGCCAGTTGCAGCAGCTGATCTTGAATCTGATCATGCATTTTACTGAAACTTTCAAAGCCTAATGCGTAAGAAAGACGTATAACCGTCGTTTCACTTACACCTGCTTTTTTTCCAATCTGATAAGCGGTCTTAAAGACTGCTTCATCCAGGTTTTCGATCAGATAGTTTGCGACCTTTTTCTGGCCTCCCGATAAATGCGGGAATTTTTCTTTTACTAAACGTTTAAAAGGAAGCTGATCCATCAAATACTCCTTTCCTTTTAGAATTAAATCCTTCATTTTTTATAAAAGAGAATCAAATACTTCGTTAATTCTTACACTACCATATTGAAAGAAGAATGAGAATACTTTTCGACTATTCCGATTATTCATTTTGAAAGTTGCTATACACGCTGATCCATAAAAAAACAAAACCATCCGGGAAGATGGTTTTGTCCCTGCATTTTCTTTAACTCTTCAAATCTCTCTTTTTATAAAAGACAAAGGCAGCCGATAAGCAAGCTGCACAAATAACCGCTGCCAGAGTAACCAACACCGCGTCCACCCCGCTGTCACTTAACAGGTTCTTCGCCTCAAAGTATTTAAAAGGCGTAATGTACTTGAGAGCATCAAGCTTGTCATTCAGTTCGATGACGATCGACAGGATATAGGCAGCGAGAAGGATCCCGGCCGCCAGGGACGTGGCCCTCTTAGGATGCTTGGTGATAGCCGCGATCACCATGCCGATTGCCAGGAACAAGACCTGCAGCAAAAACAATCCAGCCATGAGCTTCCAAATCTCACCTGTGTCTGCAGTGGACTCATAGTGCTTCACCATGGCAGTGGAAAAAGCATAGGTTACGAGATTAAAGATAACGAGCAGCACGAGTGATGCTGCAAGCTTCGATGTTATGATTTTTATGCGGGAGACGGGTTTGGCCATTAGAAACTCTGATGTTTTGTCACGCTCTTCTTTTGCAACCATATTGGCTCCGAGCATGACAGCATGGATAGTTGCCATTAAGACGAGATACGAAAACAGCATTCCGTAAAACCCCATGACCGTTGACAAATCCAGTGAGCTCAACCCAAATATCGCCTGAAGTGATTTAGGCATCGCACCGAAGATCTCGTTCGCCGACTGCCCGGAACTTTTCATCGTTCCATACTTGCTCATTCCTGAAACCACCATAAACAGAATGCCGACGCACCACCAAATCATGGACTTACGGCTATATTTCAGCTCTCTCCAAAAGATATTCATTGTTTGTCACCTCTTCCTTATCCTGCTATGCCGCATGGATGTCTTTTTTCGTAAACAGCATGTAACTGGCAGCCACCGCCACCACTACAACGGACGCACCAATACTGATATATACCGGTTCATAAGAGGAATGCTTCATAATATACGGCAGATCGAAAAATTTAAACGGTGTAATATAACGTATGGCTTTATCCCCTATAACAGAGCCGAACGTGCTGATGATAAAGAAAGCAAATACCGTACCGAGCGAAATCGGCAATACTTGCCGAATCCTTGAAAAAGCTGAAGCTACGAGAAAACCAAGCGATGCAAACACGAGTTGAACAAAGAAATTTGCCGCAGACATGAAAAAGAAAGCTTTTTCATTAAAATCAGATGTCGCTGCTGCAGATGCCATACCGTATGAAACAGCGATAAAAATGACATTCGTGAAAACCAGCGTACAAAGGACAGCCAGCAGCTTAGACGTGATGATCCGTGCTCTTGTCACTGGTTTCGTGAGAATAAACTCGGCTGTCTTCCCGCTGACTTCCTTGGAAAGAATGCCAGTGCCAAGGTTCATCGCCTGAATGGCACCGCACAGCATCACATATAAAAAGAAATACGAGTAAAATCCCAGAAGTGATGTGATCGTGCTGATCTGAACGCCTAATGCCTTAAGCACACCTTCCGGATAATTTTGAAGGACCTTAATAAACTGATCACCATCCTTTTCAACTGATGGGTAGATCGAAAAAAACAGCACCGTGACTGCCGCCAGCGCAAATGCCCATATTAGCATGGACTTACGGTTCACCTTAAGCTCATGCAAGAAGATATTCACTTGGAACCCTCCTCCTTCTCATAATAATGAAGAAAGATTTCCTCAAGGTCTGGTTCATCCACCCAAAGGTTGGACAGTTCCATTTCGGCAAGCTTTTTCATGATGATGTTAATGTTGCCGCTGTACAGGAAGCTGATTTTATGACCATCACTCTCAATGTTGGTGACGCCATCCACTGCAAACCATCCAGCATCCACCGGCTGTTTTGTTTCAATTCTAATCTTCTTATGGTTGTTTTCCTGAAGGGTGCTGATCTTCTCGACGGTAATGAGCTCTCCTTCTTTAATGATCGCGACCCGGTCACACATCTTCTGCACTTCACTCAGAATGTGGGAAGAAAACAGGATGGTCGCTCCCTTTTTGTTCTCTTCTTTTAATAAATCAAAGAACTTTTGCTGCATCAACGGATCCAATCCCCCAGTCGGCTCATCCAGAATGATCAGCTTCGGCTCGTGCAGCATCCCCTGAACGATACCCACCTTTTTCCGGTTTCCGTAGGACAAATCCTCGATGCGCTTATTAAGGTTCAGATCCATGATTTCCGCGAGTTCATGAATCCTTTTTCTGCAGTCTTTTTTATAAAAGCTCGCCGAATAGTTCAGGAGGTCCTTCACTTTCATTTTGTCGTAGTAGAACACCTCTGAAGGCAGATACCCGATTTGTTTTTTGATTTCCGGCCCGTGTTTAATGACGTCTTTACCGAAAATCGTTGCGCTTCCGCTTGTTGGAAAGATGATGGACAACAGTGTTCGGAGTGTTGTGGATTTACCGGCGCCATTCGGACCGATGAAACCAAAGATCTCCCCTTCTTCCACATGAAAGCTGATGTCCTCGATTCCTCTGGCATTGCCATATCTTTTCGTTAAGTTCTTAATTTCAATCACATTCATGGCCCAAGCCTCCTTATCTGTAATAAGCCTTTTTGAATAAATCAATGTACTCACTGGCTTCCGCAAACACCTCGTCATAATCAACCGCCTCATCCTGCACTTTCGCTTTGGCCAGTATTTCTTCACTGAGGCCATCAAAAGCCCAAAGCATACTTTTAATGACTTTTGTAAGATCCAGATCGTCCCGAAACTTCGAGGTGTCAATTCCATCAAAAAGCCACGTGCAGCTGCTAGCCTTAAAATCCTTAATCTTGCTTTGAAAATCGCCTCTGATTTGATCCGATTCCTCCAGCAGCGCTTTCTCAAAAAATCGGAAGATATCTGGATACGTATGAAGAAGCTCAATCTTAATCAGCGTCATGTCCTGGAGCCTTTTGAAGAAGTCTGTTTCCTCCATGACCACCTTTTTGTAAAAGTCTTCCACGACCACCTCCATACAGTGATCAAACAAAAAAAGATACAACGTCTTTTTATTCTTAAAGTAATGAAACAGCAATCCTTTAGATATGCCAGCCTCCTTCACGATTTCGTTGGTCGAAGCATGGTCATACCCCTTCTGCACATACACTTTGATGGCAGCATTCAAGATTTTGATTTGTTTTTCATCTTCCAGATTGTAAAATTTCGAAAACACAGGCAGCACTTCTTTCATCATTTATCGCCAATCGGTTGACCATATCGGTCAATGTCAGTATATGCTCGTTGACCACTCTGGTCAACAAGATTTTTTCGTCAAAATTCAGCCAGGCTGCTGCAAAGATATTCCCGGTGAAAATGCATAAGTTTTTGTTTGCTTTATGATGATAACGATTTCCATGGCTTGAGCTCTAAAAGGAGGCGTTCGAAAACTGCATATTGATGTTAGGCATACATCGACATGTTTTGACACACAAAAACACCCATCCTTCACTAATAAGGATGGGTGCTCCAAGATCATCTCCCGCGCTTCCACTTCGGAAGCCTCGGCTCTTTAACACGGATAAACCGAATGATGATAAACAGGATGTAGATCGCCAGTGCTACATAGAAGAACACCGGCACTTTCTCAAATCTTGCCTTAGCCAGGAGATAGAACATATAGAACAAAAACAGAGTGACGATGACACCGTTTTTGGGCAGTTTGATGTTTTTGAAGCTTGGAATTTTAATGGTGCTGACCATCAGAATCGCCAACCCGTAGAAAGCAATGATGAAAACCCACAGCGGGATCATTTTTACAAACAGAACCAAGAACGTAACGATCGCTCCTGCCAGTGTGATCGGGATTCCGGTGAAGTGCTTTAGCGATTCTTCTTGGGAGGTTACATTGAAACGGGCCAGACGGTAGGCTCCGAACACTGGAAAGATTCCGGACATCGCTACCCCGTATATATAATGAAAGTCGGCAAAGTACGTATGAGCGGCTAAAAAGGCTGGTGCTACCCCGAATGAAACGATATCTGCTAGGGAATCGAGTTCCTTTCCCATCTCATTGGTCACTCCAAGAATTCTTGCTGCCCTGCCGTCAACCGCATCGAGCATGATGGCGATAAAGATCAGGATGGTGGCGTTCTTGCTGTCGCCCTCTATAATATAGCCGATCGAAAAAAAACCGCAATATAAATTTCCAAGTGTCAGCAGATTGGGTATATGCTTTTTCATTGAGCACGTCCTTTGTATGTAGACTATACCCTTTAATACTAAAGCATTTCAGAAAATTTACAATCGAATTCCCAATGAAAAAGGGTGCCTCCCCCTTCTGATTTACACTTTTATTTTATTCAATAACTTGATAAATATTTCTATTTCTTCTACTGTAAATTCACTGAACGTTTCCTGATAGAAATCATGCAGGACTTGATCCATTTCATCCCCGAGCTGTTCCCCTTTTGGCGTGATCGATAAATAAACGATTCTCCGGTCCTGCTCACTGTGTTTTCGTGTGACGAGACCGCGGTTGATCAATTTATCGCTTGTCACAGAAATATGGCTGTTCGTCACCTGCAGCCGATCCGCAATTTCCGATACCATCTGATCACCGTGGCAGCGAAGTACCTTTAGAGCCGCATATTCGTTAAGCGGAATAAAATCCTTTAGCAAAGGATGAAAACATGCCCTGGCCTTTCTATTTTGATTTCTATAGGTTGTCACGAGATCCTGAACGAGCGCTTCTCGGTTTTTCATAGCTATTCTCCTTGCTGGCATTGCAGGAAATGATGAAGCAAAGCCTGGCTTGCGTCAAACTTTGGCTTTAATCCCAGCTTCTATTTTTTTTAACAATCGAATATATTCATCTTGCTCTTCCTTGGTTAGAGTGGAAAGCATTTCTGCCCAAAAGCCATTCCGTTTTTCAATGATGGCAGAAATGAGCGATTCTCCGGCTTCCGATAATACGACCCAGACCACTCTCCGATCCTTTTCATCACGTGTACGCTGGATCAGCTGGTCTTCTTCCAGCTGGTTCAAAAGTGTCGTTGTCGCTCCTGAAGTCATTCCCATCGTCTTGGAAATATCCACTACCATGCTTCTTTGTTTCTGAAACAGCATCTTAAGCACCGCGTACTTGGTTGGTGTCAAACTATATGGGAATTCCTTGATTTGATTTTGAATAAACGCTCTTTGCAATTGAAAGAACGTGTCCTTGATGCGATCAAGCTGCTCGATTTGAGCTTGTAATTTTTGTTCCATGGCAATCCCCTTTGGGTTATTTGGCTCAACATGATAGTATCATTAACCCTTAAAAAATTAAAATTCATTTTTATTGTGCACTTCAGCCTTTTTGTGGTAAAGTGTTTACTTATATAATACCTTTATCATAAAGTATCTTTGGATAAAAGTAAAACTTCACAGAGGTATCAATCATTAACAGTTAGCTGTGATCTACAGTTAATAATATTAATAATTAAGGAGGGCAACTAAATGTCTAGAGGTCGTTTACTCATGACCAACATCGTAGCATTTCTCGTAGTCATAGTTTTAATCGCAGGAGGAGCGTATTACTATTTCCAGAATAGCAATTATGTTTCGACTGACAATGCAAAGGTAACAGGTGATCTGCGCAACATCACAGCTCCAACCGATGGAAAACTTTCTGATTGGAACCTGGAAGAAGGTAAAAAGGTCACAAAGGATGATAAAATCGGAAAAATTTCCGGTGCTGAAAAATCAATGGATATTAAAACTCCTGCCGATGGAACCATCATTAAAAAACAAGCGAGCGATGACCAAATGGTTCAAGCGGGCCAAACCCTTGCAAGTGAAGTCAACATGGACGATCTATACGTGATCGCGAACATTAAAGAAGACGAATTAAAAGATATTGAAGAGGGTGACCCAGTTGACGTTACTGTCGATGGTGACGATGAAACTACCCTTGATGGGAACGTTGAAAAAATTGGTTTTGCCACAAATTCTTTATTCTCATTAATGCCTAAATCAAACGATGACGGCAACTACACAAAAGTAACTCAAACTGTACCTGTTAAAATTCCAATCACAAACTCATCTGATAAAGTATTGCCAGGTATGAACGCAGAAGTAAAAATTTCTAAAAACTAATGATTGATCAGAATGATACTTCCTAAGAAAGGAGGAAGAATAACATGTCAAGCGAATTTCAACAGCCGCAAGACTCACACAATATAAAAAGATTTATTCCTTTATTAGCCATACTCATGGTCGGTTTATTCCTTGCAATCCTGAATCAGACGCTGCTGAACGTGGCCATTCCCCACTTAATCACGGAATTCGGAGTGTCAGCAAATACAGCACAATGGCTGCTGACAGGCTATATGCTGGTCAATGGTGCACTTATTCCGCTCTCACCGTTTCTGATTGAGCGGTTCGCGGTTCGCCGCCTCTTTTTGTTCGCCATGTTCTGCTTTACGCTCGGCTCTTTGATCTGCGGGATCTCAACAGGGTTCCCGATCATGCTGGTTGGACGTTTAATCCAGGCCGTTGGCGGCGGTGTGCTGGCACCTCTTGTAATGACCATCATTATCTTTATATTCCCTCCGGAAATCCGAGGTAAAGGGATGGGGATTTTTGGTCTTGCCATGATGTTTGCTCCAGCAGTCGGCCCCACACTCTCAGGTTTCGTCGTACAGAACTATGACTGGCATCTTCTCTTTACTGGAATGGTGCCGCTCGGTTTTGTCGTCTTAATTCTCGCGTTTTTCAGCCTGAAGGACATACAGCCGCCAAAAAAGGTTACGGTTGATGGCCCTTCCGTCTTTACATCTCTTGCCGGTATGTCGCTGCTCCTTTATGGATTCAGTGAAGCAGGAAATGATGGCTGGGATGATGCGGTCGTACTTTCAACCATGATTGCAGGGGCTGTCCTGCTCATGATTTTCACGATCAGGCAGCTTCGTATTGAGAAGCCGCTGCTCGACATGCGGATCTTTAACTATGGAATCTTCTCATTAGCCAGTGTTATAAATGTCGTTTTGACGATCAGTTTATTCTCCGGGATGTTCTTGCTTCCGATCTATCTGCAGACCATCCGCGGCTATTCACCGCTTGATTCCGGACTGCTATTGCTGCCGGGAGCATTGATCATGCTGGTCATGTCTCCGGTCTCAGGAACACTGTTTGATAAATTGGGGCCTCGTCCTCTCGCGATTTTTGGTATGGCGATCACAACGGTAACGACTTATTTCTTTACACGATTAACGATGGATACACCTTACACGTTCATCGTCATCCTATATATGTTCCGTATGTTCGGAATGTCATTCTTAATGATGCCGATCATGACAGCGGGTCTTAACCAGCTGCCTAAGCACCTGAGCAGCCATGGTACATCGATGTCCAATACGCTGCGCCAGGTCTCGGGCTCCATTGGTATCAGCCTGATCACTACGATTTTTACAAACCGGACAACGTTTCATATGAATGAAATGGAGGGATCCATGAATACAGCTGATCCTTTCTTTATGGCATCCTTCCATGAATTTGTTCAAAAAGTAGCGGTCACACTGCATCTGCCTGTTTCACAGGCTCAGCAGCAGGCGGTAACGATTCTATTTGGAAAAGCGAGCCAGCAGTCCAGCATTAATGGCATTAACGATGCTTTCATTATCGCAACCGTTATTTCGGCCATTGGTTTGGTACTAAGCCTCTTTCTCCGTGACGTTCGAAAAGACAAGGTCAGAGAAGCGGCCGCGCCAGTGCCTCAGAAAGATGAAATTCTGCTGCTGCCTGCGCCTAAGAACGTGTCCTAACAACGTACTGTATTAAAATCTGGAGGAATGTTTCATGAATATATGTATTGTCTATGATAGTGAAGGCGGCCACACAAAGGCATTAGCCGAATCCATCGCAGCCGGAGCACAGCAAGTGAGCGGCGCCAATGTGTACCTGCAGCATGTAGATGAAGCTGATGTTTATTCCCTTCCTAAGATGGATGCGATCATTTGGGGATGCCCCGGCCATTTCGGAACCATCAGCTCTGGCCTAAAAAGCTGGATCGACAAGCTTGGCTATTTATGGGCGGAAGGAAAACTCATCAACAAAGTGGGGGCTGTATTCTGTACAACAGCCACCACCCACGGAGGATTGGAAGCGACTCTTCTTAACCTCATTACTCCAATGCTTCACCAAGGTATGATTATTGCAGGCCTTCCTGGCAACATCCCGGAAAATGCCCTGTATGGATCTTACTACGGCGTCGGAATAACTTGTCCGATTGAAGGGAATGACCTCATTACCGAGGACGACCAGGCGCTTGGACGCGCATTGGGAGAGCGTGTAGCTCAGGTTGTACAGCAATTTACAGAACGGTAGGTGATGGAAAAATGATCGGCATATTACTTATAGTAGTCGCCGTGATTTTAATTGCAGTCTTAATTGTTATTAATACGAGGGCTTTTGCCGCCAGGAACAAGGCAAATACGGAGAATGAAGACGTTCAGTCTCCAGCTGTGGAAGAACCCGTGCACAAACCTGCACGAGATGAAACCGCCGCTGCCCAGGAAAATCACGAGAATATAGCTGCATCATCGCCAGCAGTACAAGAGAACGTGCCTGAGAAAGACTCGAATGAGATGGGTGACATCGAGTACCGTCATGCATTGCAGAGATTAAAAACGTCTAAGCCTGCGGCTCCTCAGGATGAACCGGAGAAGCTTTCGATGAAAGATAGCGATTACCGCAACGCTTTAAAAGCAATGAATAAAAAACGCGATAATAAATAGAGAAAAGCCATAGAATGTTGACTTCTATGGCTTTTCACTAACCATTTTAAAAGAGGTGCTTTTTATGAAAGTTCAAGAGTTCATGATCTCCAATTAAAGCCAACCCGGATGATACCCTCCGAAACGTCCTTCGTTTGCTTGTTCAAGAAAAGATCGGTGGAGTGCCAGTGGTCGATGAGCACGGAAAGCTGCTTGGTATGGTGTCCGACGGTGATATATTACGTTCCATCAAACCCCGTGAACGGCAAATCTATGATTTCTTTTCCTTCGTCATCTATGAAGAAAGGCAGGAGCTCGAAAGCTATCTTAAAGAATTAGGGGAAGTTTCCGTGCTGAAAATCGCCAAGCGAACAGGACTCGTCACCGTTTCTCCGCAGGATGAAATGGAAAAAGTACTGCATCTTCTCGCTAAACATCACTTTAAAAAGCTTCCGGTGGTTGACAAGGAAAAACGGGTTGTCGGTGTCATCAGCCGCGGAGACGTTATCCGAAGAATTCAGCAAGCCCTCCTTCAGCAATTGTAATGGAACTTTCGTGTTAAAAAGCAGCCGTCACCGGCTGCTTTTTTATTGTGCAGGTATGTTTGTATACTTTTCACGGAGCAGGAACTTTTGAATTTTGCCGCTTGCGTTTCTCGGCATTTCATCGACAAAAACAAATCTTCTTGGCCGCTTGTAATCCGCCAGCTTCTGGCTGTTTTTACAGAAGGCATCAAGGTTTTCCTCGGAAAGTTCCCCTGTTTTCCTCACGACGATGGCCGTCACCCGCTCTCCCCACTTTTCATCAGGCTCTCCAAGCACAGCTACATCAAGTACTCCGTCATGCTCGTATAAAAGATCTTCCACTTCACGCGGGTAGATATTTTCTCCCCCGCTGATTATCATATCGTCCATCCGGTCAGAAACAAAAAGGTATCCTTCCTCATCCATATAACCAATATCTCCGCTATGATACCATCCTTTATGTACTGCTTGCTCGGTTGCATCATACCGGTTGTAGTACCCTTTCATCATGCTTGGCCCCCGGACGATGATCTCTCCGGCCTCTCCCGGCGGAAGGATGTCTTCGGGGTCAGACGGACCTTTAGTACCGGGCCGAACGACACGGATTTCATGATTAAAGCAAGCTTTTCCGGCAGAGCCGGCTTTTGCTTCCTGTTCGTCTTCAAACAAAAAGGCGATAGCGGGTCCCATCTCCGTCATACCATACGCTTGTACAAGCTGAATGCCCAGCTTCTCCCCAAGCGCCCGAACGAGAACGGGGGCCATCGATGCTCCGCCATAAAGACCGAACCTCATGGAAGAGGTCTCGTATTGAGAGAGTTCTTCCTGCAGCATCATGTTCCACATGGTAGGCGCGGCAAACATCACCGAAATTTTTTCGTCCTGAATCGTTTGAAGGACTTTTTTTGCATCAAAATGGTGCATGATTACTGTCGTACATCCATTATGGACCCGCGGCAAAAATGCACAGTGCAGTTCAGCACAATGGAACATGGGAGCAGCCGCCAATCCTCTGTCTGACGGCCTCAGCTGCAGAGCCTGCATGCAGGTTAAACTCTGCTCGACCATGTCCCTGTGGCGGTGCATCACTCCTTTTGGCTGTCCAGTCGTTCCGCTCGTATACATGATCGCATACAAGTCGTTCTCGTCCATTTCAACATGTGGCGGTGAGCCTTGAGCTTCTTGAACCCTGTCGTGAAAACGAACTGCCCGCTCCGGTGCTTCATCGCTGACCGACCAGAAGGAAACAAGTGGAAACTCATCAAACAAAACCTTCACCTGCTGCTCCAGATCTTTTTCATAAATAAAAAGAACAGGTTTGGAATCATTGAGAATATACGAGACTTCACCTGATTTTAACCGGAAATTAATCGCATTGATGACGGCGCCTATTTTTGCACAAGCAAAGTAAACCGTCGCAAATTCACTCGTGTTGTACATGAAGACAGAAACCACATCCCCCTTCTTTACCCCCGCAGCTAAGAACGCCTGTGCAGTCCGGTTGACATACTGATCCCATTCTCCATACGTCCATCTTCGGTTACAGGACACATCAACCAGCGCTTCCTTATTCGGATACTTGCTTACCGTCTGCTCAAATAACCTTCCAATCGTCGGATACATCCATTCTTCCTCCCACTTTTTTTAGAGTGAAAACAAGCAATGCCATGCTGAAGTTGTTAGAGCCTATAATCTGTTAGGTACTAATTCCCCAGAATGCCTTTGAATCCCTTGTTAATCGTCTGCGTAAATAGAACTATTTTTCCGATTTGTTAACTAAATGTAATAAAACATTTCGTACCAGTGGCCGATACACATCTATGAATCAAACAATGTGAAGCATTTTGATTTTAGAATGATGTGCAGAGGAGATCGAGATGAAAAAGCTAGCAATTCCGGGGTTTTGTTTTGCCGTACTAACCACAGCCGCTTTATACCAGAGTATACATGCCAAACCCGTGTCCGCTCAGGAGTTAAAAACGAAGTATGTGAATGTCAGTGCAAGCTCAAGCCTGAACTTGCGAAAAAGCGCAACGACAAAGTCAGCCATTATCGCCAAGGCAACAAGGTAATCGTCTATTCAGAAAGCAAAGGATGGGCAAGGCTTAAGTACAACGGGAAATATGGCTATGTCAGTTCCAAGTACCTGATTACCAAACCTTCAGCCAAAACAACGATAAGCGCCGCGAAACCACAAACGGCCATTAAATATGTAAAAGTAAGCCAGGGCACTTTAAATATGCGCAAAAGCGCCTCTTCAAGTGCAGCGGTCATCGCCAAATTAGCAAAAGGAACAAAGGTGACCTTCTATTCTGAATCCAGGGGATGGTCAAAAATCACAGCCGGTGGAAAAACAGGCTATGTCAGCTCAGCTTATTTGTCCACTTCAAACCCTCCGGCTGCCCCAAATACAGCTAAACCGAAAACCGTTACGAAATATGTTATGGTGAAGTCAGGAGACACTCTCAATCTGAGAAAAAGTGCTTCTGCCACATCAGCGATCGTAACAAAACTAAAGAATGGTTTAGCGGTTACGGTCTATTCCGAGTCGAAAGGGTGGGCTAAAATCAAAGCCAATGGCAAGGACGGGTATGCCGGCTCCGTGTATCTATCTGCCAAGAAGCCGGTGGTTAGTGCATCCAAGCCAGCTCCCAAACCGACAACCAAATATGTAAAGGTATCATCATCCGATAAGCTAAATCTGAGAAAAAGCCCTTCGGCCAATGCAGCCATCATTACTAAACTTGTGAACGGCCTGCAAGTAACGGTCTATTCCGAATCCAATGGCTGGGCTAAGATTAAGGCCAACAATAAAAACGGGTATGTGGATTCAAGCTATCTCTCTGCTGCTAAGCCAGTGCCCAGCAAGCCTGCTGAACCTGCAAAGACAGTGACTAAGTTTGTTAAGGTCGGAATAAACTCGAGCCTTAACATGCGTTCTGGTCCTGCAACTACGTATTCCATAATGGCCGTACTTAAACACAACACGCCTGTCACCGTTCATTCGGAGGCCAAGGGCTGGGCCAAAGTATCTGCCGGCGGAAAAACCGGGTATGTCAGTACTTCCTACTTGGCGGTTCAGGCAGAAACCAATCCAGGGATCACCAATACAGCTTATGGAATGACACTGGATGAGATGGCCGCCATTCAGATGAAAGTGAACCCGCAAACCGATAAAAAGTACACTACGTTTATCCGTAAAGATGCGCTTGATCTTACGAGCAGCACCACCGGGGTGGTGGATGGGACCGGCTGGCGTGTCAGGGGCGGCGCAGGAGATCAATACTGGGTTGTCGGCAATGTCAGCAACGGGGAAAAGCTTCAGATAGTGAATACGGTTAAAGGCTCTGACGGCTATACCTGGTATCAGGTGATCTACAATAAAACATGGGTCAATGCCAGCCCTAAGGACGTAAGATACCAGCTGAACGTTAACAATTTTAAAAACGATCCGGTTAAGTCCTATCAATTTTTAAAACTTTCTCAGAGTGCGAGCTTAGATAACAGTGAAGTCAATGAAAAGATTCTGGCAGGCAAGGGCATTTTGGAAGGAAACGCCGATGCTTTTATTGAAGCTGGAAAAGCGTACGGAATAAATGAAATTTACCTCATCTCCCATGCTTTGCTTGAAACCGGGAACGGAAAATCCAAACTCGCAACCGGTGTCGTCTATAATGGCAAAACCGTTTACAATATGTATGGAATTGGAGCGGTTGACCGCGACCCGATCAACATGGGAGCCAAACGCGCCTACGACGAAGGCTGGTTTACCCCTAGAGCCGCCATTATCGGCGGAGCAAAGTTTATTTCCAAAGATTATATCCAGGCTGGACAGGATACTCTTTATAAAATGAGATGGAATCCGCTGGCTGCGTCTTTAACCGGCACGGCGACTCATCAATATGCAACAGATATCGGCTGGGCTTCCAAACAGACGACCCAAATGTACAACCTGTACAAACTGCTCTCATCTTATAAACTCATTCTGGAGATCCCCGCCTACAAAACCATCGGTAAATAAAAAAAGCAGACATAATGTCTGCTTTTTTTATTTACTTCCAATTGATCTTCTTCACCGTTTTAAAGCCATTATGTTTTTGAAGTTCTGTGTCCACATAGAAATACGGCTTTACTACAGAGGGTCTTACGTAGATTTCCTTTCCGGTACCATGGTTATACATTTTCATTTGATAATCAACGCCAGTTCCATAATAATAAGCCTGCCAAACGATCTCGGAACAATACAAATATTTTCGATTAGTAGGATCAGTTGAAACCTTATATGTACTATTTTTATATTTCGCGCCTTTCTTCCAATAATTATCATACGCATTTTGAGCTGCTTTGTTTGCAACAGACGCTTTATTGTGGCGAACGACCTTCGTCGTGTCATAATGGTCTAGCCACTTGCTGATGCTCCACACATAAGGCTTTTTATTGTAGCTCATGCTCGTAAAGAGAACATTTTTTCCATCGGGCAGCACAATTCCCGCATGACCGACCAATTTGTAGGAGTTATAGGATTTGGTGATCAATATATCTCCTGCTTTGTAATCAAACCCCTTCACTTTAGCTGCTTCTGCCGGCTTCGGCACGTATGTCAGGCACAATGCAAACAAGCTGACTGAAACTAACATAGCTTTTAATACTTTCAATCTAATTCCCTCCTTTATGGATTAAACAAGTATTATTATTCCATAAATATCCAATAATTGAATGTGAGTTTTTTACTTTTTTCACCTTTTCTATCTAGGAATAAATTCTTATTTACTGGGAGAAGATTTCGTTTATCTTCGGTAGTGGATGTGATGAAAAAAAGCAAACCCAATGGGTTTGCTTTTAATACGGCTTTAACTCTCTTACAGCCTCGGCAATATTCTTGGCTGCCAGGTTGTAAACTTCCTTCAAATATTCAGTTTTACCTACCTGGCCAAACTGTTCCCTGACGCCGATCCTTCTCAAAGGTGTAGGACAATGCTCACTTAATACTTCAGCCACTGCACTTCCCAGCCCTCCAATGACATTGTGGTTTTCCGCGGTTACGACTGCCCCCGTTTTTCTTGCCAACTTAATAATTAACTCTTCATCGATCGGCTTTATGGAATACATATCTACCACCGTTGTCCGTACTCCATGATTTCGGAGGATATCGGCAGCCTTTAAAGCCTCGGCTACCATGATCCCACTGGCGATGATCGTTACATCGCCTCCTTCACGGAGAATCTTTCCTTTTCCTTCTTCAAAAGTCTCGCCGGAATTATAAATTTTCATGGCTGCTTTCCTCATCGTCCGTATATAATGCACACCGTATTCACTGGAAATTTTACGGAGTAAATAGGACAACATGGTTGAGTCGCTTGCTTCGTATACAACGGCATTCGGGATCAGACGAACGAGTCCCATATCTTCAAATGCCATATGTGTTCCACCATTGTGTTCCGCCGTTACCCCTGAATCAGAGCCCAAAATTTTCAGGTTTAACCGTGCATATCCCCCTGAGACAAACAACTGATCAAAGGCACGTCGGGTTGCAAACTGGGCAAATGTATGGAGAAAAGGAATTTTTCCTGTCAGTGCGAGCCCGGCAGCTACTCCCATCATGTTGGCTTCCATGATGCCGCAGTTGATCAGCTGCCCCGGTATCTGCCCCTGAATTTTATTGGTAGAGATCGAGCTCATGAGGTCAGCTTCCAGTGCAATGATGTTTGGATTTTGTTTTGCCAGCTCAAGCAGAGTGCTGGCATATGCCTGCCTCATTTCAACTTCTTCCACTTCGTAAAATGCAGCTGCTGATTCAATCATCCTGTTATCCTCCTTTCCATACTGCGCTCAAGTTCTGCTATCGCTTCGAGTATGGCCGCTTCATCTTTAGCATTAGGACGGATGTGGTGATTGTCTGCTTTTGTTTCAAGGTATGGAACGCCCTGGCCTTTTATCGTGTCTAATACAATGGCAACCGGTTTTTCAATTTGCGACTTTCCAAGCTTAATCGCATCGTAAATTTCAGGAATGGAGCTTCCGTCTACTTTTAAGGTATAGAATCCAAAGGCATTAAACTTTTCAGCAAAATCGATGGGCTCGATGATATCCTTTGTTAATCCGTCGAGCTGCTTTTTATTATCATCTACAAAAACAGAAAGATGGTGTAATTTGTGATGCGCCGCAAACTGAAACGCCTCCCAGCACTGCCCCTCGTTTAATTCACCGTCACCCACAATGCAATAGGTGCTATTCGACTTGCCTGACAGTTTATGAGAAAGAGCCACCCCTACCGCTACAGAAATACCCTGGCCAAGTGAACCTGTTGTCATATCGACTCCCGATGTCAGGTTTCGATCAGGGTGCGAGGGCAGCGATGTCCCATTCTGATTTAGAGTGTACAGCACCTCTTCCGCGAAAAATCCCTTCATTGCTAAGGCCGCATAATACGCCGGGCCTCCGTGGCCTTTTGACAGGATAAAGTAATCCCGTTCCTCCCACTTGGGGTTGGCACGGTCAATCTTCATGACGCCTCCATATAGCACAGCCAGCGTTTCAACAATCGATAAGCTGCCCCCATAATGACCAAAGCCCAGATGGTGGAGTTCCTTTAACGTTTTTAAACGGATCTTATCTCTTAAGAGTTCCATTTCAGTAATCGTTTGACTCATCGAAAACCTCCCATATTAGCACTTCGCTTTAAGCCGAAATCTCTTCCTTTTCTTGCTGCGGTTTTTTTCGTAACCCGAAGAGAACGGCAATCACTAACATGGCTGCCACAAAGACCGTAACACCTGTCGCCCCGAACGAATCAGCCACATTTCCTAAAATAATTCCAGCGCCCCCAAAGTCGCTGTCTGAGAAGGTGGTATTCGCAAATCCAAGATCCCCAAGTACCGGAAGCAGGAAAACAGGAAGAAATGTAATAAGCAAACCGTTAGCAAACGATCCAATGGTCGCACCGCGTATACCTCCTGTAGCATTACCGAATACACCTGCCGTAGCCCCTGTAAAGAAATGAGGGACAACTCCTGGCAATATGATTACGGCACCAGCCCAGCCCAAGATTGCCATGCCTACGATTCCGCCCAAAAAGCTGCAGAAAAAACCTATTAAAACCGCGTTTGGTGCATAAGGAAATACAATTGGACAATCAAGTGCAGGTTTGGAATTTGGCACGAGTTTAGTAGATATTCCTTTAAAAGCAGGTACAATTTCAGCCAATACGAGTCGAACACCGGAAAGGATCACAAACACCCCGGCAGCAAATGTGACCGCCTGAATGACAGCGAAGACAAGGTAATGTGTTCCATTGCTTAATTCCTTCTCAACATAGGAAGGGCCCGCAAACAAGGCAATAACCAAGTAAAGAACCGTCATCGTAAGTGCAATAGTGACTGAACTGTCACGAAGAAAAGCAAGGCCTTTAGGGAAATTGATTTTCTCTGTAGAGCGAGATCCCTTTCCAACTGCTTTTCCTACCAATCCTGACAGGATATAGCCAAGAGAAGAGAAGTGTCCGAATCCTACATTATCGTTTCCTACTATTTTTCGCATAAAAGGCTGGGTCATCGCCGGGAAAACTGCCATCGTTAAACCAAGGGCAATGGAACCCACAACAATGAGCCCTATCCCTTTTAACCCTGAAACCACCAATATAATGGCAATCATACAAGCCATGTATAATGTGTGATGTCCTGTGAGAAAGATATATTTTAATTTGGTAAATCTGGCAACGAGAATGTTGGCAATCATTCCAAAAAACATGATTAATGCCGTAGCCGATCCGTACTTTGTCAATGCCATTGCTACAATGGCTTCATTATTGGGCACGACACCATTTACATGAAACGCTTCCTGAAACATTTTTCCGAATGGATCGAGTGCCCCAACGAGGATATTTGCGCCTGCAGCAATAACAAGAAATCCTAAAAAGGACTTTGTTGTTCCTTTGACAACCTCACTCGCTGGTTTTTTCTGAAGAAGCAGACCAATCAAAGAAATCAAAGCAACAAGAACAGCAGGCTGACTTAGAATATCCATCATCAATTTAAGAAATCTTTCACCCATGACCAGTTCCCCCTTCAGGCTCTTTAGAGCATTCCTTTTTTGGTAAACTCTTCTCTTAGTTTCTCTCGAATTCCATCCATATCAATAATGCTGTCAATGACAACGACCTCTCCCAAGTGGGTGGCACTTTCCGCAATATCCCTGGCAGCGATAAATAGATCTGCCATATCAGGGGTCGCAGAGCTTAAATCAGAATGGCTTACCTCCACACCTGACACCCCCAGCTCGTTAATAATTTCCTGAACATTCATTTCAAGAATAAAACTGCTTCCTAAACCTGAACCGCAAATAGCTAAAATTTTCATTTCTAGTCCCTCCTTTTTTTACTGCACCGCTTTGGAATATTCATGAATAAGCTCCATGATTTCATCTATGTTTTTCATAGCTTTTAATCTTTTTACATTGTCTTTATTGCTTAAAAGTTTTGTAAGCTGTGACAGAGCCTGCAAGTGGGTCGTATTATCGATCGCAGCTATACAGAACAATAAGGACACAGGATGCTTCTCATCGTTCAAAAAATAGACTGGCCGCTCAAGTTTAAGAAAACTCATACCTACCTGATTCACTCCCATTTCCGGGCGTGCATGCGGAATAGCAATTTCTTGGCCCAAAATGACATAAGGGCCCATGGTGTGTACGTTTTCGATCATGGCATCAATGTAGGAAGACTCTATTACCCCTTTAATAAGAAGCGGCTGGGCTGCCTCCTTTATCGCTTCCTCCCAGTCTGGGAGCTGTTCCGCAAATTGGATGGTATCATTTGTAATTAAGTCACTTAGCACTGGTCTGTTCCTCCTGTTTACGTTGGTCCTTTTTTGAAACATAAATTGATTTAAAGCCTCGGTCAAACCTGCTTTATCATGGATCTCCCCAAAACCTTCAACAATAGTAAGGATGTCTTTTGTTGAAACCGGCTCATATTGGATCCCAAATAAAAATTGATAAACATCATTGATAAGCGTACTTTTTTCAACGGGCGTCATGATCGGTTTGACAAGGAAATAGCGTTTTTTTGTCGGAAGCTGTACAGTCGAGAAAATAAGATCAAAATTGGAGCTCTGATCCTTTTTAAATTCCTGCAATGACATCGTACGGTCAATCGTGATCTCTGAAAACAGGGACTCGAGCTGGTGCTTTACCATCAGTGAGGAACTTATTCCACTCGGACAAACCACCCATGCTCTCTTTTTTCTAGCTGCAATGTGCTTCGGTTTTTCGAGCAAAGCTCCAAAATGGATGGTAATAAACCCTGCTTCTTCCTCGGGTATAGAGATATTGAGAAGGATTTCAACGGGCTCAAGCAGTTCCTTTACAATCGTATATAGTTCCCTGTGTTCTTCTCTGATCTGAATAAGCAAAGGATTGTGGATGGGTATTCGGTACTTCATCCGGTAGTAAGCGGGTTTCAGATGCTGATAGAGTGTTTCAACGACTGTATTCTTTTCTTCAAATGAGATGCATGCCTTGGATTCAAAGTCTGTGACCAGCCTTTCACATATTTGCAGCAACAGATCATAATCATCCTGTACAGCAGATGCATTTCCCAATGAAAGTCCTAATAACTGAATGACAAGGTAGGCCAATTCTGATTCGACGGTATCCAACTCTAATAGGTGAACGATTTGTTTGGCTGTTTCTATTAACCTGTCTTGTTTAAGAATCTCAATCTCATCAGGATGAAGACGGACCACCTTTTTTTCCAGAAGCCGGATATAATAGAATTGTAGAAAATGAGCGAACTGGTGCAGGCGTTCTTCCACAAATTGAAGATTGAAATCCCGTTCAAGCGACTGTAGAAGAGTGGTTATTTCATCCACTCTAAGCTCATAACCTGCTTTTGTTATGAGATATTCAATTATTTTTTTACCCGACGGCTTCTGAAAAAGTCTGGTTAAATGATTCATTAACAGGACCCTTTTATCAAGCTCGGTTCCCTTTAAGTGGTATCCCCGTTCCCTTGTGTAATGAATTTTCACAAGGAACGGGCTGATCCTGTCATTCGCCTTTTTCACATCCGCAATTACTGTGTTTTTACTGACCTTCAGGAGAGAGATAAAGTGAGCAGACGAGATATACTCTTTTCTGATAAACAGGAATAAAAAGATGGAATAAAGCCTTTCTTCTTCCGTAAAAATAAAAGACTCTCCCGTTAACTGCTTGCCCGCATAATCAATGACTCGTTCCGGAACCTCGATCCATGTTCTTCGTTTATAAGAGATAGAAGGAAGACTCCGAATCTTCAGCCATTCATTAATTTTTTCAAGATCGTACGTAATCTGCCGCTTGGTCAAATGGGTCTGATCCATAAGCTGCGACATGGTTGGTCTGTTAAGTGCAGAAAGCTGATTTAACAATAAGGCCGGCCGTTCTTCCAGTTGCACGTCATCATCCCTCCTGTATCCATCATATTTTAAAGCGCTTACATTTTGGATACTTATTGACTACAAAAAGTGTTATCTTCAACTTACAAAGTTGTGATGAGATAAGATTATGTTAAATTGCCCATCTGTTAATCTAGAATTGTACAAGTATTTTTAAAGGCTGTAAAATAAATATTCGGTAAATAAAATAAACCTGCATCCTTTCATAGGATACAGGCTGGTCACTCAATATCTAACACCCGTTCACGTGATTCGGCCACCGATTGGTTAAAGAAGAGGTGCAGATGCAAATCGTCCGAAACCGGTGTGATCCAATGCCACCATGCCATGGGGATAAATACCACCTGACCTGGTTTGGCGTGGTAGTTATGCAGCTTTTTGGAATTCGGGTCGACAATGGCTACCATCGCCTTTCCTGATACCACAACGTCGAGTTCCCACGCGTTCGGATGCCCATGCGGTTCACCCATATGCCCATTTGTCATAAAGAGGTTGACGAACGCTCCGCAGACCATGGGCAGCTGAGTAGACGTCACTTCAAATGCCACATTCTATTCATCTCTTAAAAAAAAGACATTGCTTTTGGAATCAAAAAAGAGATTGGGTGATCCACTTGTCTTCTTCAGATTTGAATTGTCTGGAACAAAACCAAACCTCGGCATAGCAGACCCCCATTAACCAAAATTGATACAGATCCTATACCTGTTATATTCCATGGATAAGAGGGGAATTCCACAAAGATTATTCACATATTTATAAAAGGCTGTACCACCGGGTGGTACAGCCTTTGATTGGTTATTCTCCTTTGATCTCCAGCAGCTTCTGCCTCAAACCCGTTTCCATCTGAACCAATTCATTTTCAGCCAGACGGCGTTTATGCCGGCCTTCCTCCTGGATGCGCAATGTTTCTTCTAATGTAGTAAGGAGGTTTTCCTGCGTTTTCTTCAGCGTTTCAATATCGATCAATCCTCGCTCGTTCTCCTTAGCCGTTTCAATCGTGTTTGCTTTAAGCATCTCGGCATTTTTCAAGAGAAGTTCGTTCGTTGTTTTGGAGACCTGCTTCTGTGCCTCTACCGCACCTCGCTGGCGAAGCAGGGTTAGGGCGATCGCCACTTGATTTTTCCAAAGCGGAATCGCAGTCATGATGGAAGACTGGATCTTTTCGACCAGCGCCTGATTCGTATTTTGAATCAAACGGATCTGCGGTGCGCTTTGGATCGTGATCTCCCGGCTCAATTTCAAGTCATGAAGGCGCTTGTCCAGCCGGTCGGCGAACTGCACCATATCATTGACTTCCTGATACTTCATCTGATCGTTCGTTGCTTCGGCTTCTTTACGAAGCGCAGGGATGATCTTCCCGTTCAGTTCCTCCAGCTTCAGTTCGCCCGCAGCGATATAGACATTCAGTGCCTGAAAATATTCTTTATTGTGCTCATACAATTTTTCAAGCATGACAATATCGGCAAGCAGCACGTTCTTACTGCTGTCGAGTTTGACACTGATCCGGTCGATCTGGGCCCCGGTCTTCTGATACTTGGACAACACCTCTTGAACAGAACCAGATATTTTCCCAAACATTCTTCCGATCAAGGACGGCTTGTTCGACTGCAGCTCCTCAGGATTTACATATTTAAGCTTTTTCATCAGGTCATGGATGATTTCTCCGACCTGCCCGACATCCTGCTTCTTGACCTGATCGAGCATCGCGTTGGAAAAGGACAGCAATTTAGACTGTGCCGGCGTTCCATATGTAATCATCGCCTGGTGGTTCTTCGGATCGATCTGTTCGGCCAGCTGAAAGGCTTTTGCTTTGTTTTCCTCAGGCAGAACGTCGACCAGCCTCTTTTGCTTCTCGTGCCCTTCCACCTTTAGTTCCTGCTTTTCATTGCCACCGAACGGATTGGAGAGCAAATCGTTCATAATATCCAATTTATCGTCATGATTATAGAGAGGGGACGTATTATCGCTCATTATAATCTCCTGCTTTCGTTTCTAATTTTGAATCTTTCAGCTTTTTTATCGAATGCTTCGCCACATCCAGTTCGAATTTCAGCTGATCCACATCATCAGCGATCATGTGGTAAAGGTCTTCTTCAATGTATTCGGTAAGTTCCTTCAACGTCCTTCTTGTTTCAGCAAGAGAATCCTGAATCTCCCAGTTTTTCTTCGGCTGTCCAGAAAGGAACGCGTATTTTTTCCGTCAGCTCAACGGCTGAATCCAAATGGGAAAAGTAAAAACGCTCCGCCTGGAAAAAACGTCTTGGGTCCCTTTTGGTCATACTGTATATTTTTCTTGTGACCTTCGTCAGTTCCATCCTCTGTTTCAAGGTCGGGATGTCCCGGATGGAAAACAGGGTCTTGTGCAGTCTGTAGATCTTTGGTTTTGCTTCAGCTAAATTTTTCTTGATATATTTAAATTCACTGCGGGTCAGCTTATAATTTCGCAGCATACGGTAATTCCATAGCATGGCGGCCATGAGAAAGCCGATCACCGCTCCCCCCGCCGCAAGGGCACTTGAAAACAAGAAAGACTGATCAAACGCAAAAAAGGAAAGCAGCCAGACGATGACCATCGTATTAATGGCACTGATCACCTTGACGAATAAGGATAAAAACCAGTTCATGTGAATCGACTCCTGACATCATGTCTTTTCTAATACTACGAATAGAACAAACATTGAGTTTCATTTTTGAAAATATTTACTTTTCCTCTTTCTCTACCATACATGATTAAATTGAACATCTCTATTGCCCCATAAACGTAAAAAAACTAAGACTTAAGACGTAGTTCGCGGTGCCAGGCACCGAACGGTGTTCAAGTGGAAGGATTGATCCGAAAGGACACGTATATAAACGGCGACTATTACTCGACGGTGGTGATGGGCGCATTGTTATAAACCATGCATATCCATTTTTTTACTTATAGGGTAACCGACTGACTCGATATAGGGCAGTCTTTTTTTATTTTCACTTTTTTGGACTAAATACCCCGCTGGAAATTGCCGCAAACAGCAGAATGGATTTTATTGTCATCTTCATAGGAAAATAGAAGCGTTTATTCAAGATTTCCCCCTATTTTGTCATTTCTTAGCGAAAAAACTAGAGGGTTTACATGAATCAAAAATTTTTAGGGGGAAACCATGATGTTGAAAAAACTAATGGGATTGTTGATGATGGCAGTCCTCTTTACCGGCTTGTTTTTTCCAGGACACAGCAGCGCTGCTCTTGGCAGCCAGATGCTTTCTCAGGGATCAAACAATAGCGACGTAAAACAATTACAAGACTATTTAATGGTTAAAGGAGTTTTTCCTTACCATACGTCTACGGGTTACTATGGACCGATTACGAAAGGCGCGGTTGAACGTTTTCAAGAGCAGTCACGTTTAAAAGTGGATGGTGTTGCAGGATCAGATACGATCAGAAAAATTAAAGTATTGCGTAAAGGTGATATGGGAAAACCCGTCATTGAATTACAGCGTTTATTAAAAGCTTGGGATTCATACAGCTCTACAGTGGATGGCATCTACGGTGACACCACCGTATCGGCTGTAGCTTCATTTCAGAAAAAACAAGGACTGGCAGCCGATGGCATCGCCGGGCCAAAAACCTATCAAAAGCTTCGCCAAAAGAGCCCTGCCTACTCAACAAGAACCTTAACGGTAAACAGCTCTGCCTATACTGCAGATTGTGATGGCTGTTCCGGCAAAACCCGCATGGGCATTGATCTGAAAAAATACAATGACGGCAAGGTAGTCGCAGTGGACCCAAATGTTATTCCACTTGGATCCAAAGTAGTTGTTGAAGGATACGGCACAGCCATTGCTGCAGACACTGGCGGCGGAATCAACGGAAAGATGATTGATGTGTTCATTCCAGACCATGGCGATGCAATCAATTGGGGCCGTAAAGACATAAAAGTAACAGTTTACGAGAAATAAACGTTTGAACAATAAATCCTGGGGCTTCCGTTTGGATACCCGGGATTTTTTAAGCTTTTTTCGTATCAATGCTTCACATACCTGCTTAGTATCTTGAAGGCAATGCACTAAAAAAGCGATATCGAAAGCAGAGATATGCGTTGGTGACGAAATACAGCATCAGAAAAAATGCACTGTGCCTTACAAAGAAAGAAAAAGGAAAGTTTTCCCATGACGTTCTCACCTTAAAGAAAAATGGAATATATAATCGGTACATCGCCCGGCATGAAGCTGCCGGCAGGTTTCAGACTCCTCAGGGGCTGACAGGAACGCAGCGCATATGCGTTCGGGCTTTTTTGCCATGGCATCGGGAGTTTTTTTTGGCGGTTTGAACGAGACCTTCAATTTGTAGCTCCCGGATTGGATTACGATAATGAGGAAGGGCCCCAAGGAACCTTCGTTTCCGTGGGATACCACACCTCAAGATGTGATCAATCATCGGAAAAAGCTGACCCTTGGAAAGGATCAGCTTTTTCTGCGTCAAAATGGGATTGGCGCGTATTTTGAGGAGATTGGCGCGTATTTAACTACTTATTATAGATATATTTTTCCTTTAGGCGATTAAACTCACCTTGAAGCTCCATTTCGTCCATCCATAGGTTGACCCAGTTTTCAAATACTGAATCACCTCTCGGAATCATGTAACCTTTCTGGCTTTTTGTAAAGGTTTTATCCGTAAGTGCCGCAAACAGTCTTGGATCAATGCTTGCGTAGTACATCGCCTCGGTACTGTCGGTAATCATGACGTCGACTTTCCCCTCTGCGACCATGCGGGGAATCTCTAAATTGTTTTCAACGACTACCACTTTCGCCTGCTTTATGTTGGCGTCCACGAACTTTTGGTTCGTTCCTCCAGGATTTACTCCTATGGTAACGTCCGGCTGATCGATCGCTTTAAGACTTGTATACTTCTCCTTATCCGCCTCACGAATTAATGGTGACTTCCCTTCATTCATATAAGGCCGGGTCAACTGTGCCGTCTTTTGGCGCTCCGTATTGCGGCTGATTCCCCCTGCTGCGATATCAAACTTATCATCGAGCAAATCATTCATGAGTGTCGGCCATGACGTTTTTACAAACTTGACCTTAACTCCAAGGTCCTTCGCCATTAACTCTGCGGCTTCTATATCGTACCCCTCAAACTTCTTCGTGTCTTTGTTGTAAAAGGTAAACGGCTTATAGTCCCCTGTCGTGCCTACCCGGATGACGCCTTTTTTCATGATGCGGTCAAGCCGCGAAGAAACGGTATAATGATGTCGTCCTTTATGAAGCTCAGAACCCGTGGCTTGAGCCAGTTCTTCTGCAGACACATAAGGCTTGCCATTAACCTCCATCGAACTCAGCTGGCTGCCGTTCCATTCCACTTCACCCGCATCTTTTGTGGCCGAGCTAAAACGCATTCCGGCCAAAAAAACACAGGCAAGAAAACTCAAAACGACCAGCCACTTTATGACCAATGACTTTTTCATATGACTTCCTCCATTCTATGAGATACATTCATTATTCATAGAGCAAAGGGACAAATACATCTTTTTTCAGAAAATTCAACAAAATGGTTCATTGGTCTGAAGAGTAAAGTCCTATATTAAAAAAGCACAGCCTCTGAAGTGACCCCGAAAAGTT